>JAGCSQ010000101.1 GCA_017964045.1 Paludibacteraceae bacterium
AAAGGATCAATTGGCTGCCTGCTCCGACGAAGTAATCGTCATGACAGATGACGGCTCAGCAGGCGAAAAAGGTTTAGTGACTGCAGGTGTAGAGAAAATCATCAACCGTGAGAAGGTAGATAAATGCATCACCATCGGTCCGGCTATAATGATGAAGTTCGTAGCTCTGACAACTAAAAAATACAATATACCGACTGACGCCAGCCTAAACACCATCATGGTTGACGGAACAGGCATGTGCGGTGCTTGTCGTGTGACAGTAGGAGGAAAAACGCGTTTTGTTTGCGTTGACGGACCGGAGTTTGATGCTCATGAGGTGGACTTCGATGAAATGCTCTCTCGTCTGCGTTCATACAAAACCGAAGAGGTAGCAGCAATAGAGGCCTATAATAAAGGTGAAAGATTAGAGGTGAAAGATGAAAGGAAATCCTTCTGTCAAGCCGTAACTATCGGTGCTGTAGAGCCTTTTGATGGTAAACCTAAGGATCGCGTGGCTATTCCTCGCGTACAGATGCCGGAACTTCGTCCCGAAGTACGTGTGAAGAGCCTGCATGAAGAAGTTAACCAAGGATTAACATTTGAGCAAGCAATCACAGAGAGTCATCGTTGTCTCAATTGTAAAAACCCAGGGTGTGTACAAGGATGCCCTGTAAATATAAATATCCCCGGATTCATCAAGACTCTTGAAACCGGTGACGTACTTGGAGCAGCGGCTATCATTAAAGAGAGTTCATCCCTTCCCGCTGTCTGCGGTCGTGTTTGCCCGCAAGAGAAGCAGTGCGAAGCACAGTGTATCCACCTTAAGATGAATAGTAAGCCTGTCGCTATCGGCTACCTTGAACGCTTCATTGCTGATTATTCGAATAGTCAGAAGTCAAAAGTCGAGCATAAAAAACCGACAGGTCCGAAGATTGCTGTAGTAGGTAGTGGTCCTGCCGGACTGACTTTTGCAGGAGATATGGCTAAGTACGGCTATCGCGTTACCGTCTTTGAGGCTCTGCACGAGATTGGCGGCGTTCTCAAGTACGGTATTCCTGAGTTCCGTCTACCGAACGCTATCGTAGACCGTGAGATTGAAGGACTAAAAGCCCTGGGTGTTGAGTTCTGCAAAGATACAATCATTGGTAAGACGCTCAGTATGGACGATCTCAAAACCGAAGGCTACAAAGCAGTATTTGTTGGCTCAGGCGCGGGTTTGCCACGCTTCATGAATATACCCGGTGAGAACCTCAATGGAGTGCTCTCATGCAATGAGTACCTGACACGTGTCAATCTCATGGACGCTTCCAACGATGCAACTGACACTCCGTTGCTCTATGGCAAGAACGTCATCGTTGTAGGTGGCGGCAATACCGCAATGGATGCGGTTCGTACAGCTAAGCGTCTTGGTGCTGAGCATGCAACAATAGTCTATCGCCGTAGCGAAGAGGAGATGCCGGCTCGTATTGAAGAAGTACAGCATGCTAAACAAGAAGGCATCGAGTTCATGACCCTGCATAACCCAATTGAGTACCACGCAGATGAGAACGGACGTGTCAATGAGGCAGTACTGCAAGTGATGACACTCGGCGAGCCGGACGAATCAGGTCGTCGCAGTCCCGTACCTGTAGAAGGCAAGACCGTGACAATGCCCGTTGACCTTGTCATCGTTGCTGTAGGTGTGAGTCCTAATCCGCTTATTCCGGCTGCTGTGCAAGGACTGGAAATAAGCCGTAAGGGAACCATCGTCGTTGGAGAAGACACCATGCAATCGAATATACCGACAATTTTTGCCGGCGGAGATATTGTCCGTGGCGGAGCAACGGTTATCCTCGCTATGTCAGATGGCCGCAAAGCAGCCAAGGCAATGCATGAATACCTAATGGCGAATAAGTAAACGGAAAGCGTCAGTAACCTTTTGAACCTCTACAACTTCTATGTGGAGGTTCTTTTTTGCTATCTGCTGACCGGCGGGAACAAGAATACGCTTAAAACCGAGTTTCTCAGCTTCACTGATACGTTGCTCCAATCGTGCTACAGGACGAATCTCTCCTGTCAACCCCACCTCTCCGGTCAGACATGTCTCGCTGTCTAGGGCAATGTCAACATTGCTGCTCAGCACAGCTGCCAACACTGCCAAGTCGATAGCAGGGTCATTGACCTTGAGTCCACCGGCAATATTGATGAAGACATCCTTTTGCAGTAGGTTAAAGCCGACACGCTTTTCCAGTACAGCAAGCAACATATTGAGTCGTCTGCCATCAAAGCCTGTTGATGAGCGTTGCGGAGTGCCATAGGCAGCACTGCTAACGAGTGCCTGCACCTCAATAAGGAACGGACGCACTCCCTCAACAGCCGCAGCGATAGCAATTCCGCTTAAGCCTTCGCGATTAGTAGATAGCAATAACTCTGATGGATTAGTCACCTCACGCAGTCCATCCTGCCGCATCTCGTATATACCGAGCTCAGATGTTGAACCAAAACGATTCTTCTGGGCACGCAGGATGCGGTACATATAATGCTGGTCACCCTCAAACTGAAGGACGGTGTCAACTATATGCTCAAGCACTTTAGGTCCCGCCAGCGATCCCTCTTTATTGATATGACCGATGAGGATGAATGGAATATTCTGCTCTTTGGCAAACTGCAGCAAACGAGCCGCGCACTCGCGTACTTGCGTCAGGCTACCTATTGTAGCATCAACGCCATCAACGGATATGGTCTGAATAGAGTCAATGACAACTATCTCCGGCTCTATCGATTTCACATGCTCCAGTATTTTCTCAAGTGAGGTCTCGCTTACCACATACAGGTTATCCGGCTTACCGGCCAATCGTTCTGCTCGCAGTCGTATCTGCTGTGCAGACTCCTCACCGCTTGCATAAAGGGTTTTACGCTCACCTTGCTGCATAAGTACTTGTAGGGCAAGCGTTGATTTACCTATACCGGGTTCACCGCCAAGCAACACTAAACTACCGGGAACAAGTCCACCACCCAATACTCGGTTGAGTTCACCGTTGTGCATGTCAATACGCTGTTCTTCCTGATAGTTTACCTCGTTAATCTTCTGCGGAGTAGATTTGATACCACCTATGCTGTGAGTATTCTTGCCGGTTGAAGCTATAGCCACCTCTTCCTCGTACGGTCCCCACTCTCCACACACAGGACAGCGACCAAGCATCTGCGGAGCTTTAGCCCCACAACTGGAACAAACATATTGAACAGTTGTCTTTGCCATTATAATTCTATTGTTTCGCCTTCAACGGCCATGACGGTATTAGGGAAAACCTCTTGTGCTTCATTGAGGAATAGTTCATGGTCATCAACTCGTGCGGAGAAGTGCCCAATAATGAGTTTGCGAGCATGTGCTTTAGTAGCTATCGTAGCAGCTTGACGGGCAGTCGAGTGCATAGTGCCTTTGCAACGGTGTTCGTGCTCATCGGTATAAGTGGCCTCATGGTAGAGGACATCTATGCCATCCAACTGAGGAACGATCTTCTCTGTGAATAGTGTATCCGAGCAATAAGCATAACGCTTAATCGGCTCACTGTCACGGTGGTGTTCCGTAAAGAGGAATCCACAGGTTGGCACTTTGTGCTTGAGAGGAATAGTCTCTACCGTGACTGTCCTATCCTCAAATATAACCTCCTGTTTGCGCGGGTTGATATGATGGAAGATAACCTCGTACGACAATTCCTGACAATGATAATCAAGCCACGGACGTAGCAGTTTCTCCAGATCGCGATGAGCATATATATGCAACGGTTGAGTGCGATGCATCATCGAGAGCGTGGATATTAGGCCTATCAATCCAAAGCAATGGTCGCCATGCAGGTGTGAGATAAATACCGAGTACAACCTGGCAGTCTTAACACCCAGACGGCGCATAGTTATCTGCACTCCCTCACCGCAGTCAATAAGGAATGACTTATCGCACAGCGTCAGTATCTGTCCTGACGGTGAGTTCTGCCATGTAGGAAGTGCCGAACCCGAACCTAATATGGTCAATTGAGCACTGCTCATTTAATATCATTCAGTTGTGCGAGTATATTATCTCCAAGTGCGGATTTAACCTTGATATGTTCTTTTACGGCCTGTACAAACGGATTAGATTGGAAGCTGCCACGAACAGAGATAAAGTCCTTCTTCTGCTGAGCGGCATCACCGTCCACGCCGAAACCAGTCTGGCTATTCAGGTCAAACTCCTTGCGAGCGTCATCATATACCATCTGGTCGAGTTTAACTACGGCATCCTTCCACGAGCGAACTGTATTCTGAAGTTGTTCAATAGTAACCTCACTGAGTTGGCATTTCCAAACATACTGCAGTTTATCAAGTGCCCAAGTCCACTCGTAGTCGTAGTACTTATTGTGCATCTCTGCCAAACGAGCCTGTATATCTTGCCAGGTCATTTCTCCTTTTTCGATATCATTCATCAATCGTGTCACCTCACTCTTAGGTGCCAACAATCCGGCAAGGTCAATCCAATCGCCCAGACCGATATTATTCTCCGGTGTCAGAGCACGGCGGATATCCTCCATTGTCTTTGCCTCTGCCGCTTTAAGTTGCAGACGGCTGATTAGTGAGTTACCAAGGAACTTGGCTATACCAATCTCATATAATCCTATACCATGATTTAGCGACGAATTGCGTATATGGCAGTTCTTGTAGCCGTAAACCTCTGTATTCTCACCACCTATTTGCTTGAGCTCCAACAACACCTCACGTCCACGCCACATCTTACCGACGGTATAAGGCGAGAGAAGGTTGAAGTTGATAAAGTCCAGTTTATTAGGATCCTTGCGGTTATCACGCTTAGGCCACTTCTGCGCATCACGGATAGTACCTACTGTACGCAGGTTGGCGCCGGGTACAATATAGCTCTCCGAGTTATTCTCTATCAGGTATGAGAACGGCAACTCTGCTGTATCAGCGTGATGAGTGTGCCTACCCATAACCAGCGAGAAAGCACCTATCTTACTCGGCCATAGCAGGTAACTGTCTGATGTTGTCTTAGCACCACGCTCTGCCACACCTTGATGGATAGGACCAAGCTTGTACATATGGTTACTCTGGTTGCTACCCGACCCTGCGTTCAGGAACGAGAACATACCGGCAATCAGCAGCGTACTCTTATGGTGCGTAACCGTATATGGTCCGGCAAAGATAGCGCAAGCTTCTCCGTGCATACCCTGGCAGTTACTGAAGAAGAGGCTCTCACCTGCCGAGTAATGCTTGTCAAAGATACATCCCTGTCCGACAAAGCACTTGTCCACAATCGTCGAGTCAAGAATCTCAACTCCCGAACTGATGATGAAGTCGGTGCACTTAACGCCCGAACCCAACTTAACCGGAGCTGCTTCGTTGGAGTTGATAGTTCCGTTCTTAAGACGACTGGTACCTGCTATCTTGGCATAGCTGCCTATGCGAACATTCTTAATACTGCCGCAGTTGAGAATACGTACGTGGTCACCAATCTCGCCAACTGTGCTTGATACCTGCTCAGCGTAGTCATCAATCATCTTGTCCAGCGTCTCAATTAAATGTGGACGATGACGATACAGCGTCAGTATATATGCCAAGCTGGCACTCAGGTGGTCAAAGATAGGAATTTCGCGTCCTCCACCCTCGTTCATCACCGGCACGCGTACGCCGTTACCGAAACTCGTCTTGCCGTCAACAAGAATGGCGTTTACATTCTCAATACATGTATCATGACCGATACGGTAGTTGGCTATATAGTTGTGGATATTATATAGGTGGCAGTTATCGCCAATCTCGCAGTTATGTATTGTTGCGTGATAGATTCCTGAGTTAACCTGCACGCCACCCGGCAATTCAAAACTACGGTCAAAGACACCGAGGCGAACATCGCCCGAGAAGTTAACGTCCATAACATTAGAGGCATTAAATCCCTCTTTAACTTCTATCCTGTTCCAGTCTTGTGCCTTACAACCTTGAGCTGTCAGCTGACTAATCTCTTCAGCAGTTAGTTTTCGCATAGGTTTATTGTTAATCAAAGATTACTTGCTTAAATAAATACGAGTGCAAACACCCTTTGTGTACTCGGGGAAGTCGCCCTGTTTAATCCATGAGTAGTAACTCGGATCACGGCGGAACACGTCAATGACCGGCATACCCTTATACTTACCGAAGTTAAAGCACTCCACTCCCTTTTCATTATAGATGATTCTACCTGCAAAATCAGCATATTGCTGTGCCGAACCCGTGTAGGCGGCCAGTTCATCCACCGATGTAGGTAGGTCGTCATAGCGCTCCAGCTGAGCCTCCAGCACTTCCAATGTAGCCGTTATATCAGCATTGGCGGCATGAGCCCCCTCAAGATCCTTGCCGCAGTAAAATTTATACGCTGCTGTCAGATTACGGGGTTCCTTCTTCTGAAAGATAGTAAATGCATCTACTAGTTTGGCTTTCTTGAGGTCCACATCCACGCCGGCACGCATGAACTCCTCTGCCAAGAGGGGCACATCAAAGCGGTTGCTGTTATAGCCGGCCAGGTCGCAGTCGCGCATAGCGTCTGCTATCTCAGGGGCCAATTCCTTGAAGGTTGGACAATTAGCCACATCCTCGTCATGAATACCATGAACGGCCGAAGCCTCATCAGGTATATGCATCGCCACCTCCTGCCCCATCAACAGCATTGTAGGCTTAACACGATAAGTCTTCCCCTCAGAGTGACCATCGGGGAAGAGCTTGATATAACTGATTTCAACTATCCTGTCCGTGCCTATATTAACACCTGTTGTCTCCAGGTCAAAGAACACGAGCGGACGTGTAAGATTGAGCTTAGTCATTGAGCAGCATCGGCATCAAGAGGAGTAACAAATCTTCGTTCTCAGGACTCTCTGTCGGCAGAATCAAACCTGCACGAGCAGGATCAGCGAGTTCCAGTACAACCTCGTCGCTGTCGATTGAGTTGAGAATCTCAATCAGGAACGGAGCTTTGAAGCCGATGGACATCATCATGCCATTGTATGAGCATGCGATAGTCTCCTCTGCGCTTGTTGAGAAGTCGATATCCTGAGCACTGATCTTAATGCTATTCTCGCTGAGAGCCAACTTGAGCAGCGATGTTCCTGTGTTAGCAAATACAGCCACACGCTTGCAAGCGTTCAGCATTGTCAAGCGATCAACGGTAACGCGGTTCTGGTTATTCTGAGGAATAACGGCATTGTAGTTCGGGAAACGACCCTCAATCTGACGGCATACGATCAGTGTCTTGCCGCACTCAAAGCGAGCGTTCTTCTCACCGAAGATAACGCGTACTTCACCCTCACCCTTACCAAGAACGTTCTTCAATAGTCCTGCAGGCTTCTTCGGCAGAATAAAGCTTGCCGGAGCAGCACTCTTGATTGCCAGGTTGGTGTAGCGTACCAGGCGGTGAGCGTCAGTAGCAACCAACACGAGGCGATCCTCATGCAAGTCAAAGTATATACCATTCATAACCGGACGAAGCTCATCGTCAGCGGTGCAGAAGATAGTTTTGTTCACTGCATCCAGCAGTACTTCTGCATCCAGGGCGAACTCACCCTTAGCATCACCCTCAACAGGCATCTGCGGATATTCAGCACCATTAGCACCTACAAACGAGTATGTTCCATTTGCGCTAACGATATTGATTCCGAAATTCTGATCGTCGATATGGAATGTCAACGGTTGCTCCGGGAACTCCTTCAGGGTCTCAAGCAGCAACTTAGCACCACTGGCTACCATACCTTCACCCTCAGCATTCTCAACCTCCAGACTTGTGCGGATGGTGGTCTCACCATCAGAAGCGGTCAAGGTCAACTCATTGCCCTTAAGGTCAAATAATACGTCCTCTAAAATCTGCAGACTGTTCTTAGCTGCGATAACACGGCTCACTGCTTGCAACTGAGCAAACAAACGAGTACTTGATACATTAAATTTCATTGCTTTATATAGTTATTTTTGTTAAACTTCTATGTCTTTTGCCATACTTTAGCGCACAAAGTTACTATTTTTTCGTGAAATACCAAAATATATTTGTATATTTTGTGTTTTTTTTGTACTTTTGCAGCCTGAAACGTATGAAAATAGGTGTTTTTGATAGCGGATACGGCGGATTGACCATCCTGGAGGCCATCCGTAAGCGACTTCCCGAGTACGATTATATCTACCTCGGCGACAATGCTCGTGCTCCTTACGGCACACGTTCGTTTGAGGTTATCTACGAGTATACTCTTGAGGCTGTTCGTTACCTGCAGTCGCAAGGTTGCCGTCTTATCATTCTGGCATGCAACACAGCCTCTGCCAAGGCCCTACGTACTATCCAGCAGCACGATATAGATGCAAGCAAAGTGCGCGTTCTCGGCGTCATACGTCCCACCGTCGAAGCCGTACCGGCCATCACGCGCAACGGACATGTCGGCATACTGGCGACGCCTGGTACCGTTTCCAGCGAGAGTTATGTCATTGAGTTGCAGAAAATCGGCAACTTTGCCATCTCGCAGCACGCTTGCCCGATGTGGGTTCCGCTCATCGAGTCAGGCGAGCACCTCAGCGACGGAGCTGATTTCTTTGTGCACGAAGATATAAACGCCCTGCTGGAGCAAGACCCGCAGATTGACACTCTCATCCTTGGCTGCACGCACTATCCGCTGCTGATGCCAAAAATCAAATCTCAAATATCCAATCTTCAATCTCAAATCACCATCGTCTCGCAAGGACAATTGGTGGCAGACAGCCTTGCCGACTATCTACGTCGTCATACAGAAATAGAACAAGACCTCTCACGCGGAGGGTCTTGCTCTTATCTCACCACCGAGGCCGCTGAGCGCTTTGCCGACAACGCCTCAATGTTTTTGGCAGCGCCCAAACTGAGCGCTACCACTATCACTCTTTAGATTCCCAAGCTCTTCTTGATTGCCGGAATACGTGCCTCTGCCTCAGCGGTGCAGCGCTCGTAGTCAGCTCCTGTGAACGGCTTGCCGCTCTTAACCGGGATCTCGAAGTAGAACTTAATCTTTGGCTCTGTTCCTGAAGGACGAACACTTACTTTCAAACCACCGTCTGTAAAGTATTGCAGTACATTCGAGGTAGCATGTAACGGCATGTCGAAGTCCGACTCAACCCACTTGCCGTCCTTGAGTTCGCGTTGCTTGAGCAACTTGAAGTCTTTAATCTTAACTACCTTCTCACCATCGATCTCAGCAATCGGATTGTTACGATAGTCAACCATCATCTGAGCAATCTCTTCAGCACCCGTCTTACCCGGACGAACTACGTTGATAGTGGTTTCACGTTGGAAGCCATAGTCCTCGTAGATCTTGAGCAGGTAGTCATACAGCGTCATGCCGTTATCCTTAGCGTAAGCAGCGATCTCGCAGATGAGGCAGATAGCTGACGGTGAGCATTTATCGCGAACAGCGTCGTACGGCAAGAAGCCGAAGCTCTCCTCACCACCACCGATATATTTACGCTTGCCTTCCCACATACGGATGCGGTTAGCAATCCACTTGAAGCCGGTGTATTCATCTGTCATGGTCACACCCTGACGGTCAGCAATCTTGCGGATGAGCTCACTGGTAACGATAGTCTTAACGATGAACATATCGTCGCGGAGCTTACCCAGACGCTTCATATTGTTGATGATGTAGTAGTGATACATGATATTGGTCTGGTTACCGTTGATGATAACCCACTCACCCTTATCATTGCGGCATACGATAGCGATACGGTCTGCATCGGGGTCACTGGCGATTACCAGGTCTGCGCCGAGCTTAGTACCAAGCTTCATACCCAGCGTCATAGCCTCTGCGTTCTCGGGGTTAGGACTAACCACTGTCGGGAAGTTTCCGTCGATAACCATCTGCTCGGGAACAACGTGTATATTCTGGAATCCCCAGCTGCGTAGGCACATCGGAACGATCTGACGACCGGCACCGTGCATAGGTGTATAAACGATATTGAGGTCTTTCTGGCGGTTGATGCTCTCTTGGTCGATGAGCACTTCCTTAACAGCCATCATGTAGTCGTAATCCATCTCACCGCCAATAATCTCGATGAGGTCTTTGTTAGCTTCCCACTTAACGTCAGCCAGAGTTACTTTGTTTACTTCTTCGATGATACCTTGGTCATGCGGTTGTAGAACCTGACTACCATCCTCCCAGTATGCTTTGTAGCCGTTGTACTCTTTCGGGTTGTGGCTTGCAGTTACATTTACACCACCTTGGCATTTCAGATGACGAATAGCAAAACTTACTTCCGGTGTCGGGCGAAGGCTCTCAAACAAGTAAACCTTAATTCCGTTAGCAGAGAAGATATTTGCTACAGTCTCAGCGAACAAACGTCCGTTGTTACGGCAGTCGTGACCAACGACTACGGCCACGCGACCATTCTGTACATTCTGGAAGCCACCTTGTTTCTGTACTTTCAGCAGGTAGTTTGCATAACCTTGAGTAGCCTGAGCTACGATGTACTTGTTCATACGGTTCAGACCTGGACCCATGATACCACGTAGACCACCTGTTCCGAATTCCAAAGTGCGATAGAAAGCGTCGATGAGTTCAGTCTTGTCCTCTGCTTCCATCATTTTCTTCACTTGAGCGCGGGTTTCTGCGTCAAAAGGCTCGCGAGTCCACACCTCGGCTGCAGCCATAATTTGTTTCAATTCGTCATTCATAATGGTACAAATTTTAAAGTTAATATTTTATTTACTTTTCAATCTTCAATTTTCACTCATATTTCTGGAACAGAAAATCGTTGTACGGATACCTCTCCACATGTATTGCTTTCACTCTGTCGTACAACAGTTGCCTCAGCGCGTCTATATTCTCCTTTTCTCTTGCCGAGATGAATATGCAGTCGTCGCCAAGCCGTGCCATCCAACTCTTCTCCAAATCCTTGAGCGACATATTCTCTCTCGTTGCCGGAGTCAGGTCATCTTCCTCTTTCGGCACATACGTGAAAGCATCTATCTTGTTAAAGACCACAATACGAGGAATCCGTTTGCTTTCCACTTTCGACTTTCCACTCTCCACTATCTCAGCTATCGTCTGTTCCACCACATTATACTGTTCCTCAAAGTTCGGATGACTTATATCCACCACGTGCACCAGCAGGTCGGCTTCTCTCACCTCATCCAGTGTTGACTTGAACGACTCTACCAAATGGTGCGGCAACTTACGTATAAATCCAACGGTGTCCGTCAGCAGGAACGGCAGGTTGTCTATAGTCATCTTCCTTACTGTCGTATCCAGCGTCGCAAACAGTTTATTCTCCGCAAACACCTCACTCTTGCTCAGCAGGTTCATCAGCGTTGACTTACCCACGTTCGTATATCCCACCAACGCCACACGCACCATCTTCCCCCTGTTTTGTCGCTGCGTCGCCATCTGACGGTCTATGCGCTTGAGTTCGTCTCTTAGCAGGGCTATGCGCTGACCAATTATTCGCTTATCCGCCTCTAT
>JAGCSQ010000102.1 GCA_017964045.1 Paludibacteraceae bacterium
GATTGAGTGTCTTGTATTGCGCCGGAGTGTACTCGCCATGCACTTTGTCGATGACGACAATCTTCTTGGGCGTCGCTTCCACGCGTGCCACCTCAATACCCAGTAGCGGACGCACCGATATCACTATCATGGAGTCGCGCACAGCCTGGTAGGTGCAGTTGACGGTGTAGGTCTTTTGGTCCACCCACAGGGTTGTTCTGACGTTCTTGGCCTGCATAGTGTGCCATTGCGTTTCTGCCTTCTTTCCAACCTGCTGACTGGCACAACCGCTAAAGAGCAACATAATTGCTGCCAATAAAACTAATATGTACTTTTCACTTTTCACTCTTCACTATTCACTATTTCACTATCGTCTTATAATGTTCCTCAATGACTTTACGGTCTGCTTCGCCTACGTTGTCTAGCGCCTTGCGGATGTAGAATAGCGCCAGGTTGTCTTGTCCCTGCAGGTGTAGGATCCAGGCGTAGGTATCCAGGAACGTGGCGTTATTGGGTTGCTCGCGAATGGTCTTGGCGCTCATGGCTTCTGCTTTCTTGAGGTCACCTCCGTTGATGGCCATTGTGTAAGCGTAGTCGTTAAGCATAGTCATATCGTATGGGTCCATCTGCAGGTACTCGATATATGCCTTCTCCAGCACCGACCACTTGGCGTGGCTGTAGATGAGCGTCTGGATATACAGCTTGCGCACTCTGGTATCACGCGGTTCCAGCTCCAGGTAGTCGTTTACAACCTTAAGGGCTTTCTTAAACTTGCCCTGACGCATGTAGATATAGTGGCGCGTTGCGACGCTGTATATATCGCTGCCCTTGATTTGGTCAAGTTTGTCCTGCGCCTTCAGTCCCTCTTTCAGGTAACCGTTATTGACCAGTTCTTCTACGTACAAAGTCCATACTTCCTCTTCCTTAGGATTACCCTCAGCCGCTTTTTTGAGCACCGCTATGCGTTCTTTGCCGTTCTCCTTGGGCAGCATCTGAAAGTAACCTTGCCAAAGTTTAGCCGGATCTGCTTCGTAGGCGGCCTTCAGGTATTCGGTAGCCTTATCGCCCTGTCGTGAGATGAGGTATATTAGTCCGATGTATTCTTTTGTTTGTCCGTCTTTAGGGTTGAGCGTCTCGCACATTAGCAACTCCGGTAGCGCCTGAGTGTATTGCTGATTGATGAAGTGCTCGCGTGCGCTGTAGAAGTAGTACTTGAACTGCTGCTCCTGCTCCGGCGTCATTTGTCCGAATAGCGGAGTAGCACTCAGAACTACCAATCCAACGACCAATCCTCTTATCCCTGACCAAAACCTCATTAGCCCTTTATTACCTATTATCTACTACCTATCACCTATTTCACTCCCGAGTGTCCAAATCCACCTGCACCGCGTTCGGTAGTGCTGAGTTCTTGTACCTCAACAAGTTCCGGTTGTTCGTGGCGTGCTATCACCATCTGGCAGATGCGCTCACCGCTCTCAATGGTCTGTGGTTCGCTGCTGAGGTTGATGAGTATAACGCCCACCTCGCCGCGGTAGTCGGCATCTATCGTACCCGGAGTGTTGAGGACGGTCAGGCCACGCTTTAGCGCCAGTCCGCTACGCGGACGTATCTGTGCCTCGTAGCCTTCCGGCAGTTCGATGTACAGGCCTGTAGGTATCAGGCGGCGCTCCAGCGGCTGCAGCGTCACAGGCTCACTGAGGTTACAACGTATATCCATACCCGCAGCACTCACGCTCTCGTAGCGTGGCAGCGGGTTATTGCTCTTATTGATAATCTTCAGTATCATAAATCACAAATCACAAAATCACAGATCAGAATCTCTTTTCTGCCAAGACGCGCAGTCCGTCTGCGACAATTCGAATATTTATATTTTTACCCATTTTAACGGGGTCGCCGTCGATATGGAAGGGAGCCTCCTCGTCGCGCTCGAGGATGATGTCCTTAGCGCGATAGGTGTCCATGAACATGCTCTGGTCAAGACTCTTGGTGAACAGACGCAGAGCCAAGCTGGGAGCACCAAGTATAGCATTGCTGTGCATAATGCATATATCCATCTTGCCGTCCTGGATGCTGGCCTTGGGAGCGATACGAGCTTCGTAGCCCCATTGGCTCGCGTTGGCAAAGGTGATGAGGAATGCCTTTTGGTCGATACTCAGTCCGCCGTCGCCCTTGATGCGATATTGTTCAGGCTTATAGGTAACGAAGTCCTTGATGACCTTCTCAAAGTAAGTCTTGAACCCGCGTGAACCGTCTTTGTCGAAGTGCTCAGCTATCAGTGCATCAAATCCGGCACCGCAGGTAGAGATGAACATCTTTTCGCTGCTTGAGTCGAGGTCAGTTGCCAATCCGTAGTCCACGCTGATAGGCTCGCAGTGGTTAAGCATCTCGATGGCGTTATTGGCACGCAGAGGGATATTCAGGTGGCGTGCAAAGCCGTTGCCGCTGCCCATAGGGATTATGCCCATTGCGGTTTTGCTGTCGCGTAGTCCGCGAGCAACCTCGTTGAGCGTACCGTCACCGCCGACAGCCACTACGGCATCAAAGCCCATTTTGGCAAACTGGTAAGCCAACTCGGTGGCATGACCTGCATATTCGGTGAACACTATATTGGCGAGCCACTGGTCCTTGTCCAGCAGTTGGTCAATGTACTTAGGCAGTTTTTTCTTGTTCTGCGTACCCGATATCGGGTTGATGATAAATGCTATATTTTTCATA
>JAGCSQ010000103.1 GCA_017964045.1 Paludibacteraceae bacterium
CGCCCTGTGCATTTACGGTAAACGGCTTAGCCACATAGTTCTCGTTGACAACAGCCTTCACGTCGCTGCCTTTCTTACTGCTACTCGGTGAGTTCTCATTACACGCAGCAAAAGCTATCACTACTGCCGCCAAAATAAAATAAACTTTTTTCATAATGTTGTTTGTTTTGGGTATTGATAATGGATTTACTTTAGCCAATTTTATTTCACGCTGCAAAATTACAACAAATATTTGGAATATACAAGGATTTTACGGTAAAAATCGAATGTATTTGAATTTTTAACGGAAAAGACTTGGTGTTTGCACGAATGTGCGAATGTAACTAAAACCGCAAACGACTCGAACTCAACTCGAAGAAAAGACGAAAACGGGACGAAAACGGGACGAAAACGTCTGAGAGGATGACGGGAGGATTAGAGGACTAAAAAGATACACTCTGGACACTTTTTTTTGTACATATCGTTTTTTTGTTGTAATTTTGCGCAAATTTTAAGATTTAGCGACATGATTTTAATTGCAGACAGTGGTTCGACGAAGGCGCATTGGTGCCTGATGACAGCTAACGGACAACACTCGGAATTCATGACCGACGGTATCAACCCAATGTTTCAGACATGCGTGGCGATGCAGAACTCGATAAGTAATCACCTGCTGCCGGAGATAGGCAGTCTGCTTTGGGCAGGTAAGTTGACACATATATTCTTCTATGGAGCCGGTTGTACGCCGGAGAAAGCTCCGTTTGTACAGAAAGCTTTGCAGGCCATTTTCAAAGACGCAGAGATTGATGTGGCAAGCGATATGCTTGGAGCAGCTCGCGGACTGCTCGGCAACGAAAAAGGAGTGGCTTGCATCCTTGGTACAGGTAGCGGTTCGTGCCTGTACGACGGTGAAGTAATCAAGTGGTGCGTGCCGTCATTAGGTTACATCCTTGGCGATGAAGGTTCAGCAGCCACGCTGGGACGACGCCTCGTCGGCGATGCACTAAAGAATCAATTAGGAGCAGATCTGAAAGAAGCATTCCTGACAGAGAACAACCTGACGCAGGCTGATATCCTGGAGCAGGTTTATCGTCAGCCCTTCCCTAACCGATTCCTGGCCAACCTGGCACGCTTCTGCAGCAACCACCTGGATGACGAGCGTATTCACGACCTGCTATACGACCATTTCTCACAGTTCATCACCCGCAACGTACAACAATACTACGAAGAGGATGGCGTAGAACTGAGCGAGACCATCAATTTGCCCGTCGGATTTGTAGGTAGCGTAGCTTACTTCTATAAAGATATCCTTGCTGAAGTACTGAGCGACTACGGATTCCAACTGGGTAAAATTATGCGCGACCCTATACCCGGACTGATGGAATTCCATAAGAAAGACCTTGTGCCCACAACCTGATGACTATTCGGGTTGGCATATTAACTGCGCCAAAGATAGAACTACAGCGCAACAATGACGGTACTACAACGCTCAAGAACGTTCGTATCGGCATCGGTTTTCATTGGGACAGGCACGAGGACCAGGTCTTTGAAGGACAGATGGAGATTCTCCATAACGCCGACGGAACAGAGACTGCCGTCAACACGCTGGACATAGAAGACTACCTGACGAGCGTCATTTCATCCGAGATGGCAGCGACGGCTCCTATGGAACTGCTCAAAGCACATGCCGTCATCAGCCGCAGTTGGGCTGTAAGGGCTATCGGGCACACCGACCACGTGGGGTTTGATGTATGTGCAGATGACCACTGCCAGCGCTATGAGGGCATACTGCGTCGCAACGACCGCGCCGTACAAGCCGTGCGCGAGACAGCACATGAGGTATTGACCTGCAATGGCGAGATATGCGACTGCCGTTATCATAAGTGCTGCGGAGGAAGAACAGAGATATGGCGCACTTGCTGGGAGGATATAGACGTGCCGTACATAGAGTCCGTTGAGTGCCCCTACTGCGGCAAAGCCCGCCCGGACAGCAGCCTCAACGACTACGACCTGGAGACACACGACTATCACGACTGGACCGTCCGTTACAGCCGCAGCGAACTAAGCGATATCGTCCGCCGCAAAACAGGTACGGACTACGGAACAATACAACACCTTATACCTATCTCACGCGGCGCGAGCGGACGCATAGACAGGCTGGAGATTGTCGGTACCAAGCACCGCGAGACCATAGGCAAAGAGCTTGTCATCCGACAAACTCTAAGCAATAGCACCCTCTACTCATCGTGGTTCTATGTCACCGAAGACGCCGACAGCTTCACCCTTAACGGCCACGGCTGGGGACACGGCGCAGGACTATGCCAGATAGGAGCAGCCGTTATGGCGGAAGAGGGATTCACCTACCAACAAATACTGGCTTTCTACTATAAACACACTCAACTGACACAATACTGACATTTTGGCAGTGCGGCGTATCTTGGTACATAGTTTGTCCAACTTAAAGCAAAGATTTAAAGAAAGGACAAGACTATGGAAAAGACAAACAACAACGAGAACTTGCAGAAGTTTGCAATCAACCTTTGCGAACGTGCCAAAAACGGCAAGTTAGACCCCGTCATCGGACGTGACGACGAGATTAGGCGTGTGCTGCAGATACTGAGCCGCCGTACCAAGAACAACCCTATATTGATTGGTGAACCCGGTGTAGGTAAAACTGCCATCGCCGAAGGATTGGCTCATCGTATCGTACGAGGTGACGTACCCGAGAACCTGAAGAAGAAACAGATATACTCGCTGGATATGGGTGCACTGATTGCCGGTGCCAAGTATCAGGGGGAGTTTGAGGAACGACTGAAAGGCGTCATCAACGAAGTGGTGGCTGCCGCAGGTGAGATAATCCTATTCATTGATGAGATACATACTCTTGTGGGGGCAGGTAAAACCAGTGGCGCCATGGATGCCGCTAACATACTCAAACCCGCATTGGCTCGTGGTGAACTGCGTGCCATAGGTGCTACCACGCTGGATGAGTATCAGAAGTACTTTGAAACCGATAAAGCCCTGGAGCGTCGTTTCCAGAAGGTGATGGTGGATGAACCCGATGAGGCTGCTACCATCAGTATCCTACGTGGACTGAAGGAACGCTACGAAACGCATCACAAGGTGCGTATCAAAGATGATGCCCTCATAGCTGCCGTAACTCTCTCGGCACGTTATATCACAGACCGTTACCTGCCGGATAAGGCTATTGACCTGGTGGACGAAGCCGCAGCCAAACTACGTTTGGAGGTGGACAGCAAACCCGAGGAGATTGATAACCTCGACCGTCAGATTAAGCAGCTGGAGATAGAACGCGAAGCCATAAAACGGGAGAAAGACGACGCTAAGATGGAGCAACTGAAAAGCCAACTCAAGACACTCACCGATAAACGCGACACTCTCAACAAGCAGTGGGAGAAGGAGAAAGGTTACGTGGCTACCATCCAAAACGAGAAAGCCAATATCGAGCAGATGAAGCATCAAGCCGAAGTGGCTGAACGTGAAGGTGATTATGCTAAGGTGGCAGAGATTCGCTACAGCAAACTGCAGCAAGCCGAGGCTAACATCAAGGCTGCACAGGATGCCCTCCATCAGATTAGTGGCGAAAGCCTTATCAAGGAGGAAGTTGATGAAGACGATATAGCCGAAGTAGTAGCACGTTGGACAGGTATTCCTGTTAATAAGATGATGCAATCTGAGCGTGACAAACTGCTTAACCTGGAGACAGAACTGCACAAACGCGTTATCGGACAAGACGATGCTATCATAGCCGTCAGCGACGCTATACGCCGTAGTCGTGCCGGATTGCAAGACCCCAAACGACCTATAGGTAGTTTCATCTTCCTCGGTACCACAGGTGTAGGTAAAACCGAGCTTGCAAAAGCACTTGCCGACTACCTCTTCGACGACGAGAATATGATGACGCGTATAGATATGTCGGAGTACCAAGAGAAGTTCTCAGCGACCCGACTCATCGGAGCGCCTCCGGGATATGTAGGTTATGACGAAGGTGGTCAATTGACCGAAGCCATCAGGCGTAAACCCTACTCTGTCGTCCTATTCGACGAGATAGAGAAGGCTCACCCTGATGTATTCAACGTTCTGCTGCAAGTGCTGGACGACGGCCGACTGACGGATAACAAGGGACGTACGGTCAACTTCAAGAACACGCTAATCATCATGACATCTAACCTCACCGAGGAACAACTGCGTGCACAAGTAAGGCCTGAGTTCATCAACCGTATTGACGACATCATCCACTTCAGCGAACT
Organism: Paludibacteraceae bacterium; assembly: GCA_017964045.1. Taxonomy (GTDB): domain Bacteria; phylum Bacteroidota; class Bacteroidia; order Bacteroidales; family Paludibacteraceae; genus Colicola. Next base: position 4,251 of record JAGCSQ010000103.1, read on the forward strand.
GAGTGAAGACAATATACGCGAAGTTGTTGAGTTGCAGATAAGCCGCATCCACAAGATGCTTAGCGAGCAAGGCATAGAGTTGCGCGTCACAAAAGATGCCGTTGACTATATCGCCAAAGAAGGCTACGACCCGCAATTCGGTGCTCGTCCCGTCAAACGAGCTTTGCAACGACTTGTTCTCAACGAACTGAGTAAGCAGATTATCGGTGGTAAAGTTGACAGCAAGAAACCTGTAGTGGTTGAACTCCGTGACGGCGAACTCCACTTCCGCAACTAAGGGGTGTATATACACATGAAAAAGCCGAGGCGCATACCTCGGCTTTTCTGTTGTTATTAAGGAACTTATCTTCTACCACTCTTAGGAGCTGCTGCAGGAGCGGAAGCGCTTGCCGGTGGAGGCAGAGGCAGACCGTTGCTGTGATTGATGATAACACCATTCTCACCACACGGACCATTCTTGTGATAAATAGCCTTTACTACCTGAGGATCACCCTTCATGAGCAAGTACTTCTCAATCGTCTCTTTGCTAACAGACTCAAGAAGTTGAATATCACCCAGTTCGGTACGCGGGTTGCGATAGTAGCCTGCATAACCGGTCAGGTAAGCAATAACAGAACCGTCTTTGTACTCAAGCTTGTAGATAGGGTCAACAACGATATCAATCTTGTTGTTGATGATGGCATTGTACTTAGCCTCTTCCTTAGCCGCGTCAACGGACATGCAACGTGATGACTCTGCAGTGATACGCTTGCTGAAGTCAGGAGTTACGTCAACGATAGTCTTGGTAGCAGTAATATTGACGTTGTCAATAGCGTTGCTACGTGATGTGTAAGTGAAATTACTGCTTGAACCGCATGCAGACAATACCAAAGCTGCTACTGCGATTACGGATAATTTAATAGTTTTCATATGTTTTAGTTTTTATATAGTTACTTAATTATTGTTTAGAACATTATTGCCAACGATACATAAACGGGCTTCTGTCTGTAAACGCTGTTATTATTGTCGCTCTGATCAATCATACCGAATTCACCTCCGACTTTTAGTCGCATGCGGCTATACTGAATAGCGGCACCAATACCCCATTGCAGGTCAAAGCAGTCTGCAGGGTCGTAAATCTCTTCGGTGATAGTACCTCTGTAATCGTGTTGATACCATAACTCAAAGTCCATAACCGGACCGGTATAAATCATAAAGCTGAGTTTCTTAACTATCTCATAGCGAAACGATACTTGCAAAGGAATATTCAGTGAAATATCCATATGCTCGTGTGGTGCTACGTGTTCACGAGAAAAGTCCATATACAAACCGGTATTGAGTCCCAATCCGTATTTGAAGGTCGGGTTGATATTAAGACCAAAGCGGAAACCAGGTGAGTAAGCAGGATCGGTACGTCCCATTAACGAACTGAAGTTGCCGTTATCCTTGTAGCGCTTGGATATATAACCGAGCTCCAGACCGCAGACAAATTTATCTGAGGGTTTAGAACCAAATGGACGAACACCCTTGGAGTTCATCTCAGGAGCTGCATCTTTCTTCTTCTTTTTCTCTATCTCAGGTTGGTAGAGCGTGTTTGCCAGAGCTATCGTGCCCACCGGTTCTGCTACAGCAGGAGCAGGACGAGACTCTGAAACCTCACCACCGTTGATGTAGTAGTTGGTTACATCGCCTGAGGGCACATTGTAGTAGTACTTGGCAAAACTCGGGTCGGTGAGCAGACGATACTTCTCGATATCCTCTACTGAGTAGTTCTTGGCCAAGAACTCATCTACAGGAGCTTCTTCTCGCACGTAATTTCCGGCAAAACCAATAACCGTAACAACGTACGGAGCAGGTCTGTCTGAACGGAACTCGGTCTTGTAGATAGGATCTACAACAACGTCAATTCCATACTGCTGGATACACTTAAACTGAGCCTCTTCAATAGCCTCAGCACGCGATACCTGTGGGTCAGATGTCGCTGTTACTTTCCGCGAATAATCCACATTGACGTGGGTCTTCTGTCCGTCAGCACTAATCTCACGGTTTTTCACATCGTTGCTACGCGATGTGTACGTGAAGGTTGAGGGAGAGGAGCAAGCCACAAACAATGGAACAAAGGCGAAAAGAACCAGTTTGTGAACAGTTCTTTTTTTCATAAATGTTTAATGTTTGAGGTTAATATAATGATTATTATAGGCGCTCCAAATAGAGCACTTATGGTTGAAATCGGCAAGGTATATATTCCCAGATTACATAGTATATCGCAGACTAACAACAGGTTAGCGCCCACTAGGGCACAAGCAGGTACTGTCAGCTGGTGATTAGCCGTACGCAATATGCCACGTGCTATATGCGGCACAGCCACTCCCACAAAGGCTATCGGGCCGCAGAAAGCGGTTATGCCACCAGAGAGCAATCCCGTTGCCAACACTATAGCCGTACGTGTGCGCTCGACTTTAACACCCAGTCCACGGGCATAATTCTCGCCCAGAGCCAAACCATTAAGAGGTTTGATAAGGCATACCGACATAATCAGTCCTATCAGCACTATCACCGTCAGCACCTGCAGTTCGCTCCACCCCACACTACTCAAGCTTCCCAGCGTCCAAACGATAAAAAGTTTGAGCGAGTCAGGGTTAGCAAAGTTCTGCACTACACTAACAAGCGCACCGGCAATGCTACCTATCATCATACCCACAATGAGCAGACTAACATTAGAGCGCACCTTGCGAGCAACAGACATAACCAGCAGTAACACTAGGTTAGCACCTATGATAGCCGCTAACGCTATGCCAAATGAGCCCACGCTGTATTGAATAGCCCTGAAGCCGAAAGCCGAGCACATAGTCACCAGTGCCACACCCAGGCCTGCGCCACTGCTCACACCAAGTATATAAGGCCCTGCCAAAGGGTTACGGAATAGCGTCTGCATCATCAGTCCCGACAGCGATAATGCCACACCGGCAAGAATAGCAGTGATTGCTCTCGGCAGACGCAGGTTAAACCATATCTGCTGCTCCACATCGCTCAGTCCCTGACCAAAGGGATTGATAAACACCTGACCGCAACTGATATCAGTGATTGTCAGTACCGCCAGCAGTAGAAGCATCAATATGAAGAATACCGTACGTTTCATATCCAGGGGTAACGTTTTTTCATCTCACTGTACTTAGCCTCTGTCCTCTCAGCAAAAGCCGCAGCCTCTGCCGACTCAGGATGAAGCATTCGGTGATGACAATCCAGCCATAGCTGATGCAACTCGCTCATCTGCTGACGTGTACTTGCATCGTATAAGTACGTATCAGCAAACCGCTCCCATATATACTCAACCGCTTGCGCTGACGGATGCATCAGGTCGGCTGCATAGAAACGATAGTCACGCAGCTCGTCCAGCAGTATCTCATAGCTTGGGAAATAAGCCGCCGTAAGTCTTTCCACTGCTTGCAGCAGTATGCCCTTTGATAGGTTATTCTCGTGCAGTCCGTCCTTGATATGCCGTATCGGCGATACCGTTAGAATAAAGTGCGTATCAGGGTGCCTACCGATTATCGGTTCCAGTGTGTTCACAACCTCATCTACAGTCATGCGACGACGTATAAAGTCACTTGCCGGACGCTTCTGACAGTTGTCAACAACCTCACCCGTAGCCTTGTCAACATACACCCACGCCGTGCCCAAGGTCAATATAATAACGCTGTACCGGCTAACCACATCGTCCGTCAGGTGCCGAGCAATAGAAATAGGATTATAAAGCGTACCAAATGGATTAGCGTCCACATTGAAGTAGTACTCGCGAAGCTTACCGGCTATCTCGTCAGAGAAGCACGACCCCAGCAACAGCAGACGGTCGTTATAATTTATCTGCCAAGCCGAACGCTCTATATCCACTGTCGTCATTAACTTCATATCACTCAAATCGCATTACCTGAGCCGGACTGATACGAGCTACTATTGCCGAAGGCAACAGCAGTATCAGCACCGAAATTATCAGTGTTCCTATATTAAGTAGCAGCCAGGTTGGCCAATCAAAAGCCACCGGCACATAGTTGACGTAGTAAGTAGTGGCATCCAGCGGCACAAGGTGCGTAAAGTACTGGATAGCACATAGTCCCAAACCGATAATATTTCCCCAGAGCAATCCTCGTCCGATAAGCAACGTTGCCTGCACGAGGAACACTGCTCGCAGCGAGCGGTTATTCATGCCCAGCGACTTCATCGTACCGATAAAGGGCACCGAGTCCAGTATCAGGATAATAAGTCCCGAAATCATATTAAATCCTGCCACGCACAGCATCAAGATAATGATTATCAGCATATTCATATCCAGCAAGTCCAGCCATGAAAAAATAGCGGGGTTCTGTTGCATCAAATTCTGCACGTAGTAGGCATTGCCGTCTTCGTCCAGCCTGTTAGCAGTAGCAAAGAACACTCGGTCATCTACATAGTCCAGGTTCTCACGCCTGTCAACACGTATCTCTATACCGGAAGCTTGATTATCACTCCAGCCGTTAAGGCGTCTTACAACATTTATGTTACCTATAATAAACGAGCGATCGTACTCCATGAACCCCGTCTCATAGATACCCGTTACTATCAGTTTGCGAGCGCGGACCTGTTCTTCCACAAAGTAGCAATACACAGGCTCGCCCACCTGCAGCAGCAGTGTTCGTTGCAGCTCACGCGACAATACAACCTCGTTCTCTGCCTCCGGCAAACGACCCTCAACAAGGTTGCTCTTGAAGAAATCCCAAGGTCCGGTGAAACTACCGTCAAAGTCCGGAGCAAGGCCTTTGAACACCACTCCCTGAAAAGCGTTGTCAGTTTTGATGATGCCCGGTTTAGTGGCAAAGGCTTCAGCATATACCACATGAGGTATTGCGCTGAGTTTATTGATTAGCGAATCACTTACCGCCACCGGTTGCATTTCGTAAGTATTGTTGTTGTCAAAGTTGACAACCTGTATGTGCGAACTGAACCCGGCCACCTTATCTGCCACAGTCTGCTTAAAGCCCTTGACGATGCACACCGTAGCTATCATAACGGTCATACCTATGACTATTCCGGCCAACGCCACACGCACAGCAGGACGACTGCTGCGACGCTCACCTTGCTGTGAATAATACAGACGCTTGGCTAAAAAGGCTATTGAACTATAAGTTGGCACGTTTTTTGTGGCATTTTTTACGGTTGAATACTATTTATATTTATGCAACGTTTAATTACTCTATCATTACTTGTTTTTTCGTTGAGCGCCATGGCTCAGCAGTCTGTTGGTGATGCCCCTCAACGCACTCCCGAGGAGTCGGCTCGCAAGCAAACCGAGATGCTTGTCAGGCGTCTTCATCTTACCGATTCCGTTCAGCGCGACACCCTCTATCGCATGCACCTCAAGTATGCCAAACAGCGTGCTATCAGCAACACCGTCCGCGAGGACCTGGAGCGTCGTCTGGCTGTCAACGAGGAGCTTAAGGGTATTCTTACGCCGGAGCAGTACGAGCAATTTCAGAACCTGCAGATCCAGTCCGGTCCGCGTCGTCCGCAACAGGCTGTGGGTCGCGTAGTACCCAACGGCGCAGAACGGCATACACAGCCGCAGCAACCAGAGCCCCGACAATAAGTCCACCTATTATATCTCCCGGATAGTGCACGCCCAGGTACATGCGTGACCAGCAGTTAAGCACTACCCATATCATCAGCCACCACTCATGGTGGCTTTCGTTTTTCCATATCAGGCAATACAGCAGCGCCACACTCATCGTGTTAGCGGCGTGCGAACTTACAAAACCATAATGTCCGCCGCGGTAGCCGTTGACGATATGTACCAGCCCTTCCAGCAGCGGTTCATGCGTCGGACGCGGACGACATACCAGGTGCTTTATGATGCCCGATGATATATAATCACTCAGTCCAACGGCCACACCTATAGCCAGCACCATCCATAGTGCCTTACGCCAACCAAAACGCCAGAACAGCAGCCCTATCAGCACCAGATATAGCGGTATCCATGTCAGTTTGCCGCTGATAATCCACATCACCTGGTCTGCCCAGGCTGAGTGCCAGCCGTTGATGGCAAGCAATAGTTCTTGGTCTATTTCGATTAGTCGTTCCATCTATTCAGTCAGTAAATCTACCGTATGACATGCCACTATACCTGCCGTCTCTGTTCTCAGGCGCGATGGTCCCAAACCCACAGGTACAAACCCTTTCTCCAATGCCTCACTTATCTCCTGCTCCGAGAAATCACCCTCCGGACCTATAAGCACAACGATATGGCGATTCTGTTCGCCGTTATGGCGCAGAACCTCGTCTTTCAGTTCACGTTTATCGTCTTTGTAGCAATGTGCTATGTAGCGTTCCGTCTCCTGGCAATCGCGCATAAAGTCGCGGTAATCAGTCAGTTCGTTCAACTTAGGCAAATAGGGCGTCAGCGACTGCTTGGCAGCACTCATTATTATCTTTTCCAGCCTGTCCGTACGTAGTTGCTTACGCTCAGAGAAACGGCACAACAGCGGAGTTATCTCGTCAACACCTATCTCTGTGCACTTCTCCACGAACCACTCTATGCGCTCTACGTTCTTCGTCGGCGCAATAGCCATGTGCAGGTAACAATTATGATGCTTTTGCTGCTTCTCCGACGACACCACCTCAAACTCGCAGTGCTTTGGATTAGGATTAGTGATACGTGCCGTGTATGTTGTACCCCTGCCGTCAGTAATCAGAATCTCATCACCACGGGTGTATCTCAGTACGCGCACGCAATGGCCACTCTCCTCTTCAGAGAGCACCTGTTCTTTCTCTATGTCCGGACAATAAAAGAGGTACATCTTACAATTCTGATTCCTTCAGTCGTTCAGCATTCTCAGCCACCGTCAGCGCGTCTATAACTCCCTGAATATCACCATCCATAAAGGCTTGCAGGTTATATATGGTATAACCAATACGATGGTCAGTGATACGTCCCTGCGGGTAATTATATGTTCGTATCTTAGCGCTACGGTCACCTGTCGAGACCATGGTCTTGCGACGTGCAGCTATATCGTCTATATACTTCTGATGCTCCTTATCATATATCTGCGTACGCAGGCGCGAGAGAGCACGCTCTTTGTTCTTGGGCTGGTCACGGGTCTCTGTACACTCAATCAATATCTCCTGCACTTCACCGGTGTTGGGGTTCTTCCAGTTATAACGTAGTCTTACTCCCGACTCCACCTTATTGACGTTCTGTCCTCCTGCTCCACCGCTACGGAAGGTCTCCCACTTAATCTCTCCCTCGTTTATATGCACCTCAAACTCATCTGCTTCAGGCAGCACAGCCACCGTAGCAGCAGACGTGTGCACGCGTCCTTGCGTCTCCGTCACCGGCACACGCTGAACACGATGAACACCGCTCTCATACTTCAGTGTGCCATATACATTCTGTCCTGTCACATTGAAGATTATCTCCTTGAAACCGCCTACAGCTCCTTCCGACACCGAAGATACGGTGTACTTGAAGCCTTTCATCTCGAAGTACTTAGTGTACATACGGAATAGGTCACCGGCAAACAACGCAGCCTCGTCACCACCAGTACCGCCACGTATCTCCATTACTACGTTTTTGCCGTCCTCAGGGTCTTGAGGCAATAGCATCAGTTTTATATCCTCTTCCAGCTTAGGCAGTTGCGGTTCTATCTCATCTATCTCTGCGCGAGCCATCTCCTTGAGTTCAGGGTCCTGCTCATTGAAGAACACCTGCTTAGCGTCCTCCAGATTGCTTACGGCTTTCTTGTATTTATCAGCCGCAGCCAATACCCGTTCCAAGTCGTGGTACTCACGGTTTAGACGCACATAACGAGCCTGGTCAGCTATCACCGACGGGTCTGTTATCAGCAGACTCACCTCATGAAACTTAGCCTCCAGTCCTTCTATCTTATCGAGTATGTTCATTGTAAGCTTGTAACGTGTTTTGTAATAAAGAGACGATGGTCATTGGTCCCACTCCACCCGGCACCGGGCTTATATAAGCCGCCTTAGGTGCCACAGCTGCAAAGTCAACATCACCAACCAGTTTGCCGTCCACGCGGTTAATACCTACGTCGATGACGGTTGTTCCTTCACGCACCATATCTGCCGTCAGCAGTTTCGGACAACCGGCTGCTACGATGATTATATCTGCCGTCAGGCATATCTTCTTCAAGTCCTGTGTCTTGCTATGGCAAACGGTTACGGTGGCATCCCCCAGCGCCGAAGCACTCATATTGGGCAGACTCAGGTACGGACGCTGCATCAGAAGCATCGCCATCGGCTTACCTACTATATTAGACCTGCCTATCACCACTACATGCTTTCCTGCCGTTGTTATACCGTATCTGCTCAGCAGTTCACGTATACCTCGTGGCGTAGCGCTCACCAGCGACGGCATTCCCAGCGCCGTACGACCTATGTTCTGTGGCGTCAGTCCGTCCACATCCTTGCGCCAGTCAATAGCACTCGTGATGCGCGATTCGTCTATATGGCTCGGAAGCGGCAATTGAACAATAAATCCGTCAACGCTTGCATCATCGTTCAGCTCCTGTACCTTATCGATTAACTCCTGCTCACTGACGCTATCCTCATAGGCTATCTTAACGGCCTCAATGCCTACCTGCTCGCAAGCACGCATCTTATTATTAACGTAGGTCTCGCTCGCAGGATTATGTCCCACCAGCACTATTCCCAGCTTAGGAGCACGTCGTCCCTCACGAAGTAGCGCATCAATCTGCTGCTTCATCTCCTGACGTATCGTCTCCGCCGTATGTTTACCGTCTAAAAGTATCATATATGTACTTTGTACGTTAATTTGTTAAAGTGTTAAAATGGTTTCTTGACAAGAAACGTTAAGTTGTTAATTTCTATTATTTTGTCCATTATTCTCCTGTAACGTATGTATAAAAGCATTAATCTTAGCAGAAATAGATAGACATATATTGCGACAACGCTCGGCACTCTCTATTGACATATATCCAAGATCTTGCGCCAAATATAACATACTTTTTACTTCTCCACAAGAACCATTAGCTATGTTTAAAAACGAAATAAGTTGTTTATTATCCTTGGTGACTTTACTGCGGTCAAAACCTTCTGCAATATTATTCATTATGGACACAGATGCTCGCTGTATCTGATCATTGAAACTGTAATCCTTACATTTGGTGAATGATTTATATATTTCCAAACATAACTGACGAGTTTCCTGCCAAACCACCAAATCTTCAAATCGTAGAACTGCCATAATTCTTATGTACTTTTTTAACGTGCACCGCACCATCTTAACGATTTAACGTGCGCAGCACCATTTTAACAAGTTAACGTCGCAGGACTATCGTCTGCGACCGCCTCCTCCCATTTGTTGAACCTTCTTCATCATCTTACTCGTCTGCTCAAACTGTTTGATGAATCTGTTCAGTTCCACAACGCTCCGTCCGCTACCCTTGGCAATACGCTCCTTGCGACTACCGTTCAGGCAACCTGGATTAGCTCGCTCATATGGGGTCATACTGTTTATCATAGCCTCTATCGGCTTGAAGGCATCATCGCTTACCTCAACACCCTTGAGGGCTTTGTCCATACCCGGTATCATGCCCAGCAGGTCTTTCATACTACCCATTTTCTTTATCTGCTGAACCTGAGCGATGAAGTCATTGAAGTCAAATTGGTTCTTTGCAATACGCTTACTGATGCGGCGTGCTTCCTCCTCGTCATATTGTGCCTGAGCACGTTCAACGAAGCTCACCACATCGCCCATACCCAGTATTCGGTCAGCCATACGAGCTGGATGGAACACATCCAACGCCTCCATCTTCTCACCCGTACCGATGAACTTAATCGGCTTATCTACGACGCTTCTGATGCTCAGCGCCGCACCACCACGGGCATCGCCGTCCAGCTTAGTCAGTATCACGCCGTCAAAGTCCAGCCTGTCGTTGAACTCCTTGGCTGTATTAACAGCATCCTGACCGGTCATGGCATCCACCACGAACAATATCTCTTGCGGCTCAACGGCATCCTTGATGGCTGCTATTTCGTTCATCATCTGCTCATCGATAGCCAATCGTCCTGCCGTATCTATTATCAGCACGTCATAGCCGTAGGTGCGAGCCTCCTTGAGTGCTGCCTGAGCTTTCTTGATGGGGTTACTCTCCTCCGGAGCCAGATACACCTTAGCGTTCACCTGCTCACCCAGCACGCGCAATTGCTCTATGGCTGCCGGACGATATACGTCGCAAGCGGCGAGCATCACGCGCTTATTCTTCTTGGTCTGCAGGTAATGTGCCAACTTAGCAGCGTGCGTCGTCTTACCACTACCCTGCAATCCTGCCATCAGTATCACTGCCGGATTACCCTTCAGGTTGATATCCACTGCTTCACTACCCATCAACTCGGCCAGCTCGTCGTGGGTTATCTTGACCATCAACTGTCCGGGGCGTACACTGGTCATCACGTTCTGACCCAAGGCTTTCTCCTTAACGCGATCGGTAAACTGCTTTGCTGTCTTGTAGTTAACATCGGCTTCCAGCAGTGCCTTACGGATATCCTTGACCGTCTCAGCTATATTGATTTCGGTGATACGACCTTCACCCTTCAGAATCTTAAAACTACGCTCTAAGCGCTCACTTAAATTATCAAACATATCTATTCATTATGATTCAGCCTGCAAAAGTACAAATAAATTTGCACATACGCAAAAAAAGTTGTACCTTTGCACGCAAATTCTAAAAACTATGACACTTTTTGACCAAATCAGCGAGGATATCAAGAAGGCGATGCTCGCAAAAGACAAGGTGGCGCTCGACGCGCTCCGCGGTATTAAAAAAGAGTTTCTGGAGGCTAAAACAGCCCCGGGTAGTGATGGCGAACTGCATGACGACCGTGCTCTCCAAATTCTGCAAAAGCTGGTTAAGCAGCGCAAGGAATCGGCTGACATGTACCTCGGCGCAGGACGTAAGGAACTGGCAGACGAGGAACTGGCGCAATGCGCTGTCATTCAGCGTTATCTGCCCGCAATGATGAGCGAGGCCGAACTCGCTGAAGCGCTCAAATCTATCATCGCTGAAGTAGGTGCTGCCGGACCGCAGGATATGGGTAAAGTCATGGGCGTAGCTACCAAGCGACTTGCCGGCAAAGCCGAAGGACGAGCTATCAGCATTAAGGTTAAGGAATTACTAAGCAAATAATATACTATGGCTGCAACACAAGAAGAAACATTCAAGAAAATGGTTGCTCACTGCAAGGAGTACGGATTCGTTTTCCCCAGCAGTGAGATTTACGACGGACTTGGTGCCGTATATGATTACGGACAGAACGGCGTTGAACTCAAGAACAATATCAAGCGTTATTGGTGGGATTCTATGACCCTCCTGCACGAGAATATCGTCGGCATTGATGCCGCTATCTTCATGCACCCCACCACATGGAAGGCTTCAGGTCACGTGGACGCATTCAACGACCCACTCATCGACAACCGCGACAGCAAGAAACGATATCGTGCCGACGTGCTCATCGAGGACCAACTCGGCAAGATTGAGGAGAAGATAAATAAGGAAGTTGAGAAGGCTGCCAAGCGCTTTGGCGATAGTTTTGACGAGGCCATGTTCCGCCAGACCAACCCGCGCGTTCTCGAGCACCAACATCACTTCGACGCACTGCACGAGCGCTACAAGAAAGCCATGAACGATAACAACCTCGACGAACTCAAGCAGATTATCCTCGACGAGGAAATCGTATGCCCTATCAGCGGCACACGCAACTGGACAGACGTGCGTCAGTTCAACCTCATGTTCCAGACCGAGATGGGCTCTACTGCCGACGGCGCAATGAAGATTTACCTCCGTCCCGAGACGGCTCAAGGTATCTTCGTTAACTTCCTCAACGTCCAGAAAACCGGCCGTATGAAGATCCCCTTCGGTATAGCACAAATCGGTAAGGCTTTCCGTAACGAAATCGTTGCCCGTCAGTTCGTCTTCCGTATGCGCGAGTTCGAGCAGATGGAGATGCAGTTCTTTGTTCGTCCGGGTGAAGAACTCAAGTGGTTTGAGCACTGGAAGGCTTTCCGTCTCAAGTGGCATAAAGCTCTTGGCCTCGGCGATGAAAAGTATCGCTACCACGACCACGAGAAGCTCGCTCACTACGCCAATGCCGCTACCGACATTGAGTTTCTCATGCCCTTTGGTTTCAAAGAGGTTGAGGGTATCCATAGCCGCACTAACTTCGACCTTAGTCAGCACGCTAAATATAGCGGCAAGAAGATTGAGTACTTCGACCCCGAACTCAACGAGTCCTATACTCCCTTTGTCATCGAAACTTCTATCGGCGTTGATCGTATGTTCCTCAGCGTCATGTGCTCTGCTTATAAAGAGGAGCAGCTCGAGGGTGGTGACACGCGCGTTGTGCTCAACCTGCCGCCGGTGCTCGCACCTCTTAAGGCTTGCGTCATGCCACTTGTCAAGAAGGACGGACTGCCCGAGAAAGCACGCGAGATTATGGACATGCTCAAGTTCGATTTCAAGACCACTTACGACGAGAAAGACTCAATCGGTAAGCGCTATCGCCGTCAGGATGCCATCGGTACGCCGTTCTGCATCACTATCGACCACGATACGCTCAACGACAACTGCGTCACCGTGCGTTATCGCGACACTATGAAGCAGGATCGTGTCAAGATCGAAGACTTGCACCAACTCATAGCAAAAGCTGTTGATATGAAGCAATTATTCCGCAAAATCGTTGCCGAATAACAAAAAATGCAACATTTTTGCAAATAAATTTGCGTATATCAAAAATTAGCAGTACTTTTGCACCCGCTTTTGCAAAAAAGCATGAACAAACAAATACATCCAAAGATTGCAGCGCAGCGAAAATCTAAAGAATAATCATCCGAGGATTACAGCGCAGCGAAAATCCGAGGATAGAGGAGCAACCGCGGTGACCCTTTGTCGTGTAGCGACAAACCTCGTCACAAGCGAGTTGCGACGAAGGTACCTTAGCTCAGGTGGTAGAGCAATGGACTGAAAATCCATGTGTCCTTGGTTCAACTCCAAGAGGTACCACACAGGAGATCTTCACATTCGTGAAGGTCTCTTGTTTTTGTATTGTTTTTATGTTATACAACATATTTCCGCACTTTTTGCTTTCCAACTTTTGTTTATTTCGCAGAAATATATTAACTTTGCGGCGTCGTTTTTTGCTGGCACTGCTCATCTATATTTACATTCACGCAAAACGTCATCCGCAAATCAGTGAAAATTGAAAAATAATAAATGATAATTGATAATCAC
>JAGCSQ010000104.1 GCA_017964045.1 Paludibacteraceae bacterium
CTGCTGGCACACAATAATGGTCGTTCGTGCCGCTTCAACGGAGCCAGGAATAACGACAGGGTAGTGTATCTGGACTATATCAACAACGTCAACTTCAACTACTACGGCGGCAGCACCGGTTGCCATGGCGGTGAGAACACCTGCGATGACAAGTACTATAACGGCAAGAACTCGGGTCACGAAGTTAATTTCGTGAACAACTATTATATCAAGGGTCCGAATACGACCAATAAGCGTTACTTCTTTGTAGCTGATGAGAAACGTAAGAATGGTACCGCAAGTCGCGGTCCGAGCCAGTGGCACGTGAGTGGCAACTACTTTGAGGGAGAGACCGGTGCCACCAATGATAACTGGAGTGCCGTTGAAATAAGGACATATACCAAGGAGCAAGCTCGCGTGGATACGCTGATTAGGACCAAGACCCCGTACTGGGACTGCAATGCGGACTCGACGGAGTTCTCGGGGCTATATAACTTTGACCTATATGCCTATGCAGCAAGCACTTATGAGAGCGCATCAGACGCCCGTCAGACGGTGCTGGATACGGCAGGATGTTTCCCGCGTGACCATGTGGGCAAGCGCGTTATTGAGGAGACACGTAATAACACCTATAATCATTCCGGTAATCGTTGCCACAAGAGTGGTATCATAGATACTCCTGAGGATGCCGAAGGATTTTATGACTATACGGTTGTTGCTCCCTACGCCGATACCGACCAGGATGGAATGCCTGATTTCTGGGAGTTGGATAACGGTATGGACCCAGCTGTTGCGGACCAGAACACACGTCATGCGTCGGGCTACACGATGCTGGAGATGTACCTGGATTGGGCAATGCATAACAAGGAGCCTATGGATGACGGCTATCAGGAGCAGACAGGCTTGGAGAGTGTTAAGCATTCCGGCGTCAAGGGTAAGAAAACCGTTCGTGACGGTCGGTTGCTGATTCTTCAGGGCGAAGATGAATATAGCCCGGCAGGTCAGCGTATTCGCTAAAGATAAGGATTGTATTGTTTTTCGTGTGCGATGGTCGTTGGGTAACCATGACCGGGATAAACACAGGTATTGTCGGGCAATTGCTTGAGAGATTCAAGCGAGTGGAGCAGTGTCTGCATATCTCCGCCCGGCAGGTCGGTACGTCCGATGCTTTCCTGAAAGAGCGTGTCGCCGCTGAAGAGTATGGCTTCGTCGGCAAAGTAATAGCATACGCAGTCTTCCTTATGTCCGGGTGTACGCAGAACGGTTATGGGAGTTTGCCAACCCTCAATAGTGAGTGGTCCGTCTGCAGGGAAGACGATAGCGTGGATGTTATAAGTCCGTTCGATGAATTCTTGTCCACAGATATGGTCGGGGTGAGCGTGCGTGATGAGCAGAGCCACAGGCGTCAGTTCGTGCTGACGGATATAGTCGCTTAGCCGCTGCTCCTCCTTATCGCCAAAGGGTCCCGCATCAATGATAAGGCAGCGGTTGCTATCCGTCTCAGTGACGATATAGGTGCACTCGCGATAGGGATTGAAGTAGAATGTGTGGATGTCAATCATAGCGGCAGGTAGATAAGGTGTTTCTCCGCGAACCAGTCACCGCTGAAGTAGTCGCTGACCTCGGTTATTTCAGCAATCTTATGGAAGGGATGTATCTCACCGGTGATATTGCCTCCCTTGAGAACGATTAGTCCGTTAGGAATAGCATTCTTGTGCTTATGATGGACATTCTTGCGGATTATCTTAACCAGGTCGGGCAATGGCATTACGGCACGGCTGACGACAAAGTCAAACTGCCGTTTCTCGTCCTCGGCACGCTCTTGCAGGCACTCGACATTATTGAGTCCAATACGCTGAGCGATGTCCTCTGCTACGCGTATCTTCTTTCCTATAGAGTCGATGAGCAGGAATTGGCACTTGGGGAACATTATAGCCAGCGGTATGCCCGGAAATCCGCCGCCTGTGCCTACGTCGAGAATAGTTGTACCGTCAGCAAATGGCAGCAGCTTGGCAATAGCAAGCGAGTGGAGTAGATGGTGCTCCTCCAGGTTAGCTATATCCTTACGTGAGATAAGGTTAATCTTGTCGTTCCACTCGGGATACAAGACCTCAAGCTGAGCGAATTGCTCAGCCTGACGGTCTGTAAGTGAAAAATAATCGGGGATTATTTTCATTTGAGTTCTACTCAGCGATGTTGGTGAATACATTCTGTACGTCCTCGTCCTCCTCGATTTTGTCGATGAGTTTCTGTACAGACTCACGCTGCTCGTCGGTGAGTGTCTTCTGGTCGTTAGGAATACGAACGAACTCGCAGCTTTGGATTTCAAATCCATGGTCCTCAAGGTACTTCTGCATTCCGCTGTATTGATCGAAGTCGCAGTAGATGACGATGGTGTTTTCTTCTTCATCAACGTCAAGTTCTTCTACTCCGAAGTCAATGAGTTCGAGTTCCAGTTCGTCCAGGTCAATACCGTCCTTCATGGTAACGGTGAAGCATGCCTTGCGGTCAAAGAGGAACTGGAGGCATCCCTGTGTGCCAAGGTTACCTCCGTGCTTGGTGAAGTAGCTGCGGATGTTAGCAACCGTACGCATGTGGTTGTCGGTGGCCGTCTCGATGAAGATAG
Source organism: Paludibacteraceae bacterium (assembly GCA_017964045.1). Taxonomy (GTDB): domain Bacteria; phylum Bacteroidota; class Bacteroidia; order Bacteroidales; family Paludibacteraceae; genus Colicola. The sequence goes on from JAGCSQ010000104.1 coordinate 2,606, forward strand.
CTACGCCATGCGGACCGTATCCTTCGTAGTTAATCTCCTTGTAGCCCTCAGATGACTTATCGGTGGCTTTTTTGATAGCACGCTCGATGTTCTCCTTAGGCATGTTCTCGCGTTTGCACTGCTGAATGAGCATTCTTAGACGCGGGTTAGCGTCGGGATCGGCACCGCCCTCGCGAGCAGCAATAGTGATTTCTTTACCCAGTTTGGTGAACGTGCGGGCCATGTGTCCCCAACGTTTCAGTTTAGTAGCTTTTCTGTATTCAAAAGCGCGTCCCATAATGTTATGATTTTATTGATTATTAATTAGTTATCTTGTTTCTGCAATTCAATAGCCTGAATCGAGTCGAGGTGCTGTTTGAGCAGCGTTGAGTCAGCGTGTTCATAAACGGTTTCGTAGCTTATCTGCTCGAAGGTAATCTGGAACTCGACACGTCTATTCTCCTTACGTCCGGCAGCCGTCTTGTTGTCAGCAATAGGCTTCTCTTGTCCGTATCCGACAGCCGTCATGCGCTTAGCGTCCACACCGGCCTTGATGAGGTAGTTGCGAACGGACTCAGCACGCTTCTGGCTGAGGCGTTTATTCATTGCGGGTTTACCAACGTTATCGGTGTGTCCTTGAACCTCAATGACGAAGTCAGGATTATCAATGAACGACTGAGCAATCTTATCCATGAGCGGGAAGGAAGCCTTCTTGATGACAGCCTTACCTGTTTCAAACTGAATACCCTGCATGGCCTTCTTGAGCAGGTTACGTATCTCACGTTTAACCTCCGGGCACCCCTTATTGTACTTAGGTCCTTTCACTGTCGGGCACTCGTCTTTCCAGTCAGGAATACCATCGCCATCGGTATCGAGTTCGCAGCCCCTGTCGTCGACATATCCGCGTGCTCCCTCAGGTGTGTCAGGACATTCGTCCTGGTAGTCGGGTACTCCGTCACCGTCGCTATCCTTAGGACAACCGGATATATCTACAGATGAGTATGCTTCAGGCGGTGTGTTAGGACATATATCACGCCAGTCAGGTACTCCGTCTCCGTCGCTATCCAGTTCACAACCTACGCTATCTACGTAGCCGGCTGCCTCATACGGAGTGTTAGGACATTTGTCGATATAATCGGGTACTCCGTCGCCGTCGGTATCCAGGATACAGCCGTGTTCATCCACGAAGCCACGTGCCTGGGCAGGTGTGCAGGGGCAGTCGTCCAGATAATCAGGTACGCCGTCGCCATCGCTGTCGATAGGACAACCCAGGCTGTCGATATATCCGTATGCTTTCTCTGATGTTACGAGGCAGGAGTCGAGGTAATCAGGCACACCGTCACCATCGTTGTCAATCGGGCATCCCAGCACATCAACCCTTACGCCACGCGGTGTGCCAAGGCACATATCGTATTTATCCTTAACACCGTCACGGTCGGCATCACGCTTGCGGTTGGTGCCCCAGACGATGCTGAAACCGAGTGCCACATTAAATGACTTGAGCTGGTGAGGTACAGGTATCTTATCGTTGACGATAGCCCAATGAGTAGGTATATAATCCAGGGCAAGCGTCATATTAACGCCGTCGTAGGGCATGAAGCTTAGTCCGGCACCTACATTGGTGTATTTACCGTTATTCAGCAGCGAGTATGATAGGGCGAAGTTGAACCAATTGCAAGGCCGTAGTGCACCGCCGACAGTCACTTCTTCATACAAACGGCCGTTGAATAGGCGTGTGTGACTGAGCACACCCAAGCCAAGGATATTATTGCAGAAGTTGAAGTCGAAGCCTACGTTCAGCTTAGCATTTAGCATACGCGTGAATCCCCTGTCCTTGCCGGTCATCTTCAGCGCGTATGCGTATTTCTCCAGAGCATCAACTACAGCATTTGCCAGCTTATCGCCCTGGAAGTGATTGCCGTCCATATATACGTTATATGCAATCTCATCCAAGCCGTGGAAGACTGTATCGACAGACATATTGTACTTAGTACCATTATACCAGTACATGAATCCCAGGTCGTTGATGGCTGCAGATATCTGTACCTGCGGATGCGGTTTATATGTGAAACCGAAGTCGATAGCAGCGCCATATCCGATAGGTTTCACGGCACGCTTGATATCAAACTGACCTATGATCTCGTTTAGGCTCATAGAGCGCAGTTTCTCGTAGCTAAGTTGGTCTGGCAGGTGCAGTTCTACCGGTGCTGCAATATTCCAATTGAGCTTATTGTGCATAATCCACTCGTTGTGCGAGAGGTCCATGTCGAATCTATCGTGTGTTATATTGGTATAAGCGTGACCAAGCAGGAACTTAAGCTTACCACCGACAGTCCACTGGTCGTTAATCTTATGCGAGTAGCCTCCGGATACCTCGGTATATACGGCTGCTTGTGTGCCGCTGGCCATAAAGTCCAGGTGGTTAACGCCAAACACGTTCTTCAATCCACCGTCCAGGAAGATGCGGAATAGCTCCTTAGGCACAGACGTACCTATTTCGATATGCTCCATGATACCTATGTGCACATATCCCTTCTGCTTATAGCGGAATCCGAAGCTGAGCAGGTCCAGCGTGATGCTTGCATCTGCCAGCGGAGCCGAAGCCAGCGACCAGCTGCCGTTGGGCAATTGCTTTAGGAACTTCTGCTTGTCAGCATTAGGATGGAGCGGCGTGATATAACTGCCGGATTGGGAGTCCTTGAAAATCAGGTCGTTAGCAGTTACGGGCAGGTTGACACCGATGCTGGTATAACCCAGCGGCGTAAAGTTAAGGTATCCGTTTGATACAGGCTGAAAGGCAGGGTTGACAAGATGCCTCATAGGAGCATTCTCCAGGAAGAAGAGTGTGCTTACCTCCTGTGCTGACACTATGCCGCTAAGGCAGATAAAGAATGCTACGGCCAGCGACTTGCGTATATTGATAATCGTTCTCATTTCTTCTGATCCTCCCCCTTAATCAGTTTCATTATATCAAATATACCCTCAACTGTACCGGCAACGCCAACGTGTACCTTGAGTTTCTGAGTCGTTCGCAGTGCTACAGGGTAGTCCGCATAATGACTTGCCTGCAGCGTAGCGTCATCGGCTGTGACATTATATACCATACTTCGTATGGCAGTGAGTGCATCTGTTTGCTCTTTATTGACATTAATTACAAACAGAGTCTCGCCCGGCTCAACCAGCACTGCCGATTTAGCTCCCTTGTAATTAGGCATATTTATACGTACCTGACGCGACTCGGTTACGCGGAATGTATCCGTCGGATTCAGCGGGTCCATGATAACTCTGCCGAGCGAATCCAGGAAGTGGATATCAGCGTAGAAGTCAAGCGGAATCTCGTTTATAGCCGTGACGAAGAGTTTGACGTTAGCCGTCTTGATGGTATCGATACCTTTGACATTGGTCATGAGCGAGTCGATGGTGTACTTGCTGATATCTATGCCCTTGAGCGTATCGCTCCAGTTGATGCCGTAGTCTTGGTTGAGCGTAAACGGCAGAGTGATAACAGCATCGACGTAAAGCTTAGTGTTCGGCGTAACACGTATCTGCGGCGTCTTCAGCGAGTCGAAGTCGATATGGAAGCGATATCCGATAATGTCCGGACGAACAGCAAACAGCTTGTCAATACGACCTTTGTCGAGGTCCTTATTGAATAATACATAGTATCTGGCTGTATCGCCAATCTCACTATCTATCGGGTCCAGATATCCGTATCCGTCTAGGCCCTCTTCCTCAAAGTGCTCTTCGCGGGTCTTCTGGAAGTCTTGCTCTTGCGGAGCGAAGTTAGCGAATGTGGAGTCGCTGGCTCCTTCTGTCTTGACGTACAGTTCATCGCCGTGCAGCACCATGGCTCCTGCTACTTGAGTCTTAATATACAGGTCCACAACAGGGTTATAGAACGGCAACTTAGCCTTCTTCATATCTCCCCATGGACTCCATTCATCAGCAATAGTATATCTGTGCGTGTCACGCATGTCAGCAGACGGCTTGAACCAACCCCATACTGCCTTATAGTGCATGAACTCAACCTGCAGGTTATAGTCAAATGCTGCATCATCCGGGATATATACATCCGGCTGGTTAGCGGGTATGGTGAAGTGGAACTCAATATGGAAGTCAACATCTCGGCGCACATTATTCATGCCGGGCTGCAGGTCCTTGTTCTTCATGAGGTTGATGGTGAACTCATCCACGGTGATAGGTATATTCTTGCCGTAGTTAGTGGCTCCGCTGCTGTCGCCGCGACGATATACATTAAGTCGCCTGCCACCATCACGACGGAAGCTGTCGTCGTTATCATCTTTACCAAGCAGGATGAATACACTGTCAATCCAGTCCCACGGCATAGTGTTTTGGAAACCCTGGGTAACGGTAATATAGCTTGTGAACTCGGCATCCGTGATGTAAGCGCTATCCAGACGTTCGTCAGAGCCCGGTTCGTTAACCTTCTTGAGTTTGAAGTGCATCGGAAAGTCCAGGTGGAAGGGCTCCGGATAGGTGCTTGTGGTAATCTTATGATCCGAAACACGCGGGTCGTCCTTGATCTTCTCGTATATACCAAAGGTGTCGCGCACGTTGGAGATGTACCTCTTGAGGTCCACGTCGTGATAGATACGCGTGATGCTGAACGTGTCCTTGAAGTAGAATAGGTTAGTGTCTCCGTCGCAGCCTACAAACAGGTTACTGACCTGTCCTTTACCAAGAAAGTCACCGAGCGTTGCCGAGGTCATACCTACAGGAACGGCTACGCCCAGTTTTACTTGTGCCGTCGTGTCGATATCATCTACATTAAGCCGTTCTTTACATCCGACAAACAGCATTGTTGCCACCAGTAATGGCCAAATAAACAGTTGTTTTTTCATTGTGTTACGGTTTGACATATTTGTCGTTTTCACAAAATACCGCGCAAAAGTACAAAAAAAAAACTACATACGCAAGACGTATGTAATTTTTCTATCATTTTTTATAGTAAAAATACCTTTTCGGTGGCTCTGGTGAGGGCTGTATATAGCCATCTCATTGTTTCTCGGCCTCCTTCCAGTCGTGAGCGGTCCAGATAGACGTGCTTCCACTGACCACCCTGTGCCTTATGGCAGGTCACGGCATACGCAAAGCGTATCTGCAGGGCATTGTAGTAGGGTGATTCATACACTCGCTTGACCAATTCCTTGCGATTGCGTATCTCGGGATAATCCTCTGCTATTCGGCTAAAGAGCGTTTTCTGTAGTTCATAGTTCTTTTCCGGCGTATCCGTTGTCAGCGTATCCAGCCATAGCAGGGCGTTGATGTCCCAACTATAGTCCACGCTGCGCAGGTTAGCGTCTATGAAGTGAAAACCGTACATCTCACGTTCGTTGCGGACGCGCTCTATCTCAAACATATCGCCATTGGCGATAAATGGTATCTCGTCGTAGTCATTGGCCTGATAGTAGTTGTTCTTGACTACCATTATCCGGTCGCCGTTTTCCACCTTATCCTCGCGCCAAAGGATACGTGAGCGCACACCCTGGTTGAACATATTGGTTCGCCAGTTGCTCCGCGTGATGATGATGGTCTCCTCAGCGCCCACTTCACGATAACTTTTCTCGATGGAATCGACTAAATCAGCGCTCTGCACTTCCACGACATCATCACCGGTCTCTATCGTCGGCAATTTAGCCACCTGACCGGCACTAAGTAGTTCACGGATATTGGTTGCGTTTCTTAGTATTCCGCTATCCAGAGCCTGACGTGCAACCTGACGCAGGGTGAAGTGGTAAACGCTTAATCCATAGCCTTCTAAGCGTTTTATCTCCAGTGCCGGACTCTGCTCTGAACCGACCGGAGGCAGCTGCGCATTATCGCCCAGCAGCAATAGCGAACAGCCCTTGCCGTTATATACAAATTGTATCAGGTCGTCCAGCAGATTACCGGTGCCAAAAGTTGTGTTCTCACCTATGCCCGCTATCATACTGGCTTCATCTACGATGAAAAGGGTATTCTCCAGCTTGTTATCAGCCAGCGAGAAACTCTCTCCGCCCAGTTGGTCCTGACGATAGATGAACTTATGTATGGTGAATGCCGGAAAGCCTGAGTATCGAGCCAGCACCTTAGCCGCACGGCCGGTGGGAGCGAGTAGGACGGTAGGTTGCTCCAGTTTGGTCATAGCACGCACCAAGGCTGAGACGACGCTGGTCTTACCCGTACCGGCATAACCGCACAGCAGAAAAGCCTTCTGCTCGTCGCGTGACTCCAAGAAAGAGCCTAACTGCTCAAAAAGACCTTCTTTTTCCTCATTGGGCTCGAACGGAAGTTCGGCTTTTATGCGTGATATGATGAAATTTTTTAACATTTATTTGCGTAATCCAATTTTTTGCCGTACCTTTGCAGCCGATTTAGGGTAGTCCTGTACGACCAGCTCCCTTAGAATTCCCCCAGGTCTTGACCGAAGCAAGGGTATAAGGTTGTAGCGGTGCGATGCAGATCGCTACCCTTTTTTTTATTTCAACCTTTGCCCCGTGACGGTATATCTGATGCCGTTCTTGATAATTACTATATTGCCGTTTTCAACGACTTTTCTTGCCTTTGTTTGGTCTTGGCGCGTCTCGATGAGAGCCGTAGCCAATTGCAGTGCCACTTCGGCATTAGGAATGCCGTAGCCGCGTTGGTCGTCGTGAGACGGGTAGAGTGAGGCCGATCGGATTATCATCTCCCTAAGCTCCATTGCCGTCAGTTCAGGCACAGCCTGCCATATACAAGCAGCCATACCTGCCACCTCAGGCGTAGCAAACGATGTTCCGTTGCCTGTAGAGACTTCTTCAGTGACGGGATTGACTATTGTTGTGTTTACTCCGGGAGCACATACTTCGGGCTTAACACGACCATCCGCAGACGGTCCCCAACCGCTGAAGCCTGCTGCCTCACCGTTATTATCTACGGCTCCTACCGTCAGGATGCTGTCTGCGTCTGCCGGCACGGATATCTTATGCCAGGTCTTGTTGCCCTCATTACCTGCCGCCACGCACACCAAGCGTCCTTTTCTTGCCATGCCGGTTACGGCCTGCGACAGACGTGTATGTCCGTCCAGACTATCGTAAGTGTAATTGCCGATACCGTCGTTGAAGGTGAAGTATCCGAGGGATATTGTTATTATGTCCGCACCCAATTCATCTGCTTTTTCCAGACCGCGAATCAGGTTCTCTGTTTCGCCTTTGTATTCTTCCTTAACGTCCTCCGTGCGTATCAGTATATAGTGTGCGTCGGGGGCAGTGCCGGTGAATTCGTTGCTCTCGTATAGCATAGTGCTCAGCACCGCTGCTCCGTGCATGTCGCTTTCGCTCTCAAACATATCGCCGCGTTGCAGCGTCGGGTCCAGCATGTCGTGTGCGCTGAGTATCTTGCTTTGGTCGTATAGGGCATCGTTATTGGCGTGATAGAAGCCGCAGTCTATGACGGCGATGGTCTTGCCTGCACCGCGGAATCCCGACTCGTGCAACGGCTGCAATCCCAATATAAATCCCAATATGAATAAACAAATTTTCAATCTTCAATTTTCAATCTTCAATCTTCAATAAAACCACGTTCTCGACGTGCTGCGTGTGCGGAAACATATCCACCGGCTGAACGGCTGTGATTCGATATTTAGCCTCCAGCAGTTCCAGGTCTCTGGCCTGCGTTGCCGGATTGCAACTGACATAGACGATACGCTTGGGTTCAGCTTCCAGGATAACGTCCACAACGTCAGGGTGCATACCTGCTCGCGGAGGGTCGGTGATGAGCACATCCGGACGTCCGTTTTTGTCGATGAAATCGCGGGTTAGTATATCCTTCATATCACCGGCGTAGAATACAGTGTTGCAGATGCCGTTTACCCGGCTGTTGACCTTAGCGTCCTCAATGGCTTCGGGCACATACTCGATACCAACCACTTTCTTGGCACTTCGAGCCACAAAATTAGCTATCGTGCCTGTTCCTGTGTATAGGTCATATACCACCTCATCGCCACTCAATCCTGCAAACTGATGTGCTACCTTATATAATTCGTACGCCTGCGCGGTATTAGTCTGGTAGAACGACTTCGGGCCAACCTTAAACTGCAGTCCTTCCATCTGTTCCATTATATGGTCCTGTCCGGCAAATACCACTACGTCCAGGTCGCCGATGGTGTCGTTCATCTTGGTGTTGACGACATACTGCAGGCTGATTATCTGCGGGAAAGAATCGCGGATATAATGCATTAATGCAATATGATTATCCGTCATCTCGCTGCCGAAGACCACAACCACCATCCACTGCTCTTCGTGATTATTCCTCAGCATCAGGTTACGTATATCGCCCACGTGTGTACGTTCGTTGTAGAATACGAGTCCCAGCTCTTGAGCCTTACGGTATATACCGTTGCGTATCAGGTCGTTATCGCTGTGCATAAGGTGACATTCGTCTATCTGCAGCACCTTGTCAAAGCAGTTGGGTATATGAAATCCCAGTCCGGGCGTGAAGGGCACACCTGCCTTCATCTCTTCTGTCGTCAGCCACTGGTGGTCAGCAAAGGTGAACTCCAGCTTATTACGGTAGTGGTATGTCTCTGCGCTACCAAGGATAGGGCTTATCTCCGGCAGATGCAGGTGTCCTATGCGTGTCAGGTTATCCTCCACCTGCTGCTGCTTCCAGCGCAGTTGCTCAGCGTAGGGCAGTATCTGCCACTTGCAACCACCACATGTTCCATAGTGCTTGCACACTGCCTCACAACGCTTATCTGAGGGTTTGACAACGCGCACTACGCGTCCTTCCATGAACGAGTGCTTCTTCTTGGTTACCTGCACGTCCACGATATCCCCGGGCACGCAGTAGGGGACAAACAGCACCTGCTCATCCACGCGAGCCAGCGCCTTACCTTCAGCAGCTACGGCTGTTATCTCTATGCCCTCTAATATAGGTAGATTCTTCTTTTTCATCTTATTATAGCTTCCAGTGGCACACCCCAGCGGGTTATATTGAGTATAGTATCTCTCACGCATGCCGGCAGACCGGTGTCCTTATACCTGGCTACCACCATCTCATTGCGTGTAGGCACAAAGGCGCTCACGCTTCCGGCATGCAGTTGCTTGCCGTTAGGCTTGGTGGCGTAACTTATCTCGCGTCTTTGCCCGTCCTCTTCAATGATTATCTTGCCGCTATGGCAGGCTTGAGGTATCGTTCCCTCGCTAATGCCACTGATGGTCAGCGGTGTGGAGGTTAACGCAGGCAGGTGAACAGGCTTGTCTTCCTTGCCGTCGATGACGTATATATGTGCATACTGATCCAGATTGCTCTCTATCGTCAGGGCAGTGATGTTAGCGCTGACAAAACTGTGTCCGCGGGCTATTATGTCCGCTGCATAATTCTTTACGTAATCGTGTGTATTGCCCACGAATCCCTCTCCGGCCAGGTCTCTGTAGCAGTTGCCCCAACCGCATACCTCATCGCTCTGCCACTCGTCTGTGCGGCGGAAGTCGTTCACGTCACCTATGTACGAATAGTCTATGCCTTCAGGTATGGCATGGCTGCCAGGTACTATGCCTGCGTAGGTGCTGTCGCTGAACCATAGCGGACCGCGTACCGTGTTAAAGGCGTTGACCACTAACTCCGTCGGAGCGTTGTCGTCGGCTGCTATGTAAGCGCATAGCGTCTCTGTCGGGAAACTGCGTCCGCCCTTGTTCGTGGCAATAACGCGCAGTTCGTATAGCGTGCCGCGTTCAAAGCTTAGCTTAGCCGTTGTCTTCTTGCCTGTCCATATCTGCGTCCAGCCCTTGCCGTCACGGCGCTCAACGATATAGTCTATGGCTATGGCTTTAGGCTCCAGGCTGTCGCGTGTAGCAGTCCAACTGAGCTCGATTCCATCGGCATTTTTGCTTATCTTGAATTTGCTCGGAGCAAGTGGAGTAGGCGTAAACTCACTGCCCTCCAGCCAACGACCTATAGCCTTGTATATAGCCCTGGCGGCAGCAAACTGGAATTTCGGGTCCAAGCCTAACTTCATATCCGCCATACTCTGGTGGCTCAGCAGCTCCAGTAGCATTGACGGCACCTCAGGAGCACGGGCTTCGTAGTAGCCTGAGTTCTTCAGCTCACGTCGTGGCCAGTCGGCTGCAAACGAGTGGCGTATGTCTTCCACGAGTTGTGTCTGCACCATGTCTGCCAGGTTGCGGTTGATGGTGCGACTGCGGCCGTCACTCAGTTCCGTAGCGCTGCGCAGACCCTTGTCGCTGTATATCACTAAGGTACCCGTCTTGAGTGTATCGCTCGGGTAGAAGGTTCCGTCGGTGTGCAGAGCCAGACTCAGGTCTATCTTCTGCTGACGGTTGAGCCAGTTGACCCAGTTCGGACGGCAGCGCAGGTCGTCCTTGTAGTTATCGCGTTTATCGGTGGGCTTACATGCCGGCAGTCGCTTGTGCGTATCCTGCCAGATGGAGTCAGGTACACCTGTTTATTCCAGCCAGTAGCGTGCTCCTTCTGTCCATCGCGGATAACCGCTTGGACCTATCGTCATAGCGGCTGAGTCACCTACCTGTCCGCGTGGCTGCAGCACCTCGGCTTCCGCATCTGTCAGCATACGCGTCAGCAGACGGGTGTACTGACTGCTGTATAGGTCCTCCACCGTCGTCCAGAGCGTTGCCCGTTGCCAATGCCAGCGATGTTGTATCGTGTCCTCGTATAATCCATGACTGCCCCATAGAGCTATACGCCTGCCGCTCAGGTCGTGCTGACCGCCTTCACGCAATATGCCCTTGGCGTAGGGTGTCACCAGTTCACTCAGCTCGTAGCCGTCTGAGTAGATGCTTATCTTGCCACCCTCATGACCCAGCGTCCAGCCGCTTATCTTACGACGCAGGCGACCAAGTTCATCCGGAGTCAGACTCAAGAAGCTCAGTGTGGCGTTGGTATATACGCTCACGTTGTTGCCGTTGACCCGCAGGTTCTTAATCCTGACTCGTGGAACGGCCAGTGTGTTAAATCCCGCGTATGCCGTCAGCGAATCGCCTAACTCTCTGTATGCCAACCTGCTACCTCCGGCATGCACCGGCATGACCGCTACCGCTATCAATACTAATATAACGTAAATTACTCTCTTTCTCATAATCGCCTGCAAAGGTAGTGCTTTTTTGCCATATACACAAAAAAATCTTATTGCATAGAAAATTTGGCGATAAGGAAGTTACGGAAGATGGAATACGTTTTCGTCCCGTTTTCGTCTTTTCTTCGTCTCGAGTTCGAGTCGTTTGCATTAAAAAACGCTGCAAAGTTACGACATTATTGTGACATGTGCAACTTTTTTGGTGGATTTTTTTGTACATTTCATTTTTTTGTTGTAATTTTGCAAGCAAATATTGTGTACGCGAGCAATAAATAGTTATACGTGGCATAAAATTACAAAAATAATATTAACCCCAAAATCCATTAAGTATGAAAAAACTTAACTACTTTTTCATTTCAGCGCTGGCGGTATTAACGCTTACGCCGGCAAGTATGAATGCTCAGTGTTCATTTACTCCGGATGCTTTTCCAGGTCAGGCTGCTGACCGCACGGAAGAAGAGGTATCTGCTACCGTTCATGTCGGTGAATACGGTCAGGCGACCCAAGCTCGTATCAGTAATCTCGTTTCGAGTAACATGTCTGCTGTACAGACTTATGGCAGCAATGCCGTATTCTTTGTAGGTGTTGGTACATCAGACGTAACATACACGGAAATTGTTATTGATGGTCGTACACAATGCCAAACTAATCACACAATCCATTACACCGTAGATAAAGGAACTCCTGTGGCCGGATTCTTTGGTCAGGACGGCACGGCTGTTACTGAATACACAGTTACGCTCAGTAGCGGTGGTGGTGATGAAGGCAGTGCCGGTGGTGGTGCTGACGGAGGCGGTAGCAGTTCTTATTACTACACTCCGACGGGCAGCGTAAAGATTAAGGCATACCAGAGGGCAGGATTTATTGATCAAGCCGTAGCCGCTAATCAATTGACCTTCAACTCCACAAATCCAGCCGTAGCAAGTATTAATGCAAATGGTGTTGTAAGCATCAACGGCTTAGGAACAACGACTATCAGTTTGAGTTGGGGGGGCAATGACAATTGGAATGGAGCAGCGGCTTCGTATCAGCTTAATGTTAAGCAAAATGTGAGCATGAGCTTCAATCCGATGACTGTAATCGACACATTGGGTAATCCTCATCAGCAGCCAGTATTGACGGTTAATCCTGCTGTGTCTCCGATACACTATTCATCTAGCAAACCGGAAGTGGCTTCGGTGGATGCTAACACAGGCGTAGTGACATTAAACGGCAGAGGCAATGCCATAATAACGGCTAGCTTTGACGGCAATGAACAGTATGGAGCACGACAGGCACAATATTACATCACCGTTGTCAAGAAGGACCCTGGACTGTCGTTCGATGTTGATACAGCCAGAGCAGAAGTAGGCGTGCCGTTTACTCCTCCGACACTCAACAACCCTCATAACGTAAGCGTAGATAAATGGAATAGCGGTAATTCCAGTATTGCCGAAGTAAATGAGGCGACCGGTGCTGTAACCATCAAGAGTGCAGGTACGGTGACTATTTACTGCGAGACCAACGAAGACGCTACCTACGCAAGAGGTATGGTTACATACGTTCTCGTGGTAAAAACCACAGGTGTTAGAGTGCTTGGCCAACTCGTAACCAGCCTCAATGCCGACGATGTCCTCGGTGACGGTAAAGTAAGCTATGATATCCCGTCGCGTACGCTCTATCTGCACGGCTGGAATATCGATGTCGCTTCAATGAGTTCGGACATCAAAGACGGCGTCATCAAGGACGAAACAGGTCCGGTTCTTAACGTCACCTTGGACGGCAACAGCTCTATTCTCAATGCAACCAGATGCCTTGTTTCTGTGCCTTCCAATGCAGCAATGTTGATTAGAAGTCAGAGCAAGAAAGACTCGTTGACCCTGTCAGCTACAAACACTACGATATACACAAACATAGCTAAGATACATGAGTGCCTCCTGTTCGCCACTGCACAAACAAGAGGAATATGGACCACATTTGAACTTGCGATATCCAAGTATGGACATGTTTTTGCCGCAGGTAATGTGATGGCAATTCAGGCTCCTAACTTCATAAAAGGTGAAGGTGGCATTGGCGGTATAGACATTTTGACCCCAGGTGTTGAGTACAAAAACGGAATGTTCATTACTACAAGTGGTCAAAAAACCGGTGGACCGGCTCTTCGAGTTGAGATTGGTAAAGTGCCAATGCCAATATCCAAGGACTCTGTAACGCGTATATCCTTTGCCGAGCAAGACCCTGAAGATCAAGATAATGTGGTATTCAGTGCCGGACGAAATGATGCTTACAACGAGTCAACAAGGCAACTGGAGATATCGTCAGCATTCACGGATGCCAATATAACCGAAGCCATGGATACGCTTGTTCCCGGTTCGAGCGCTTGGGTGTCACAACTACCCGGAACTCTGATTGTGGATGTTCCTGAGGGAGAAGGTAACTTTGAGATTAAGTGCCAAACGGAGGAAGGCTACAGCCTGCAAGTCAAGATTGACGGCAAAGATGGCGTTGAAAGCATTAGCCAGTCATCTCTCGGTTGGGCAACCGTTAGCTACAACGTGACAGAGCAAACACACGTTATCGTTTATCTGCGTGAACCGGCTTCTACACCGTCTCCCGCAAGACGACACACTGCTACATCTGCTGTTGGCGGATACATCGAGGCTATCAATATCATGCCTAAGGATGCTCCGACAGCTATTAGTGTTTTCAGTGCTGACGAACCGGATAAAGCACGCAAGATTCTCCACGACGGACTATTCTATATCCTGCGTGACGGCAAGGCCTATGATGTCAATGGACGTAAGCAATAGTCTCTAACCCAATAGGGATTAACTCATTACGAAAAGAGCACCCGCTGAGATGGCGAGTGCCCTTTTTTTATCTTTTTTTTCAAAAAAAAGCAAATTTATTTGTGTATATGAAATATTTGTAGTAATTTTGCGCGATTTTTCCGTTTTATGGGCTGATGTGAAGGGAAAATAATTATACATAGGAAAAGTCAACCAAATAACGAAATTGAATTTAAATTATATACTACAATGTCAAAAATTTGTCAAATTACCGGCAAGAAAGCCATTATGGGGTGCAATGTTTCGCACTCGAAGCGCCATACAAAGCGCAGCTTCGATGTGAACTTGTTCCGTAAGAAGTTCTACTGGGTAGAACAGGATTGCTGGATCTCGCTGAACGTCAGTGCAGCAGGTCTGCGTACTATTAACAAAATCGGTTTGGACGCTGCCCTTAAGCAGGCCGCCGAAAAAGGGTATCTCTACGAATAAAATTAGGAGGAAAACACAATGGCAAAGAAAACTAAAGAAGCACGTGTTCAAGTAATTCTTGAGTGCACAGAGCACAAGGCCAGCGGTATGCCCGGTACGTCGAGATACATCACTACCAAAAACCGCAAGAATACTCCGGATAGATTGGAACTCATGAAGTACAACCCAATCTTGAAAAAGTACACTCTGCACAAGGAAATTAAGTAATTAACCATTTTGAAAAAATTAGAAAACTATGGCAAAGAAAGCGGTCGCAACATTGCAAACAGGTAACGCAGGACGTAACCACACTAAATGCATCAAGATGGTTAAATCACCTAAAACGGGTGCTTACATCTTCCAAGAGGAAATCGTTCCTAACGAGAAAGTAAATGAGTTCTTCAAATAAGAAGTAACCAAAAATTACCAAAAAAACGCATACACATTTGCAGGTATGCGTTTTTTTTTGTACCTTTGCCGCGTTTTTGATAGATCATAATATATAATATATATAATAAGGTGAAAAAATCATTCTTTTGTGTGCTCATCGCAACCGCTATCATCTGCGTCGGTTGCAGAAAACGTCCCTACAGCCACCTCGTTGACAAAACTCTTCCCGTAGAGATCGAAGTAGTAGGAACAAGTAGTCAAACCGTACAAAACACCTACATCGGTGAAATCAAACCTAAGGTGGATATCAATCTGGTGTTCCCCCTCGGCGGACAGATTACAGGAATATTTGTCAAGAGCGGTGACCGCGTACGCAAAAACGACATCATAGCTACCGTTGATGACACACAAGCTAAATCGCTCAACGAGAGCGCTAAGGCTATGCTCGCACAGGCTGAGGATGCTTATGCACGACTCAAGCCGTTGCACGAGTCAGGAGGCATCAGCGACGTAAAGTGGGTTGAGATGGAGACGAATTTGGAGAAAGCACGCTCGATGTCCATATCGGCCGGTAAACGACTGGAAGACTGCACCATGCGTGCCGCACAAGACGGCGTAGTCAATCTCAGAGGAATCGAGGTAGGTTCAACCGTCGGATATGCTCAGCCGATAGGTACACTGATGGATATGTCAGCAATGACTGCTGAGTTCACAGTGCCCGAAAGCGAGATAGGCGGACTAACTAAAGGTCAGCACGTAGGCGTTGAACTGCCGCAACTGAATAAGAAATACGAGGCTAAGATAACAGAGAAAGCCATCGTGGCTACTCAGCTGGCTCACACCTATCGCGTCAAAGCTGCAATCACATCACCCGATGCTGCCAAAGACCTGCTGCCCGGTATGGTCTGCCGCGCTATCATCGATAGCCGCGACAGCAAAGGATACATCATCTCTGCAGGCTGCGTACAAACACAACAACGTGGACACAGCGTTTGGGTGTTGCGCAACGGACGAGCTCAACGCGTAATGATCAGGATAGACGAGTTTGTTGAGAACGGAGTGCTCGTAGGCGAAGGACTACATGCCGGAGATACCGTAATCAGCAAGGGCTATCAGAAGATGTTTAACGGTGCACGAGTAAGCTTTTAATCATTTCGCACAATGAAAGAACGTAATCATATAGAGGGAGCAATGCGATATAACAAGCTCATCTACGCCATAATGCTGGTGTTGGTGGGATTCGGTATATTCGCCCTGCCCCGAATGAATAAAGACGAGTTCCCGCAAGTGACTATACGTCAGGGACTTATCGTTGCCGTCTTCCCCGGAGCTACGGCTCAGGAGGTGGAAGAGCAGGTCGCCAAACCAATTGAACAATATCTGTTCACCTTCAAGGAGATTGACAAGAAAGGCACCTACAGCTTCAGCAAAGACGGTATGTGCTATATCTTTGCTGCCCTCTCACCAAAGGTGATGAATAGTAACGAGGCCTGGGCTAAGATACGCGGTGGCATCAGTCTGCTCAAGCAGATGCAGCTGCCGACGGGATTGCTCGCCGTAGTCGTCATCGATGACTTCGGCAACACCAGCTCCATGCTCCTTGCCTTAGAGAGTACAGAGCGTACACCGCGTGAACTGGAGAACTACGCTAACCTCGTCAGCGACAGGCTGAGAGATATACCCGGCATGGGTAGTATCAAGATGCTTGGTCAGCAACAAGAGGAGATAGCCGTCATGCTGGACGTAGAACGCGTATCACGTTATGCCGTTGACCAAAAGCTCATCATGGCACGTCTGGCAACGCAGGGATTCCGTACAATGACCGGTGAGATTGCCAATGACATGGGCGCTGCCCTCGTACACGTGGACGTGCCGTACCGTACTGAATATGAACTTGGCGAACAGATAATCTTCTCGGATCCCATAACCGGACAAACAGTACGACTAAAGGATATCGCCACAATCGAACATCGCTATAAGAAACCTGAGAAATTCGTGCAACGCTTTGACAAAAAGGGTGTTGGCGACTGCATCCTGCTCAATATAGAGATGCAACCGGATAATAACATCGTGGCCTTTGGTAGTAAGGTGGACGAGGTGCTTGACCACATGGTAACCATTCTGCCGCCCGATGTACGTATGCACAAGATAACCGACCAACCACGCGTTGTTGATGCCAGTGTACGCTCCTTTCTCAAGGACCTGGTTATATCTGTGCTCATAGTCATCCTGGTGATGCTTGTTCTCTTCCCGATGCGTACGGCCCTGGTCAGTTCGACGGGTCTGCCCGTATGTATTGCCATCACGCTGGGAATAATGTATATCTTTGGTGTCGAACTAAACACCGTTACTCTGGCAGCCTTGATCGTTGTGCTGGGTATGGTTGTGGACGATAGCGTCATTGTCATCGACGGATATAGCGACCTGCTGGAAAAAGGACACTCACGCTGGTACGCTGCTGCCGTCTCCACACGCGAACTATTCGTGCCGATGGTGCTGGCAACAACCAGTATCTCTGGTATGTTCTTCCCCATGCTAAAGCTCATGACCGGTTCACTTGCCGACTTCGTAAAACTATTCCCGTGGGCAGTGTTCATAGCACTTACATGTAGTATCCTATATGCCATCTGGATTATTCCGTTCATGGCAACGGTATTCATTAAACGTCGTCCTATCGATGCCAAGCCGACACGTATTGAAGTTTGGCAGGCTAAGTTCTTTAATGCCCTGCAGAACGGCTATCAGAAGCTGCTTGACTTCTGCTTCCGTCACCCCTGGGGGACAATAGGTGTCAGCGTGGGATCGGTGTTTATTGGTTTAGGATTCTTCCTGATGCTAAATATCCAACTCATGCCTAAGGCCGACCGTAACTGCTTTGCCGTAGAAATACACCTGACAGAAGGCTCATCACTGGAGCAGACACAACAGATAGTGGATAGCCTGGGTAATATACTGAATGCTGACGCAGACGTAGAGAGCGTAACTGCTTTCGTGGGTATGTCCAGTCCGCGTTTCCATGCCACCTACGCTCCGCAGATACCCGGTGAACACTATGCGCAGTTCATCGTCAACACCAAGTCTGATGAGGCTACCGTTCGCGTTATTGAGCACTATCAACCGCTCTACGAAAACGCCTTCCCGAATGCCTTCTGCCGCTTCAAACGACTGGACTATCTGGCAGTGCCTAACCCGATTGAGGTTTATATACAAGGCTCAGACATAGGCGAACTTGAGGTTGTGGCTGATAGCATGAAGGCTTATCTGGCTCAGTTCCCTGAACTGACGTGGATACACTCTGACTACGATGAGACAGTACAGACTATCCGCTTGCGTCTAAAAGACGACGAGGCCAGCCGACTGGGCGTAACACAGGCTACGCTATCGCTGTACCTCAACGGTGCTCTGCACGGACGTGGCATGACATCACTCTGGGAAGACGGATACAAAACGCCCGTTAACCTGTACACTATAGGAGTTGACTCGCTGGACTACTCGGATATAGGCAACATGATGGTACCGACGATTATGCCTGATGTATGGGTTCCGCTACGTCAAGTGGCACACATCGAGCCTGACTTCCACCACGCTTCTATTCAGCGTCGTAACTCGATACGTACCATCACCGTAGCTGCTGACGTACGCGGAACAATAGCTCCGATGAGTATGATGAAGTACGTCTATCGCTACTATCGCCATATCAAGCCTAATCTGCCGGAAGGCGTTAGCATCAAATTTGGCGGTGTACACAAGATAACCTTTGATATGCTACCCGGACTTGTCGCTACCGTCGCTGCTGCACTGCTCGTGTTGCTGGCACTGCTGCTCTTCCACTTTAAGGGCATCAGTATCTCGTTGCTATCGCTGGCATCCAGCTTGCTGTGCTTGTTCGGTGCTTGCTTCGGACTATGGATGTTCGGCTGCGACTTCTCGGTAACAGCCATCTTGGGTATAATATCGTTGATAGGTATCATCGTGCGTAATGCCATCATCATGTACGAATATGCCGAGCACCTCGTTCACGACGAGCACAAGACTGCCCGTGAGGCTGCTTACATGGCCGGTCAGCGCCGTATGCGCCCGATTTTCCTCACGACAGCAACAACTGCTCTTGGCGTTGTGCCGATGATTATCGCTGCTACTGCTCTTTGGATGCCGATGGGCGTCGTAATATGCTTCGGTGCTATTCTGACCATGCCTATGGTTGTAACGATGTTGCCGGTAGCTTATTGGAAACTTTATGAAAAATCTACACGCAAGTATGAAAAGTAAACTTTCAATAATATCGCTTCTCCTGCTCTTCGTCTGCTCTGCAGACATGCGGGCAGAAGTGCTCACTCTCGACTCTTGTCTTGAGCGTGCTAAACAGCACAACTGCACTATCCAATCGGCTAAACTGGATGTTGCTGTATCACAGGAAGTAAAGAAACAAGTGCTCTGGAAGTATTTCCCGCTGGTTAGCATCAACGGCTTTGGATATGGTTCTATCAAGCCGCTTATCAATATTGACGTGGTCTCGATGGCCGGTGGCGATACAGGCGACTTGCTTAAGGGTCTGTTTGACATGCTTGCTGAAGTCAGCGGTAAAGAATATAGCTCTGAGATTAACTGGCTCCGCTGGGGAGCATCAGCACAAGCACAACTGATTCAGCCTATTTATTGGGGTGGACAGATTGTCAACGGTAATAAACTGGCTAAACTGGGTATAGATGCCTCTAAACTCAAAGCTGAAGTCAGTGAACGCGATGTGCTGCAAGAGGTTACTGAACACTATTGGCTCGTATCCGGACTGCTGTACAAGCGTGCTACGGTAGAGAAGGCTATTGCTCTCATCGACTCTATAGACAACGTCGCTCAGGTAGCCTTCAACCATGGACTGGTAACCAAGAACGATATCCTGCAAGTGCAACTCAAGCGCAATGAGATTGAGTCTAAGCGTCTGCAACTGGAGAACGGTATTCAACTGGCAAGTCGCA
>JAGCSQ010000001.1 GCA_017964045.1 Paludibacteraceae bacterium
GACACAACCGAGAGATGACCGAGAGACTGCAACCATCCGGCATTTCCGGATAGTTCCATCAGACGGGCTCCGGCTCGTCTTTTTTATGCCTTTAAGCCTTAAACTATATACCTTCAACTAAAAATCTCTGATTTTCCTTGCATATGTCAGAATTTTTTTTGTACCTTTGCACGCAAAATCGTGCAAGAAAGGAAAATTCCCATGCCCTGTCCACATAATAACATTAAATTACTATCATAGCTTGTATCTTTTTATATAGATCTATAATATAGCATGTATCTTTTTTGACTAATCCGTGTCACAGAGTAGTCGGAGCAAATGGCACCTTAGGTGGCTATGCCTATGGTCTCAACCGCAAGAAACAATTATTGGAACTGGAGAAATAAGAACTAACACCATGATAACTATCCAACACAAAGAAACAGACCGAAACGGCCTCTTTGAAGCATGGTTAGACGGTGTGCAGGTTGGAGAGATGACATACCAGCGCCCTACCCTGCAACGGATGATCATTGACCACACACGCGTTTATGAGGGCTTTGAAGGGCGTGGCATTGCCCGGCAGATGGTTCTTGCGGGTGTGGAATTTGCTCGAGCCCACAACCGCCAAATCGTCCCTGTTTGTTCCTACGCCCGTTCCCTCCTCACTCGCACCGACGAATACAAAGATATCCTTGCTTGAAGGAAATCGTAGAGAAACAAAAACAAGAGAGCCCGGGGATTTCTCCTCGAGCTCTCGAAAGTGGCGGCTACCCGGAGCGTCCTCCCGTTAATCGGGAGGAGCGGCCTCCGCCTAGAAGGGCATGACTCGATGCGAGTCCCCTTTTTTTGCAATTCCTATTATCACTTCACTAACATCCCATGAACATCATAGATACGCCCTTGCGGAGTGGCGATATATAATTGCCCGTCAATAAGGTATTTGGTTGCCTTCTCCTTCGGTATAACTATATCTTCAATACCATCTGCCAGCAACTCCAACAATGCATCAAATTCCATATCCCGGGTCACGCAGTTATATGCATCATCAGCATATTCACCACGAGCCTTCCAGCCGCGGAAGAGTTTATCTCCCGGCACTTCTGCTATGATATCAGGAGGAGTAGCCGCATTGCCGCAGAAGACTTGCTGAGGTCCATATTCACCAGGATTATATACCTGCTGACCGTCCATATAGAACGATACATGATGCTTCTCGCGTGAGATGGTCAGTGTAGTAGCCTCTCCAAGGTCAGCCGGCATGTCAATCCAGAAATCACCGGAATTGACAGCATATGCCGTAGGACTGAGTTGGAACTTAAGCCCACACTCCACAGCATCGTTATCGATAGCAAAGATTCTTTCTTGAGGACGCGTATAGATTTTGCCATTCTCGTAATAAGCAGTCGTTCCGTCTTGGCGACTCACATATGCCAAAAGATTCGTCAGCGTTGTGTTAACGACAACCTCATAATACGTGTCAATGCGCACGATATTCGAATAAACATAATTGTTCGAGCCTTGCAGACGCATCTGCAGACGGAAGTAACGTGCACGGTGTCCGCCGTTCAAACTACCATTCGGCAGAACGACCACTTCCTTTGTTTTCGTAGTTCCGGCAGCAGCTTCCGCTTTTGTATAGATGGCCGTGTATGAACCGGGTGTGCTCCACTCCAGTTCATCGTTCTCGTCGTCCAGCCAAGCCGTTTGCAGATATACGGCTGTCTGCACATCGGTGGACTTGGCGTACATATCGAAGGTTACACTTTCACCTTGCACCACATAGGTTGCGCCGCCTTGTACGGAGAGAACGGCTTCCATGCCATCGTAGGTATAGGTAGCGCGGAAGACCGTCGGGCCATAGATAGGTTGATTAATATCTTTGTCCCAACCGGCGAAAGACATGCCGGGATGCGAAGGAGCGGACGGAGCCGTGGCATAGTTGCCGCATGAAACATCCTCTTTCTTGAGCACGGTATTATCATAGTCGCGGAATTGTACTTTGTAGTTAGCCGGATTAGAGTTCAGCCATATGGCACAAGCGGGCATTGTGAACGTCATATGCGAACCATTGTCTGTCAAGTTCACCGGAACATCATTCACGGTGCGAACAGTATAATTATCGCATTGGGTCTTCGGCACACTAACCAGCTCTCCCGGAGAATAATACTGCGGAGTACCGCTATTAACCACCAGTGAATATTTGAACTGACGTGTACAGGAACGCTCTCCTGCTTTACCATCCGACAGATAGAGCGCCACATTGTAATATTTCGTGGCCGGCATACCATCGTCCGTGAACGACTTGACATAAGACACCATCTTACCTGATGCAGCCTCGCTTGCACTCAGCGTGTAGTCATAGACCACTCGTTGATCTCCTCCCGGCTCATCGGACTCCGCGAATACCAAACGCGATTGACCGGTCGCCCTCACCGAACAATTCAACTCGATATTTTCGCCATAATGAACTACTGCCATAGGAGGTGTCAACTCAAAGGTCATCACCTTCGGTAGGTCGCACTCATAATAATTAATAAGATGGTAATTATAGGCATGTGCTCCGCCTGAAATTAAAACAGTTGGTTCATCCGGATAATAATAGCTGTTATAGGTGGTAACGCCACTTATCTCATCTCGAACGACGTATTTTGGATTTACAAAGATAATGATCTCCCGGATTCCTTTCTCAAGGGCCTTATTGATCAACTGCGTTAAATTAACGGATTGTACTCCGCCGTAACTATCTTCGGCCCAAATTGTTTCATTAGAGCCTACGGCATGATAGCTCCATATACAAAAACCATCCCAGCCTTTCGGATCCAGTCCATAGCCATAAGCTTGAGCATACGACAGCTTGGCAAAACGACATTCATCATGGTGGCGTGCATAGACAGAGACATAATAAAAACGGTTGATTGACATTGAGGTCTGGAAATTATCCGTAAAAGAGAATATTCCGGTCTCCAGATTTAAGTTCATGTTCGTCAGATAGCGCGGCTTGGGAATAGAATCTCCATAACAAACCTGCGCACGACCATTCATCACGCAGCACAACGCTACAACTACGGTAAGTAAAAGTTTCTTCATAATTGTGTAAATTTATTAAGTTGAATTTATTATCTCTTTCGTTGTAAAACCTACCTGTTTTATTCAAATTCTGCTGCAAAGATACAGCATTTTTTCCGAATATGCAAGAGTAGACACAAAAAAAAATGAGAGCCTGCGGGCACTTTTTTTTGCACATGTCAAATAAAAACTGTACTTTTGTGCTCTTGGAGGGTTTTCATGATTCGACCGATTACTATTTTAATAGCCTTCATTTTCATAGCCTCCTCGATGACGGCTAACGACAGCGTGCCTATAATTGAGGTCAAGGCTGACAGGACCATGATTTATCCCCAACGCATGGACCTGACAGGGGAAGAATCGCTGATGGACCTTCTCCAAATGATGCCGGACCTGATGATACGAGGCTATGAGGACCTTATCAACAATTACAATCTACGCTTAGACAACTGCCCGCTCAACGGAGACTTGAGATTGCTCCTTAGTCAGACGAAAGCCAAAGATATCGCTAAGATTCAGGTGTGCGGCAATACGGGTGTGGCTAAAGGTACTATAGGGACAAATAAAGTATTGGATATCAACATGCTCACGCCCGACACCGTAAAGGGGTTCGTAGAAGGACAAGGCGGGTTTGGCAAAGAGCAGGAAGGCAATGGCACGGTGAACGTAATGTACGGAGGGCGCCACACCGACATATATGCCAATGTCGCTTATAGATATCAGAATGGACATAAGGAGTACCTGTCGATGCATATGACCAATCGCTTTGACAACCGCAACCGACTGCTAACCTATTTCAC
>JAGCSQ010000105.1 GCA_017964045.1 Paludibacteraceae bacterium
CATCGATGCCGGTTGGGCATATGTGTCAGAGCTTGGCAGTGACAAGAGTCGCTATAGCCTGAGTGTACGCCGCAAGAATGAGCTGGTGCGTGATACTATGCGGCTGCAAGATACCAATAACTCCACCGAGGACTTCCTCCACGCCCAGGTGGCTAATCCGTTCTATTTCCGACCATGATAATTTCCTTACTGCTTATATTGACCACTCTCTTGACCGACACGACGCACACTGAGGCTTTTGTCGGTGGCGGTTATGGTGCGTCCACGTACGCTCTTGAGGGCAAGCAATACGGAGGATTCACTATTGCAGCCCGTTCGGTGTATGATATATCAGCTAAGCACCGCGTCTTTGGTGAGGCTTCGTATTCATGGAATCAGTCTAAGGACAATCGTTTTGTGGAGAATGCAGACTACGAGCTGCTATATCCTTACCTCACTTGCGACACCGTCGGTGGCGGTCTCAAGAGCGAGCGTTACGCTTTCCGTGGCGGTTATCGTATGCTTACAGAGCATGTGCTATGGCATCTGGCTCTGCAGTTCCGTGCTGAGCAGAGTTATCGTGAGGTGGACCCGCGTCCTAAGAATAAGGTCACAGACCTGAGCCTGGATGGTAGTGTCGGATACGTCGATAGCCGATATGCTTACTCACTGGTGGCAGGTGTTGGCAGGTATAAGCAGACTAATGAAATCAAGTTCTATAGCGAATTGGGTGAGTCAATGATCTATCACCTTGTTCAGCCCGGCGCAGACTATGTCCGCTTTGCCGGCAAGCAGAAGGAGGCTTACTACCACGGCTACCACGTAGGTGGTTCACTGCAGGTGCTGCCTAAGGCTGCAGGCTGGATGGCATCGGCGGGTTATGAGTTTACGGCTGTCACAAAGGAACTGCACGATAACACCTACATCCCTATCGGAAGACTCCGTACGCACGATATCAGTGCTCTGCTGGGTTATTACACAGCCCACTGGCATGCAACTCTCAGCGGAGGCGTGATGCTTCGTCGTGGCACACAATATATTTATGGTTCGGCAGAGAACAACTACTACCACTTGCTTAGTAAGCGCGCCAACTACGCTGAGAACCGCTTCTATCTGTCGCTGGACGGCTTGTATGTGATGGCGTTGCCGTTTGGTCAACTGGTTTGGCACCCTACTCTAAACTACGTGCATAAGAGCGCAGCAGAGAGTATGATTACGGCTCGCTTTAGCGAGTTAGGTGACTTGCTCACCGACAGCCACGTTGCTGCCCGTCTTAGTATCCGTTATCAGTTCCCGTTGCGTGGCAAGTTTGGTTGGTTCATTGAGCCGTCGGCCGACTATACCCACTATACGAAAACAACCCGCCATACTTGGCAGGTTGCTCTCATTACAGGCTTATATTTCTAATAGGTGCCTTGCACCGGTCCTACAGCTTCGGGGTCCCCACAAGGTTCACTGAAGTGGGGTGATAGGAAGCGGTCATTCACCTAGGTGAATAATCTGGTATTCGATTGCATCGATATAGTACTTCTTAACCGTTGAGCATACGCCGCAGGCTTCTTCGCCTTCAGCGTGTTGGTGCTCTTCTACTACAGGCTCGGCCGGTACTTCAATAGCACGCAGAACGCCTTTTACGCGCAGGTCGTTATTGACGCACTCACCTGCAAAGGCCTCGAATTCAACGGCGTTAGCGCGTATGAACTCACCCTCTTCGCTACTGCGGAGAAAGGCTTTCTTGCCACCGTGTTTGCACAGGTGCAGGCAGTTACCTTCTACGATGATGGTGTCGCCTACCAGTTCAGCGCCTTGGGCATACACTTCATCCACTGAATAAACGGTCTCAACGACCTTAGCCTCTTTTTGGCAGGCAGTCAGGGCCAATAGCCCTGCTGCCAATACGAATAAAATCTTTTTCATATAAATCTTAAATTTTCAATTTTCAATCTTCAATTTTCAATCTTCATTCCGTTTACATCGTAAACGCCGGTTCCGCTAATCACATACACTTTCCCCTCGTTAACGACTTTGCGTGCACCTTTGCCGTCAGCACGTACTTCATTGATGCCTGTAGCGCTATTGAAGACCTGTTGGCTGACGATGATAGAGCTATTGAGAGCAGGGGTGAAGTTTATTGTCGGATCGGCAACCAGTGTGCAGGTAAAATCTTTCATCTCGTATGCGGTATAAATGAGGTTATTGCCATGGATGGCAGCTCCACGCGGAGTCAACTTCAGGGCAGTACCCTTAGCGAGCGGCAGACATGAGCCGAGTGCAAGGTTTTGGTCCATAGCCTGCAAGAAGATGATGTTTCCGTCAGCACCTCCGTTGTCGTAATAAACGGCATAGAGGCTATCTCCGTGTACGAGCAGGTCATCAGCCATTGTTGTAGATATTTGTGCATCGCTGGCTGCAGGCAGACAAATAGCAGTTGCTGCGTCGTTAGCGAGGTCCAAAGTGGCAACGAAGGCTCTGTCTTTACCGGTGGTATTATCCGCTACACCTGCAGCGACTAATCCGCCTTGATATTTACCGCTTACGAATAGTTTGTTATTAACGATTTGCACGCCGTAGGTTGTGATTGTGTTCTTGCCACCTGCCACAACACCCGGGATAAACTTGACAGCATCTCCTGTGAGGTCGGTGTTAACGATGAATACGGCGATATCCGTATTACTATCGGGATAAGTTGTGTTGAGTTCACCTAAGGTAAGTTGAGCCCCGGCAGTGCCTTTTACTCCACATACGAGATACAGTTTATTGTTTTCGCAAAGCAGTTCGGCAGTTGTTGTCGTTATTGCAAATTGTCCGCCTGTTTGTATAGCGCCTTGGTATTTGCCTGCGGCGTTAAATTTCAGTATGCCGAGGCATCCACCGGTGTGAGCCGGAGTGATGGTTGTTGAGCCGATATTGACGGCGCTCTTGATGTTAGCGAGCACGTAGTAGTTTGTACCGTCGGTAACGATTTTGCGGAATTGAATACCGTCTGTTTTGCCCTCTACGGCTTGTGTGATTGTATCGAGGACGGTTGGTGTACCGTCAGCAGCTATTTTAACGAGCAGTCCGTATTGCACTTTGCCGAGCGCGTAATATTTACCTGATGCGTCAGCGCTACGGTACTTGAGGAGTCCCAGCACGTTAGGATTTGCCTGATGTCCGACAAGTGCTACCAGCATTCCGCCGTCGCTGAGTGGCAGTGAGGCGTAAGATTTATAGTTAGCATCTGTGGCAGCAACGGTCCACTGCACTTCTCCGGCTGCGTTGAGTTTGACGAACACCGGAGCGGGGTTTATGTTGGCGGCATTGACCTTAGCCGGCACAGCCTCTACTGTTTGGTTGAAGATCAGGGCGTGCGGGTCGCGTCCTACAGATGAAATGGCAGCAGTGACGAATATATCGCCGTCGCTGTTCAGTTGTACTGTCTCGTAGTTGGCAGCCCCAATCAGGTTAGTTCCGTTTTTGATGCCATTGTTGTCAACGGTGGCTACGTCGTACCAGTTGACGCTACTTTGAGCGTAGCTGATTGCGCTGATTACCAGCGCAGCAAG
>JAGCSQ010000106.1 GCA_017964045.1 Paludibacteraceae bacterium
CAGGTGGAGACGCACGTAAACTGCTTAATATAATCGAACTGGTAACTAATTCGGGCACTAAGGTTATTGATAACGAAACCGTTACCAAGCAACTGCAGCAGAACCCTGTTGCCTACGATAAAGACGGTGAAATGCACTATGATATCATCTCTGCTTTCATCAAGTCTGTTCGTGGTAGTGACCCGGATGCAGCTATCTATTGGCTGGCACGAATGGTGGCAGCCGGTGAAGATCCTGCTTTTATAGCACGACGACTGGTAATCTTGGCAAGCGAAGATATAGGCTTGGCTAATCCTAACGCCATGCTGGTTGCTAACGCCTGCTTTGACACGCTGCAGAAGATAGGATGGCCGGAAGGACGTATTCCACTGGCGATGGCAACAGTCTATCTGGCTACGTCGCAGAAGTCTAACTCTGCCTACCTCGCCATAGATAACGCCCTGGCTGAAGTGGAACGCAGCGGTAACCTGCCTGTGCCTTTGCACCTTAGAAACGCGCCTACGAGCCTGATGAAGGAACTCGGCTATAGCGATGGATACAAGTACGCACACGACTTCCCTAACCACTTTGTCAAGCAGCAATTCATGCCTGACGAACTCGTCGGTAAGCACTTCTGGCAAGCACAGGGAAGTCCGCAAGAGCAGAAATTGGCCGATTGGATGAAGCATCTATGGGAAGAGAAGTAGGCGTTTACGTACATATCCCGTTCTGCGTGAGCAGGTGCAAGTATTGCGATTTCTACTCCACCACGCTCCTGGACTTACGGCATCAATACGCTACAGCGGTAGCCACGGAAGCCCAAGATCGAATAAGTGAAGGAACACCGGTCAGAACAATATATTTCGGCGGAGGAACGCCATCGGTGCTGCTAACGGAAGATATAGCACTCGTGCTGAACACTATCCTCTCACGCTCTTGTATAGAGCCTATAGAGATAACGTTGGAAGCCAACCCGGGCGATTTGGACATTGATAAACTGCGTGAACTGAGGCGATTAGGTATCAACAGACTAAGTATTGGCATTCAGTCCTTTAACGACGAGATGCTGCAACGTATTGGTCGTAGGCACAACGCTGACGAGGCTCGCCAAGCCGTGGCGATGGCCAAGGCTGCAGGCTTTGATAATATATCCATCGACCTGATGTATGCCCTACCCGGACAGACCATCGACGACTGGAAACAGCAAATATATGAAGCTCTCCGCTTAGGTGTGCAACACATCTCTGCCTACTGCCTCAGTTATGAGCCGAATACCGTTTTCGGCAAACTCTTGGCAAGTGGTCTGTTAAGCGAAACTGACGACGAAACGGCTAACCGGATGGCTGATGTATTAGCGGAGACACTCACTGCGAACGGTTTTGTGCATTACGAGGTAAGTAACTTCGCACTGCCAAATTACGAAAGCCGACACAACTCGTCCTATTGGACTAACGTGCCGTATATAGGACTCGGAGCAGGGGCACACAGCTACGACGGAGCTACACGCAGTTGGAATATAAATGACGTAAACAGGTACATCAGCGACAGCTTGGCACACTGTTTGCAACCGGAAAGAGAAACGCTGACGGACGACGATAAACGAATGGAACAGATAATGCTTGGTCTAAGAACAAGCAAGGGAATTGAACTAAGTGCCGTTGATAAGGAAAAAGCATATGACTATGTTCGTCGCGGACTACTAACATTAGACAATAATAGGGTTATCGCAACCCGAAAAGGAATACATATTTTGAACAGAATAATAGAGGACTTGATATGAAAAAAGAAACACAAAAGAAGTTTTTACTTTGGTTCTGGGGCTTGTTTGCAGGAGGATTACTCTTCCTCGTTCTGCTTTTCTGGATGATTTCTATGGGATGGATTGGCTATCTGCCGCCGTTGGAGGAACTGCAGAACCCCAAGAACAAGTTTGCCAGTGAGGTCTTTTCTGCAGATATGCAGTCGCTGGGACGCTACTACCGCAAGGAAAACCGTGTGGGCGTACCGTATCAGGACCTTAGTCCGTACCTTGTGGACGCACTGATTTCCACTGAGGACGTTCGTTTCTATGAGCACACAGGTGTTGACACCAAGTCGTTCTTCCGTGCCGTATTGTTGCTGGGACGTTCCGGTGGTGGTTCTACCCTAACCCAACAACTTGCTAAGCAACTATGGTCGCCGCGGGCTAATAATATCTTTGAGCGCGCTATGCAAAAGCCTATTGAGTGGGTTATTGCTACTAAGCTGGAGCGTCTGTACTCTAAGGAAGAGATCCTGACTATGTACCTCAATCAGTTTGACTTCCTCTATAACGCCGTAGGTATCAAGTCTGCCGCACAGGTTTATTTTAACACTACCCCTACTGACCTTAAGATTGAGGAGAGCGCAATGCTCGTGGGTATGTGTAAAAACCCGGCTTACTTTAATCCTATTCGTCATCCCGAACGCACTATGGCAAGGCGTAACACCGTGCTCGGTCAGATGTGCAAGTACGAATATATCACTAAAGAAGAGCGTGACTCACTGAGCGCTCTGCCGCTGGATATACGCTATCACAGCGTTGACCATAAACAAGGTCTGGCTCCGTACTTCCGCGAATACCTGCGTCTGCTGTTGACGGCTAAAGAGCCTAAGGAAAGCAACTACTCTGAGTGGAACATGCAACAGTACGAGATTGATAAATACGAGTGGGAACATAATCCACTATATGGTTTCTGCCAGAAGAATACCAAGCCCGATGGCTCTAACTACGACCTTTATCAGGACGGACTACGTATCTACACCACTATCGACTCGCGTATGCAGCGTTATGCCGAAGAGGCTGTCAGCGAGCACATGCAGGATATGCAGAAGCGTTTCTTCCGCGAGAAGAAGAACAAATCATACGCTCCATTTTCTCGTGACCTAAGCAAAGAGGAGATTGCCGGTATCATGAATCGTTCGATGCGTCAAACCGACCGTTATCGCAATATGAAGCGTGCCGGAGCATCTGCCGCTGAGATCGAGGAAGCCTTTAATACACCGCAGGAAATGCAGATATTCAGCTACGATGGTATCATAGACACCATTATGACGCCACTTGACTCTATCCGCTGGCTCAAGTACTTCCTGCGCTGCGGATTTATGTCTATGGACCCGCACACAGGACACGTCAAGGCTTATGTCGGTGGACCCGACTTTGCTCACTTTCAATACGATATGGTTAATATTGGTCGCCGTCAGGTAGGTTCTACCGTTAAGCCCTACCTATACACACTGGCCATGGACGAAGGCATGTGGCCGTGTGATAAAACCGTCAACGACTCAATAACTCTCATTGACGGCAACGGCGTACGATGGACTCCACGTGACGCTCATACCAAGAACCGTGGCGATACAGTTACCCTGCAGTGGGGATTGCAGCAGTCCAGCAACTGGATATCGGCTTATCTGATGTCGCTCTTTACACCGGAACAATTGGTTCGCTTGATGCACAGTTTCGGTATTCGTGGACAGATTGACCCCGTTGTCAGCCTCTGCCTTGGTCCGTGTGAAGTAAGCGTTCAGGAAATGGTTGATGCCTACACCACCTTCCCCTGCAAGGGTATTCGTACCGAACCGCTCTACGTAACACGTATCGAAGATAATAACGGCAATGTAATAGCCAGCTTCCAGCCGCGTACACACGAGATTATATCTGAGACTACGTCGTATAAGATGATCCATATGCTGCGTAATGTCATCGACCACGGAACGGGCGTACGTCTGCGTTTCCGTTATAACCTACGTGGTCCGTTAGGCGGAAAGACAGGTACTACACAAAACAACTCCGATGGTTGGTTCATGGGCTTTACACCGTCGCTCGTCAGCGGTTGCTGGGTTGGCGGTGAAGACCGTGCTATCCATTTCGACACAATGGCTGAAGGTCAAGGTGCAAGTATGGCACTGCCTATATTCGCCCTGTACATGCAGAAAGTATTTGCTGATAAAGACCTCGGCTACGATGAGTTTGAGCAATTTGATGTACCCGACTGGTTTGACCCGTATGCAGGATGCAAGTAATAGTGAAAAGTGAAAAGTGAAGAGTGAAGAGTTAATAGTGAGGAGTTTTAGGGTTATATATTATAGATTGTTGGTGATGGGGTTGCTCCTTTCGCCTTTCAGCTTTAACCTTTCTTCACACTGCTACGCTCAACTCAACACCGACCGTATCACGGCCATTGGTCGTAACGCGCTCTACTTTGACGACTACGTGCTGTCTATTCAGTACTTCAACCAAATCATCAAGCTTAAGCCCTACCTTGCAGAACCCTATCTGCTGCGTGCAATAGCTAAGATTCAACTGGGTGACCACAAGGGTGCTCTCCGTGACCTTGATGCTTCCATCGAGCGTAATCCATTTCAACCCGGAGCGTACTACACCAGAGGCTACGTCTATCGCCAAATAGGTGAACTCGAAAAGGCTGAAGCCGACTTCTCTACTGCCCTTCATTACTCGCCTGAGAATAAGACCTACATGCTCCTTCGGGCAGACGTATTATCTGCCATGGAGCGCTATGAAGAGGCGATGGCTGATATTGACCACCTTCTTCGCCGCGAACCAAAGTCAGCTTCGCTGTACTTTGAGAAGGGAGTGATATGTATGTCTAAACGGGATACCCTGTGCGCTTTTGATGCCTTTTCAGAGACCGTCAAGTACGACTCGCAGTCACCGCAGAACTGGTCAGCCCTGGGACTCATCAACCTTATCATGGATAACGATAACGAGGCTCTGCAGGACCTGACCAAATCAATCAATCTCGGCTCTAAGTGGGCAGGCGATTACATCAACCGAGGTATTATCTTCTATCGCAAGCACAACTATCGCGGGGCTATCAGCGATTACGATAAAGCAGTTGAGTTGGCTCCTAATGACGCTCAGTCGTACTACAACCGTGGTTTGCTGCGTGCTGAAGTTGGTGACCTCAACCGTGCTCTGGAGGACTTTAATACGGCCATTGACCTAGCTCCTGAGCAGACCGAACTGCACTACCAGCGGGCAGTGGTTCTGATGCAACTCAAGCAGTGGCGACAAGCGCTGGCTGACCTGGAGTGCATGATTGACCGTTATCCCTACTTCCTGCCCTCCTATTACCTTGCTGCACAGGCACAGAAAACACTTGGCAACAGCCGTGAGGCATACCGTCTGCGTTATACTGCGTCGCAGTTGGAGGCTAAGAAAGATAGCATCTCTGCCGCACAGCAGGATTCACTCTCTACGCCTGATACCGATGTACATTTGGCTAAGGCTCAGCCGGCTAAGAAAGACCGACGCAAAGAGTTCTCGGCACATACGGCACAGAATAAGCAAGACCCCAACGAAGAGAAATACGCCGACTCAGAGACGCGTGGAGCAGTACAGCAACGACGTGCAGAGGTTATCAACGAACCTAATATAGTTCTGTCCTACTACTCTAAGGACCAGTCCTTCCGACGCACTAACTATTTCTACTATAGCGTTGATGAACTCAATAATAGTCATCGTCTGCCGGCCGCGCTTAAGTTCACTACGCAAGAGGTGCCACTGACTGCGGATATGGTCAACACTCACTTTGAGCAAATAAGCCAGCTCAGCAACCGTATTGACCGTAATCCCAATGACCCGTACCTTTATTTTGCACGGGCTATTGAGTTTGCCCTGGTGCAGGACTATATATCCGCCATCGACGACTGCACCCGTGCCCTACAAATCTCAAATGTCAAATCTTCAATTTCCAATCTTCAATCTTCAATCTTCAATATAATAACCTTCTGCCGTGCCAACTGGCGTTTCAAGCAGCTGGAGTTCTTGCGTGCTAACGGTGAGCTGACGGCTGAGTCGGCTATGGACTTTGATATAATGCTCCGCGATTACGACTACGTCACTCAGCAGCAACCCGACTTTGCCTTTGCCTGGTATAATAAGGCTAATATGCTTTGTGCGCAGAAGAACTATAAGGAAGCCATCGACCACTATACACACGCCATCGCTGCCGACCAGGACTTTGCTGAGGCGTACTTCAACCGTGGGCTGACTCGTATTTACACCGACGACGTTGAAGGTGGTATCAGCGATTTAAGTAAAGCCGGTGAACTCGGTATATATCAGGCATATAACCTCATAACTCGATTCCAATGAAACGACTACTGATACTATTCGCTATTCACTTTTCACTATTCACTGCGGCGCACGCCCAGCTGCTCTACGAGGTGAGTGGAAACTCGGCTAAGTCAAAATCATATATATTGGCTGTAAACCGTCTGGTTGACCAGACCTTTATTGATACCATCCCTAACGCCTACGCTTGTTTCTCACGCTGCAATAAGGTCATCACCGAGTTTGCCATCGAGGACTACGAGGCTATCAAGACTCTCCGTCAGGCGGCTCTGCTACCCGACTCCATCAAACTGGCTAATTTCTATACAGACGAAGAATATAAGGATATCGATGAAGCCCTACGGCTCTCGCTTAACGGACTGGGATTGCAGCAGTTGGGACGAATGAAACCCTCTTATCTGACCGAACTATATCGTAATGAGGTGCTCAAGCGATGGATTGGCTACGACGAGCAGCGTTCTATGGAGTCGTTCTTTCAGGCTGTAGCATCTGAGCGCAATATTCCCGTTGTCGGATTGGATGAATTAGGCGAGGCTATGTATATGCTTTTCGACCGTGAGCCTTTCCACTGGCAGTGTGCCGAACTAAAGAAAGTAATTGAGTACCCTGAGCGCGAAGTGCGGCTCGAACGCGATATCCTGGCCATGTATCGCATAGGACGACTGACGGATATGGCATTCCTAATTACCGCACCGGACAATACATCCACCCTCTCCTACTCTGATTATCAAGTATATACCAAGCGTAATAAGGAGTGGGTCAAGCGCCTGCGTCCACACCTCAAGGACGGTAAGTGCTTCATCGTGCTCAATGCCATCTACCTTGGTGGCGATAAAGGACTGCTGGAGCAACTGCGAACGGCAGGATACAAGGTTAAACATCACAATAAACGCAAATATACATTCTAATTAAGCAATATATTATGGCAGACGACAAGAAGATTATCTTTTCTATGGTTGGCGTAAGCAAAGCCTTCTCGCCGCAAAAGAAAGTACTTAACAACATCTACCTTAGTTTCTTTTATGGAGCCAAAATAGGTATTATCGGTCTTAACGGTGCCGGTAAGTCCACGCTCATGAAGATTATCGCCGGTATTGAGAAGGAATACCAGGGCGAGGTTGTCTTCTCTCCCGGATACACCGTTGGTTACCTGGAGCAAGATCCTAAGCTTGACCCCGAGAAGACGGTACGTGAGTGCGTTCAGGAGGGTGTGCAGCCCGTTATGGATGCGCTACGTGAGTACGACGAGATAAACAACGCCTTTGCTGACCCCGAAGCCGACTACGATAAGCTGTTGGCTCGTCAGGCTGAACTGCAGGATAAACTTGATGCCGTAGATGCTTGGAATATCGACCAAAAGCTCGATCGTGCCATGGATGCTCTACGTTGCCCTGATGACGATGCCCTCGTCAAGAACCTCAGCGGTGGTGAACGCCGTCGTGTGGCTTTATGTCGTCTGCTGCTGCAGCAACCCGATGTGCTATTGCTGGACGAGCCTACTAACCACCTCGATGCCGAGTCTATCGACTGGCTTGAACAACACCTCCACCAGTATGCCGGAACGGTTATCTGTATCACCCACGACCGCTACTTCCTAGATAATGTAGCAGGCTGGATTCTTGAACTCGACCGTGGCGAGGGTATTCCTTGGAAAGGCAACTACTCATCCTGGCTTGAGCAGAAAACGGCTCGCATGGCTATGGAGGAGAAGCAGGCAAGCAAACGCCGCAAGACCCTTGAGCGCGAGCTTGAGTGGGTTCGTATGGCGCCTAAGGCACGACAGGCTAAGGGTAAGGCACGTCTTGCCGCGTACGACCGAATGATGAATGAGGAGCAGAAAGAGCGTGAGGAGAAACTGGAGATATTCATCCCTAACGGTCCGCGTCTGGGTAATAAGGTCATCAACGCCGAGCACGTCAGCAAGGCCTTTGGCGATAAGGTCCTATTTGAGGATATGAACTTCATGCTACCGCCTAATGGTATCGTAGGCGTTATCGGTCCTAACGGAGCCGGCAAGACTACCCTCTTCCGTATGATTATGGGCATGGAGCACGCCGATAGCGGCACCTTCAGCGTCGGTGAAACCGTTAAGGTCGGATACGTTGACCAGGTACATAGCAATATCGACCCCAATAAGACTGTCTTTGAGACTATCTCCGACGGAACAGAGTTCATACGTGTTGCCGGCCGTGAGATCAATGCCCGTGCATACCTTAGCCGCTTCAATTTCACCGGCTCTGACCAGGAGAAGAAGTGCGGCGTACTATCCGGTGGTGAACGAAATAGGTTACACCTGGCGCTTACGCTTAAGTCAGAGGCTAATGTGCTGCTCCTTGACGAGCCGACCAATGATATCGACGTCAACACACTGCGTGCTCTGGAGGAAGGACTCGAGAACTTCGCCGGCTGTGCTGTTGTCATCAGCCACGACCGCTGGTTCCTTGACCGTATATGTACGCACATCCTCGCCTACGAGGGAGATAGCAAAACCTACTGGTTTGAAGGCTCTTACAGCGAGTACGAAGCCAATAAACGCCTACGCCTTGGCGACGACGCCGTCGAACCCAAACGTATACGTTATAAGAAACTTATGGAATAATTTTGCAATATTATTTGCACGATTAAAAAAAAAGCAGTACCTTTGCAGCCGCTTTTAGCAAATAATCCCCCATCCGATGATTACAGCGAAGCGAAAATCCGAGGATAGAGGAGGAAGTGCGGTCTGTTAAATGTGTGTAGCACATTTCAGTCAGGCAAGCCATTTCCGACGACGGGAAGTAGTTCAGCCCGGTAGAATACCTGCTTTGGGAGCAGGGGGTCGCAGGTTCGAATCCTGTCTTCCCGACAACAATCAAGCAGACCCACAAGGTCTGCTTGATCTTATGTTAATGTTATGTTTAAGGCGGCTTAGACGAGGCAGGCATCGAGGGCGGCGGTGATGGCCTTTTTATCCATGTTCTGGCCAATGAAGACAAGCTTCTGCATGCGGTCGCCGTATTGCTCGTCCCAATCGCGACGAAGCAGCGGGTCAGTAGCCAGCTCTACCTCCAGTTCATCCTTAGGCATGGTGGCAATAAACTGTCCACACTGCTTGATACCCAGTTGCTTACCGGCTTGCTCAAAGAGATAACACATATCGTACTCCTCGCTGAAATAGCACATGCCCTTGCAACGGATAACCGACTTAGGCCAATGACGAGCCACAAACTCATCAAACAGGCCTAAATCAAAGGGACGGCGACGGTAATAAACAAAGGTATCTATGCCGTACTCATATGCCTCTCCAAGTCCTTCATCCTCATCGGCATCAGCCTCAACAGCCTCTATCCAACGAGCCGAACCGGCTACCTCATCAAAGTGGAAGAGATCGGTATTGAGCAGCTTATCCAAGTCCACATCGCAGTAGTCGCAAGGGATAATCTCTGCGTGGGGCTGTATGGCGCGAAGAACCGCCGTGATATGTTGCAGCTCGTCTTCGCTAACCTCTGATGCCTTATTAAGCAGTATAATATTGCAGAACTCTATCTGCTGGATAACCAAGCTGGCAAGGTCTTCTTCCTCGAACCGGCGGGTGGCATCAAGGTCATCGCCAAGGGCAAACTCATCGCGGATACGCAGGGCATCAACAACAGACACAATGCTATCCAGCACAGGCACACCGTCCTTGGCGTACTGTGGAGCAATAGTCGGGATAGAACAGATAGTCTGAGCTATCGGAGCCGGCTCACAGATACCGCTTGCCTCAATAACGATATAGTCGAACTTATCCATGGCAACGATATCGTGCAGTTGTTCGATAAGGTCGGTCTTGAGCGTACAGCAGATACAGCCATTCTGCAGAGCCACAAGGCTGTCGTTCTGAGAGTTAACTACCCCGCCCTTCTGGATGAGGTCGGCGTCGATATTGACTTCACCAATATCATTGACGATGACAGCAAAACGAATACCCTTCTTATTAGCAAGAATACGGTTAAGGAGCGTGGTCTTGCCACTACCAAGATAACCAGTTAATAAAAGACATTTTATAGATTTCATATAATTACTGATTCACCTTTTTGAGGAATTGAGATATCACGGAATCCAGCTTCATAGAGGTGGTCCTTATAGGTCTGCTGTGCAGCCGATTCACCGTGAACGATAAATGTGTGCTTTAGTTTGGTTACATCAAGGCTACGGGTCAGATAATCAATCATCTCCGTATAGTCGCCGTGACCGGAGAAGCCCTCAATCTTAGTCACCTGAGCCTTAATCTTGCGGTCGAACCCAAAGATACTAATCCATTTCTTATTGGGGTCCTGGATACGTGCTCCAAGCGACTCAGGCGTGCAATAACCGACGATGAGGATAGTGCAACTGGGGTCGCTGATGTGATTAGCCACGTGGTGCTTAACACGTCCAGCCTCAAGCATGCCCGAAGCAGAGATGATAATACACGGACGCGGGTCGTTATTCAGAGCCTTACTCTCCTTGATATCAGTGATGTACTTGAGCGTATTGAAGCCAAACGGGTCAGGGTCAAAGCGCATAGTATCCTGCACCTCATCATTGAGCGCATCAGTGTACATACGGAAGATATGAGTGGCATTAACCGATAACGGCGAGTCCACAAAGACAGGTATATGCGGCAAACGGCCATCGTTATAGAGCTGGTTGAGCACATATACAATCTCCTGCGTTCTGCCGACAGAGAAACTGGGGATAATCAGTTTGCCCTTCTTATAGACACAGGTATCTTCCACAACACCAAGCAATTGCTCCTCAGTGACGAGTCGGTCTTCGTGCAAGCGGTCACCGTAAGTGGATTCACAGATCAGGTAATCGCATTGCGGGAAGGGCACAGGCGAACAGAGGATATGGCTGTGCAGTCGTCCCAAGTCGCCGGTGTAAGCAATGCGCTTGGTTTCACCACCCTCCTTAATCTCCAGGCTGGCAACAGCCGAACCCAACATGTGGCCGGAGTTAGTGAACGTAAGCATCACCTCGTCGCAGACACGGAACTTGCGATCGTAACCCACGGTTACAAACAAGTGCATACAACGCTCAACGTGGTTGATATCATACAAAGGCTGAATCTTAGGCTTGTGCTGGCGATCCATCTTCTTATTGTACCACCGCACATCCTGCGCCTGGATAAAAGCCGTATCCTGCAGCATGATAGCACAGAGGTCACGCGTTGCCGGAGTGCAGATGACATCACCACGGAAGCCTAACTTATATATATAAGGAATAAGGCCAGAGTGGTCGATGTGTGCGTGCGTGAGGATGACATAGTCAATATCCTTGGGCTCAAACCCGAGGTTACGGTTATCAGCATCGGTTTCCATACCTTTGCCCTGAAACATACCGCAGTCAAGAAGGATACGCTTGCCCTTAGCGGTAGTTATCAAATGTTTGCTGCCGGTAACTTCACCGGCAGCACCCAAGAATTGAATAGTCATAATCGACTGCTATTAAATCATTAACGCGCCTACAAGAGCCAAGATAGCGTAGAACTCAGGCAGAGCGGCGTAAATCATTGTGTTAGTCTGTACATCGTGACCTGCAGCAATACCGGAAATACCGTTAGCGCAAACCATACCTTGACGGATAGCAGAGAACAGGCAAACAAGACCTACTGCCAAACCAACACCGAAGTACAGTGCAGGGTTCTCAACGATAGCAGCCTTGTCCCACATAAGGAAAGCTACGAAGCCATAAAGACCCTGAGTAGCAGGCAGAGCTGACAAAATCATGTACGAACTGCTCTTGTCTTTGTTCTTCTTTAACGCACCTTCTGCTGCATTAGCAGCGATTGTTGTTCCGTAAGCGGAACCGATACCGGCGAGACCTAACATCAGTCCCCAACCGAGAAATCCTAAAAATTCCATAATAATAATTGTTTATTTATAATTTATAATTAAAATTTATTATTTCTTAAAAGGTTGATACAGTGTACCCTTTCCGTTATATCCTGAGTTCTTGAAGTACTCAACAAATGTCAGACGCAAGGGGTGTACAAACGCTCCCAGAGCCGACATGGCGAGGTTCAAGACGTGTCCGATAAGCAATATGAGAATGAACGGAATCCACTGCCATGTAGCACCTGCCGTTGAACCGCCCATAATCATCAATCCCAGGTCGTTGAACGCTCCACCAAGCATTCCGCCTGCCAAACCAAGGGCATAGAGACGGATGTAAGAGAGCGTGTCGCCAAGGATTCCTGTGGCCATATTGTAGGTATCCCAAAGACCGGCACCAACGTTTATCAACGGATTACGTCCCGGCGTATTGAACGGGAAGATACCCAAGGCCGAGATAGCAGCTATCACAATAAGAACGATCTTAGTAACATTCATCGGAACAGACAGTGCCAGGCAGATGATGAAAGCCGAGATACCACCCACGATGAGCAGTGTCCAGCCCCAAGTGCCTATTTGAGCACGGAAACCATAACGCTTAGTGTAACAGATAGCCTTAACCACCATAGCCAAGCAGATATGGAATACACCAATAGCAATAGCCAAGACCATTGCTACATCATAGCCTGCAATCTGTCCTTTCAGGAAGAGGTAACTGATATCCGGCATGAGCGTACTCAGGTCCATACCAAAGGCCGTGCCGAGGAAGAATCCGACAACCAGCGTACCCACACCCAGAGCCGTGATAATCGGGCCAAGACCCTCAAACATCTCAATCTTGAGCTTGTTATAATGGATGAGTAGGCCAAGGGCTATCAACAGAATACCATATCCGGCATCTCCCATACAGAGCGAGAAGAACAGCAAGTAGAATGGTGCCAGAATAGGCGTCGGGTCAAACTCGAAGTAATCAGGCCATCCGTACATACCGGTCAGTGGCTCAAAGAGCTTGGTAAACCAGTTGTTGCGTAGCTTGATAGGAGTATCGTCCTCCTCCGTCGGGTCTTCAGCAATATAGTAAACACTCTCGCTTTCCAGCATAGCCTCCAGAGCCTCGCAGTTGTCAACAGGGCAGAAGCCTTCCAGCTGCTTAAGAGCGCCCTCTGCAGCAGAATCAGTTGAGAGCGTAACACGCTGCCAATCAATACGTTGCTGCAATTCGGTGAGTTGCTTTTTGAGGTCCTCTATATTTGTCTGTGCCCAGACATCAATACGTGTTTTGGCAGCAACCTCAAGTCCTTTGAGGGCATCAAGGTCTTTCTCCAGGTCAGCAGCACATTTATCGCTGAGCGTCTCTACATTGCACAGCTCGTTATCCAGCGGCTCGTTAACGCTGACGAAGTAAACCCTACCCTGTGCTTCATTGACACGGATACCAAGTTCATCGCTGAACTGCTTAGCCGGGCATGAATAATAATATAAGGTGTAGCCTGCGTCCTTGAGGTCAGCAAGTTGCTTAGCTGAGAAATCTCCCCACACCTGCATACGCTTAATCTCCTGACGCGTTTGCTCCATCTTACTCAGAACAGCGTTGTGCTCGTCAATAAGTTGATCAGGAGCACCCTGTTTGAGGGTGTGA
Source organism: Paludibacteraceae bacterium (assembly GCA_017964045.1). Taxonomy (GTDB): domain Bacteria; phylum Bacteroidota; class Bacteroidia; order Bacteroidales; family Paludibacteraceae; genus Colicola. Next base: position 13,571 of record JAGCSQ010000106.1, read on the forward strand.
GATATCTGGTCGTATTGACGTATAGATTCCTGTAAATCAGCATCTTCAGCCAATCCTTCAGCCTTGATGGATACATGCACAACTCCAGCCTCACGCAGTTGACTGAGGAACTGCTCGTACGCACTGGCAAGCACCAGGAACGTATATTTCTTCATCTTGGTAATCATACGCCTGCCTCCTTTCTCGCCTGCTCAGCCATTGCAGCTTCGCGTTCGCGTTTACCCTTAACGATTTTCTGACTGGATTTGTTCAGGTTCTCCTCGTCCTCCATAAAGCGCTTAATCTTACGGATAGCGTCCTGATAGCCTGGGATTTGTACTTTCTCAAAGAGGTTAACCTTCTGGGTCGTCTTCTTACGAGCATACTCCAGCAGGTCCACCTTTCTGCGCACAAACTCCTGACGGATACCGACTTCAGCAATTGCCTTGAGTTGCTCAAATCCGTCCAAGAACCACTTTGGCGACGAGAAGATTGAGAACGCCTTGGTTGAATAGACTACCTCATCCAGCACTGGTACACGTACGCCTGCTATCTTCTTGATAGACATCCGTACGTCGTCCACATGAATAAGGTCGGTGTCAAACTCACCCCACAACGCCAACATCTGGTCGTAGTCGCGGATACGGCGGTTGACCTCCTCGTCCAAGGCTTTTATTTCGTCCTTGGCCTTCTTGACCTCCATACGCAGCGCCGACTCCTTGCTCTGCAGTGTAGGCAAGGTTCGTTGTCGCATCTTGAGGTTCTTTTCCAGCCCTTGCAACGAAGTCTTATTAAATTGATAAGTGATTGCCATAATTAGTCTAAAGTCTAAAGTCGAAAGTCAAACTGACTATTTCTCTTTTGGCCAATATGTGTCAATAAGGGCTTGTTTGATATTAGCCTCTTCTGGTTTGAAGTACTTAGCAAACAGTGACCAAGCAATATCCAACATCTCAACGGTGTTGATATTAACGTCGATAGCCAGAATCTTGTCTGAATACTCTTTAGCAAACTTCAGGCAGCGCTCATCGTAGTCAGTGAGGTCGAAACCGTTCTCCAGCTTAGTCTTAGCATTTGCGGCGTCGGCGTATAGACGAACAGCAGCGTTCATTACTTGCGGGTGGTCTTCGCGCGTCTTCTTTCCGGCAACAAGTTGTTTCAGACGACTCAGCGAACGGAACGGATCAACGATAACCTTACCGATATCAGAGTCACGACGCAGATAGAGCTGACCCTCAGTGATATAACCGGTGTTATCCGGAATAGCGTGAGTAATATCACCGCCTGACAAGGTCGTTACGGCAATGATAGTGATTGAACCGCCACCTGCTTCCTCCGGGAACTGAACGGCTTTCTCGTAGATCTTAGCAAGGTCTGAATAGAGCGAGCCGGGCATTGAGTCCTTAGACGGAATCTGGTCCATACGGTTGCTGACGATAGCCAAAGCATCGGCGTACAGGGTCATATCCGTAAGCAGTACAAGTACTTTCTCGTGCTTTTCAACAGCGAAGTACTCAGCAGCTGCCAGAGCCATATCAGGGATAAGCAGACGCTCTACAGCAGGATTCTCGGTCGTATTAACAAACGAAACAATACGGTCCAGCACACCGGCGTTAGCAAATACGTTCTTGAAGTAGAGGTAATCGTCGTTGGTCAGACCCATACCACCAAGGATAATCTTATCAACCTGTGCACGGAGTGCCACATTAGCCATAACCTGGTTGTACGGTTGGTCGGGGTCAGCAAAGAAAGGAATCTTCTGACCGGAAACGAGTGTGTTATTGAGGTCAATACCTGCAATACCCGTTGCAATCAGTTCTGACGGCTGTTTACGACGTACGGGGTTAACACTCGGACCACCGATTTCGATTTCTTTACCCTCAATCTTCGGCCCGCCATCAATAGGATCACCGTAGGCGTTGAAGAATCGTCCTGCCAATTTCTCACTAACCTTCAGCGTAGGAGCCTTGCCAAGGAATACGACCTCAGCATTAGTAGGGATACCTTCTGTTCCCTGGAACACCTGTAGGGTGATTTCATCGCCCATAATCTTAACTACTTGGGCAAGTTTGCCGTTTACCGTAGCAAGTTCATCATTACCTACTCCTTGTGCTTTGAGCGAGCAGGTTGCCTTTGTAATTGCAGTAATCTGCGTATAAATCTTTTGAAATGCTTTAGCCATGGTTTTATGCTTTTATTTGCCTTTCAGCAAGTAGTTCATTAAGTTTAGTTTGATATTTCTCGAAGTCCTCGCTATGGAACTCGCAGTAGTTCATCTGCTTGCACAGGTTGATAATACGCTTGAAGTAATCGCTAACCTCAAGGAAGTTATCAAAGTCATAGTCGTGTTTGCAGATATCCATCACTATATCAAGCATATAACGTTGACGCTCCAGCGGACAAACGGCATCAATCTTATCGAAAGCGTCCTGTTGCAGGATGACAAAGTCAATGACCTCGCTCTTCCAGAACTCCTCGTGGTAATCCACAGGTACACCGTCATCGCCAAGGATGTTGATTTGCTCCTGAATATCCTTACCGCGTTGCAGGTAGGTCTTCATGTCATTTACCTTACCGAGCCACTGGTCGTCGATGAGTTTGGAGATATACTCCTCAAACTCAGGATATTCGATATACTTACTATAAGAGTCAATCGGGTTAACAGCCGGGTAACGTTTACGGTCAGCACGTGCCTGCTCAAGAGCGTAGAAGCAACGAGCCACCTTCTTAGTACCCTCAGTGACAGGTTCTTTCAGGTTACCACCGGCAGGAGAAACCGTACCAAGGAAGGTAACAGAACCCGTAGCACCATTATTTAAATATACGTATCCCGCACGTGCGTAGAAGGCACCAATGATAGCACTAAGGTCCATCGGGAAGGCATCCTGACCGGGAAGTTCCTCCATACGGTTGGACATCTCACGAAGTGCCTGTGCCCAACGAGATGTCGAATCGGCCATCAATAGAACGCGCAATCCCATCGAACGGTAGTACTCAGCAATAGTCATTGAGGTATAAACAGATGCCTCACGGCTTGCAACAGGCATGTTAGAGGTATTGGCGATGATGATAGTACGCTCCATGAGCTTGCGTCCTGTGTGCGGATCTTCCAGTTCAGGGAACTCGGTAAAAGTCTCCACAACCTCATTAGCACGCTCACCGCAGGCTGCGATAATAACGATATCAGCCTCTGCTTGCTTGGAGATAGCGTGTTGGAGCACAGTCTTACCTGTTCCGAAAGGACCGGGAATAAAGCCTGTACCACCCTCACAAATAGGGTTGGCGGTATCGATGGTACGAACACCTGTCTCCAGCAGCTTAAATGGACGTGGTTTGGATTTATAAGCCAGGATAGCTTTCTTAACCGGCCATTTCTGAACCATCGTTACTTTGTGCTCTTTGCCCTCAGCGTCAACGAGTACTGCCATAGTGTCCTCAATCTTGTACTCACCGGCTTTGGCGATTTCCTTAACAGTGTATTCACCCTCAAAGACGAAGGGAACCATGATCTTATGCGGCTGATGGTTTTCGTCGACCTCACCAAGCCAAGCGGCTGCAGCAACTTTATCGCCGACTTTAGCAATAGGCTCGAATTTCCACAGTTTGTCTTTATCTAGCGGGAAGTTATATTCACCACGTTGAAGGAATACACCCGTCAGCTTATCCAAGTCATTCTGCAAGCCATCGTAGTTACGGCTCAGCAGACCCGGACCAAGAGTAACCTCAAGCATGTGACCGGTAAACTCAACAAGGTCACCTACCTTAAGTCCACGAGTGGACTCAAACACCTGTACATAGACGTTCTCGCCACCCACTTTAATAACCTCTGCCATCAATTTGGTCTTACCAACCGAGATGTAGCAGATTTCATTTTGTGCAACCGGACCATCAACAACCACTGTTACCAGGTTAGCGATGATACCTTTTACTTTTCCTGTTGTCATATAATTATTGTTTTATTATTCAAACTTAATGCCACTCTTCATCTCGGCAACGATATCGCGGAAGACCTTCTCTCCCTTTTCTACGGTGAGAATATCCCAGCGACAAAGCATTTCATTCATCAGATAGTACGCCAACACGTTCTCCAGGGAGAAGAATATCATACGTGTGCGCTCCTCAAGCCACAAAAAGCGCAGGGCATCTATGTGCTTCTCTCTATCCATCAGATTCTCAATCTCAGCTACGGCAAGAATCTCCGGCAGCGAGTCAATAGTACCTGTCAGACCGAAGTCCTTCAACTTCTGGCTCTCCGGACGCTTAAGCTGCAGCGCCAGTTCATTGTCACCGATGATATTCTTACGCGGGTCTAAGCCATGCTTACGGCAGATGTGAGCAGTAAGCACATTATTCAGGTCGCGGTTGAAGTCCTGCCAATCACGCACAAAGCGGCAAGCCCCTGAGCGAACGTGCTTCTTAAGAATACTCAACTGCTCCAGGTCCTTGGCTGACAGACTATCAGCAAGCAATGCCTCCAACGACTCCATAGTCATCGGAGCAGCACTACCCTCTTGCAATTCCGGCAAACCTGATATTAAACATTCGTAACCCATAATCAGAAGAGCATTTCACTCAGTTGAGGACGAAGAAACTCCTTGAAGTAAGCCTCAAACTCTTTCTCGCCGAAGGCCAGTTTATAACCGCCCTTGGCTGCTACGATTTGGAAGTCAGTCTTGATACCCTTAACCTCCTCAATCTTAACCCCCTTGTCAAGCAGAGCCTTAGCGTTCTTAGCAAAGTACTCCTTCAACGCTTTGGCATCTTTAGCCTCAATAACAACAGCACCGTCTTTAGCCATTGCCTCAGCCATCTTGAGGATTACATCCTGCATGAACTTCTTGTCAGCAGTTGCAGCCTTGATGTTATCAGCAACTACTTCGCCCGTCAACAGGTCTGTAACCTCAGTCTTAAGAGCGTTGAGCGCTTGTTCAGCAAACAGTTTAAGTTCCGCACGGGTGTTTTTGTCCAGGTCCTTAGCCTTGGCTTCAGCTTTAGCCAATTTATCAGCAGCCTCTTTTTCTGCCTTAGCAATGATAGCTGCAGCATCCTCGTTGGCTTTCTTAATGATCTCTTCGGCTTGAGCCTTACCTTTCTCTACGCCTTCAGCGTAAATCTTACTTGTAATGTCTTCCAGTTTCATATATAGAAATATTTAGTGTGTTCAGCAATTTTGCCTGCAAAATTACTAAATAAAATTTAAATATACAAATAAAAATGCAAATTATTTATATAAAATATAAAAAGGAGGACCGAAGTTCCCCTTTTTGAGCCACTGGGCGGACTCGAACCGCCGACCCACGCATTACGAATGCGTTGCTCTACCAACTGAGCCACAGTGGCAACAAATTGTGCTCTTTTGCTCAAAAGCGGGTGCAAAAGTACTGCTTTTTTTTGAAACTAACAAATAAATTTTACAATTTGGAATAATTTTTGTACTTTTGCAGCCGAAATGAGTAAACGATTAGTAATATTATTGTCATTTGCGCTATCTGTCTGCTGTTATGGAGCCGATATCAGGTACTGCACTAAGGTTCATCAACCCAAGCAGGTCAAGACCCTTAGGATACGTTACGCAGACCGTTTGGAAGGACACAAAGACCTTCATCCTGAGCGTCCGTATTTGGTACTTAAGAATGGTATTGTTGATGGCAGCGAAGCTGATAACCAATTGGAGATCAGCTTTGACGAACTCAGTCATAGCACTAAGCAATACTCATACACGGTTACTCACCTCAATAGCGACTGGACGGAAAGCGGAATTATTAGTACCGACTACTTGCGCGGGTTCACCACAAGTGATATTATTGACTATGAACCATCGTTGAATACGAGTGTTGACTATACTCACTATTCGTTTATATTCCCGAACAACGACATGCAACTGACTGCCTCCGGCAACTACGTTATTCGTATCTATGAAGATGGAGACATGGACAAGCAAGTAGCTTGGGCATGCTTCTCTGTGGTAGAGCCGGCAGTTAAAATACAAATGGCTGTAACGGCACAAACGGATATAGAGTACAACGGACGTTATCAGCAATTGGAGATTACGATTCAGACACCTAATGTTCACCTCTCAGGAAATAGCGCCAATATCGGTGATAATTACTGGATTGTGGTTCGGCAGAACGGCAGAATGGATAACGAGGTTGTTCGCCCCACTCCGTCGTATATAGAGAGCAATAAACTTAAGTATGTTCACTGCAAAGACCTTATCTTTGAAGGAGGCAACGAGTATCATCGTTTTGATGCATTCTCAACGTATATAGCGGGAGAGAACATCAATCGTATTATTTACGATGCCGGCGAATACCATGCACCATTATATGCCGACCGTCTGCAGCCGCGTGCTCCGTATATGAACGAACCTGACGCTAATGGTCAGTTTGTGGTTAATGCCGAGCGAACACTTAACTCCATTGAGTACGAGGCAGAATATATGTGGGTACATTGGACTCTGCCGACAGATAAGCCGTTGTTTGACGGGGCCATATATATTGGCGGAGATATCTTCTACAACCAATTTGACAGCCAGAACAGGATGCTTTATGATACTGATAACAAGTGTTATTACCTCACATCTCTTGTTAAACAAGGCGGTTACGATTATCAATATTGGCAACTACCTAAGGGAAGTAAAAAAGCAAGCCTCCTGAATACAGAAGGCTCGCATTGGGAAACCAGAAACGAATATTCTATTTACGTTTACTACCGTCCCTTCGGAGAACGTTACGACCGTTTAGTTGGTCTTTATACATCCTCGTCAGAATAGTAATTATATCCGTTCTTTTCTTGTTTATTGAACAGGCGTCCGTAGTACTGCCCGTACTTGTATCTCCATCCGGTACGTTTTTGACCGTATCCGTAGCCATAGCCACCACCGCGTCCATAACCATATGAACCGTAACCATAGCCATATCCATAGCCGTAGCCGTGTGTTCCTTCGGTTGGAATATCAGACAAAATAAGCTGTACCTTCTCAGGATTATCCATAACCTCTGCTATCTGCTCCAGAGTCTGCTTACAGAACGATTTATTGGTCTGCATGCAACGAATTACGTACAATCCCATATCTGCTTGCTCAAGAAGGGCGTATGCGTCCGGTACAAGACCTATAGGCGATGTATCAATGATGATGAATTCGTACTTCTGACGCAGTTGCATAATCAGTTCAGCAAGTTTCTCTGAGTGAATCAGTTCACCCGGGTTAGGCGGAATAGTACCTGCGCGCATCAAATCAAAGTCAAACGGGTTATCCTTAACGAAGGTATCCTCTAACTCGCAATCGCCTATCAGATAGTTGGTTACACCGTTACCGTTCTCTACACCAAGTTTAGTGTGTAAGTTAGGTTTACGTATATCAAGGTCTATAAGTAACGTCTTCTTGCCTGCTGAAGCATATAGGGCTGCCAGGTTAGACGAGAGGAATGTTTTACCGTCACCAGACTCAGTAGAAGTGACGGCGATAACCATATTAGACTTGCGTTTTACAATAAACTCAATGCGCGTACGTATGGAACGTATCATCTCGGCATACGACGAACGCGGATTGGTCTTAACCAGTGTCGGGTTCTGCGAGCGAGCGTGACGCAGTGTACCAATGAGCTTGAAATTAGATAGTTTCTCTACGTCTTTAGGCGTGCGCACCTTATTATTAAGGAGTTCACTCAAGATGATAAGTGCCAACGGAATCAAAATACCAAGGATAAGAGCTGTAGTGGTTGTCTTGCGTTTTTGTTTGGAGTTGACTTGTTGAATAGTACGTGCCTTATCCAGAATCTTATTATCAGGAAGGTTACTTGCCTTCTGGATTTCTGCCTCAGCGCGTTTCTGGAGGAAGAAAGTGTAGTAGTTATCATCAATACGATAATTACGCTCAATAGCCACCATCTGCAATTCCTTTGACGGCAGTTTCTTGAGTTCGGTCTCCACCTCGGCGTAACGTTTATCCAGGTCTTGTTTCTCTATCTCCAACGACTTACGCATTGAGTGAGCTACCTCGTTAATGGTTGTCTTGACATTGTTGATATCATTGGTGTACTTAGCGTAGTACACGTTTTTCTCTGTTAGTTCACCACGTTGCAGACGCAGGTCGTTGAGTTGCTGTACCAGCGACATAAGCATCGGCTCGTTCAGTCCGAGCGATGACGGAGCAATTACTGCTCCCGACTCCATATTAGTCTGCACGTAGTTGATAAGGTAATCAAAGTATGTCTCTTTGAGTCGCAGTTCCATGGCCTGTTGGTCGTAGCCTGCGATACGGCTCATGAGCTGTCCTGCATAAGATGATACATCCACGAACTTGTTCTCCTGACGGAACTTAGTCATCTCGCCTTCGCTGGAGCCGAGAGCGTCTTGCAGATTATCAAGCTGTTCGTTTATGAACTTGATTGAGTTCTCTGCCACCTCATTCTTTTGCTCAAGATTCTGGAGGAGGAATATCTCTGCCAGTTTATCTATGAATTCGCAGTCACGCTCAGGTGTTTCACTTACGAGAGAGAGAGCTAAAATCGTACTTCCCTGCCCTACGAAGTTCATTCTCAGCCTGGACATAAACTCCTTCGCAAGCGAATCATTGCTACGAAAACGGAAATACATTCGTCCGGTTCCCGTCAATCTTTCTGCCGAAACAGGCATAATAACGCAAGAGAAAAGGTCTGTCTCAACGTGCTCACCGTAGCGAACAATAACATCCAGAGGAACCTCTTCTACCGTTGAGCGAATATGCAATCGTCCGTCCTCAAGGAAGTTGAGTTGGAACATCATATCATAGATGTTATCTCTAACCTTATCGGCTGTTATAATAACCGGAGTATTATGATACATGTTACGGGTTTTGAACCGCCCCATGGTGTAGTACTCTGTATTAAGGAACGGTAATGAATCCACAACGCGCACCATCAGGTCGTACGAACCAAGCATAATCATCTGGTTCTGAACGTTCTTGTATCCTGCGTCCACGCCAAATCCCTGCAACAGAGTTGATGACGACGTGCTGTAACCGGTTGTTTCCTTGATGATGATAGTACCTTGTGAGTAGTACGACGGTAGCCATTTGCGGTTTTCGAGCATGGCAATGCCGAGTGCGATGGCAACAGCGATGATGAACAGATACCAGTAATGCAGTATTCGCATTACCCACTCCATCATATTGAATGACGACTCTTCTTCCTGTTGTTGATTCTGGTCTATACCGGCTCCGTAGTACTGGTTGTTACCATAGTACTGATTATTTCCGGCATAATATTGTCCGTTGCCGTAATTACTATTGCCATAGGCTCCGTTGCCATAAGCACCATTTCCGTAGGCACCATTGCCATATGCGGCATTTCCATATGCTTCGTTGTCTTTCATAATAGTCTATTTAGATAAGAGCAAAGAGTAGTTCAGCACTGATACCAGCAGCGATACGGACGAAGTTATCAATCCGAGAACGCCTGTGTAACTTGGTACTTTTACAAAACTGTCTTTTGTCCTTGCCACGTATATTACATCATTAGGTTGAACGTAGTAGTATTTAGAGTCAATGATTGTGTTGCTTCGTATATCGAACTCCAGCACCTCCGGTTCTTGATCACCGTGCGGACGAATAATGCGCACATGCTTACGGTCTCCTGAGTTCATAAGGTCGCCTGTCATAGCCAGAGCCTGGAAGATATTGAGCTTCTCTTTATAAATGAAGTACTCGCCTGACCGTATATCACCTATCACGGTAAAGGTCTTGTTATATAGAGCCACCTTAACGTCCGCATCCGGTATAATCTCACGGAAGGCCGCTTGTATGGTCTCTTGAGCCTCATCAACCGTCAATCCCTCAACGTGTATTGGTTTAAGGAAGGGCAACTCTACTGTTCCGTCTTTATAGACGCGATAAGATACAGCATACTGTGTATTGGCAGTATTGTTTGTACCGAGCACTTTGGATATTGTTTCATCCATTGTTACCACACGATAGATGAGCTTATCATTTATGTGAATACGGTACGGTTGCTGATTAGTATCTTTCTCATAAACAGGTATCTTATTCGACTTAGTCGGTTCCTGCAAAAGACCAATTACTCTGTGAGTATAGCATCCGCTGAGACTTAGCAATATCACCGTCATCAGCACTAATCGAATGTATTTCATTGCTTTCATACGGCGACTTATTTAGATAGGCGGATGCCAAGTTGAACAATCGAATAAACAAACACGCCGAACGACAGCGTTGACGAAACCACAGCCAATCCGGCTGCTGCAGAGTTGATACCGAACGACTTACCCGTAATCTCACGGATGTAAATGATATCGTTAGGTTCAACGTAGTAGAACTCTGAATTGATGATGTCCTTAGAACGGATATCAAAGGTCTTGATGGTGGTTTGCCCGTCTTTTTCACGTACAATCTTAATGCACGAACGATCACCAAACTCTTGTATATTACCGGCCATTGCTATGGCTTCGAATATAGTCATTTTCTCTTTGTTAATCGAGTACATACCGCTCTTAACACCCACGATAGAGAAAGTGCGGTTCATTATCGTCACTTCTACAGAAACTGTCTTATATCCAGGCAGTTCCTTAAGCAGCGATGATAACTCTTCCTCCAGCATGTGCTTAGTCTCACGTGTTGTCAATCCTGCCACGTGGAGTTTGCCGAGCGTCGGGAAGTCAATATCACCGTCCTCGTTGATAAGGTATGTATATAACTCGTTGGAGTTACGTCCGCCCATGCCCATTTGCATTTGACTGCGCATTTGGCTGGCAGAGGCTCCTCCGGCATTGTACATATTCATCACGTGTTCGTCCAACGAATAGACATAGACGTAGAGCCTGTCGTTCGGACGCAGTTGGTATTCCTCAAAGTCAAGCGTATCCGCGTAGTGAGGAATAGTCTTGTCCGGTTCTTGCATGTAGTTGACCTTACGGCTCGTAACGCACGAAGCCATAGCAAAGCCTAATATCGCAAGAAATAATATATTCCTAAATCCTTTCATCTTTCAATTTTCAATCTTCAATTCGCGTCATCGCTTCTCATCCCATCCAAACGGGTGTTTACTTAATGGTAGTTTCGCAAGCGGGTGATAGTCTCCAACCAATCCTATCGGTTCGGCGTTGCGTATTTGGCTAACTATTTCTATGCACGGACGTGACTCGCTTATGCGGAAACCGTTACCACTGAGAATCTGCCTGTACGACTCTGTGTGCAGTTCCGTGAATCCCTGACTGAACTCAAACTCATCACCGTCAATATTAAGCGTGCGGTAAGTCTTTTTCTCGCCTTGCACAGCATTATCCGGCAAACAATCGGCATTGATGCTAAGGAAGTAACGCACACGTGCTTTCTCCAGTTCCAGATAACCGGCCACTCGGTCAAAGCTCATCACGTGAACTATATTCTTCTTGACCGGACCAAAAACCCACTGCAGCATATCGTAGAAGTGTACGCCGATATTAGTTGCTACGCCACCCGACTTATGCACATCGCCTTTCCATGACGAATAGTACCATTTGCCACGTGAGGTTATGTAAGTTAGGTCCACATCATAAATTTTATCCTTGGGTCCGTTATCAATCTTATGTTTAAGGTTTACAATAGCCTCATGCAGACGTAGTTGCAGTATCGTATATGCCTCACGGCCGCTTTCTTTCTCCAGTTCAACCAGATTGTCTATATTGTGAGGATTAAGCACCACCGGCTTCTCGCATATCACATTAACGCCCAAACGCAATCCGTAGCGGATGAAGGCGTCATGAGTATAGTTTGGCGTACATATAGACAGCCAGTGTAAAGGATTATCCGTGCGCATCTGCTTAGAGCAGAAACGGTCGAACTGTTCATTCTCGGTATAGAAAGAGCAATCCGGGAAGAAGCTATCCAATCGTCCTACCGAATCGAATTTATCGTATGCTACCATCAGGTTATTGCCTGTGTCCGCAATAGCCTTCAAGTGCCGCGGAGCTATGTATCCCGCCGCACCAATCAGCGCAAAGTTAAGACCTTTATTCATCATTTCTTTCATTTCAGCCTGCAAAGTTACTACAAAAAAATGGAATGTACAAAAAAAATCCACCGAAAAAGTGGATTATGCTTGTATAGAGCCACATAATTCGGTGGATTTGATTGTCGTTCGCTCAGCTTTGCGAACGTAACTTCGGCGGGACCATAAATGGGGTCCCCCGCAAAATACAGCATAGCGAAATTTTGTGGGGAGAGCGGAGGCACAGGTTGCTTTAATGAGCGCGGAACGCTCAGTCCGTGCAACACTGTTGCCGAACGCGAGAGGGAGGACCGAAGATTGCTTGCAATAATCGTGCACGCAGTGCTAAGACGTTACTACATTCCATATACCATTCTACGGGACCTGCTCGGGACGTGAAGCGATGAAGCCGCACCACTTTCGTGGAGTAAATGCGGCGCGCGACACAACGCGACGAATAGGCAGCGTTGTAGAATTCCATATTGGTCGAACAATCTTCGATGAAAAACATTGTTCCACGCCCGTACCGTTTCCGATACGTCACCGATACGTCACCGAAGGGTGAAAGCGTGGAACAATTGCAAAAAATAGGACTTAGATTTCTATATCCAAGTCCTATTTTTCTTACAGCGGCTTGCCGCGATCTTATAGGTGCCCTGCACCGGTCTTATAGTCAGTAGGACGGTCTTACAGGCCTCTGGCCGGTCACGATTGACTATCAATCGTCGAAGGAGGCTAAAGTTTCCGTCCAGTCAGGTCATATACTTTTCCATCGCGGAGGATGAAGATTTGACCATCGTGGAGGAACTTACCATCCTTTGGTGCAGATGGATTAGCAAGCACTTCTTTGATGTTTGTTCCTTGTGTGCGGATATTGAACTCGCTCCAATACATGTCGTTGGTGTAATTGGTCTCGCTTCCTGCTGGAACATAAACAGGTATAGAACGCTTTACATCAAAGAAAGTCTTTGCCTGTATTGTAGGCGGAGTAGATGCTTCAACAGTAATGTCTTGCAGTTTAGAGCAGAGAGCGAAGCAGTTGTCACCTATCGATTGAACAGATGAGGGCAATGTTAAGTTCTCCAGATATGTACAACCATAGAATGCTGCATCTCCAATTGCTTCAACGCCTTCCGGGATCTCAAGGTTTTGGAGTTCATGTGCGTTATAGAAAGCCCAGTTGCCGATTTTCCTCAATTGACTTGCAGTGGCTGACGGGGCATTGAGTCGTCCCGGAGCGCCGGCTGACGAGCCACCAAAAGTGATAGACTTGATACTACGGCAATCCTCAAAGGCACGTTGCTCGATTTCTTCTGCGGAGGCAGGGATGTTGATGGATTGCAAGTTTATACATCCGGCTACCATCATATAACTTACTTTTTGCAGACCTGCCGGTAATACCAATTGTTGCAGGTTATAGTAACCTTTGAAGGCCTCGTCTGCAAACTCTATGTTCGTTACACCTGACACATCCAATGTCTGGAGTGTCTTGTAAGAGCGGTTGATGAACAACAATGCATTTTCCGTTAACTCGCCGCCATTGACTACTACTTGGTTTAATATTTTAGTATAAGATGGCCAATAAGCCTCTGGTACGTCAAAGAATCCTGCGGGTGCCTCAGCAGAGGTCAAGCTGCTGCAGTCATAAAAAGCCAAATCACCAATGCTTGTGACGCTATTGGGAATCGTTACAGAGGTCAAACCGCTGCAACCACGGAAAGCATTCATTCCAATGCTTGTGACGCTATTGGGAATAACCAAATCTGTTACTAATTCACCATTTAAATATAAGTTATGTGCATAACGCAAAGGATTGGAACTCAAATTACCAAAACTGATTGCGCACCATGCAGCAATGTCGGATATATGCACTGAGGTCAAAGTGCTGCATTCATGGAAAGCACTCATTCCAATGCTTGTGACGCTATTGCCAATC
>JAGCSQ010000107.1 GCA_017964045.1 Paludibacteraceae bacterium
GAGGGTGAAGGCGTACTGCTGCTCGATAGCGGCGGTCAGTACCTGGACGGCACAACAGACATAACGCGTACCGTATGGATAGGTGATGAAAAACATATACCCGCAGACCTCAAACGCGATTATACCTTAGTGATGAAGGGACATATTGCCCTGGCACGTGCTCGCTTCCCACGAGGCACAAGAGGAAATCAACTGGACGTGCTGGCACATCAGTATATGTGGGCAGAAGGCATCAGCTATGGCCACGGAACAGGGCACGGCGTAGGCCACTTCATGGGTTGTCATGAGGGTCCGGCAAATATACGTATGGACAACAACAGAAACCCTATCCGCCTTGGCAATGTATTCTCAGACGAACCTGGCATCTACCGTGCCGGCAAGTGGGGTATCCGCACGGAGAACCTGATGGTGACGCGCAAGGTGAGCGAGCCGCAGCCGCACTCAACAGGAGAAGAGTACTACGAGTTTGAGACGCTGACGCTCTGCTACTACGACACCCGCCTGCTGGACCGCAGCATGCTGACCGCAGACGAGATTGCATGGATAAATGCTTATCACGAGCGCGTTTATCGCGAGGTGAGTCCGCTGCTGGATAAGGACACCGCCGAATGGCTCAAGCATAAGTGCAAAGCACTATAGAGAAAAAGAAAACCGCGACCAATGAGCCGCGGTTTCTTTTTTCTTGCATGCAATGATTATTCAGCAGCCGGCTCTTCGGCAGCGTTCTTCTTGCTTGCACGTTTAGCTTTGGGTTTCTCCTCTTCAGCGGGAGCCTCAGCCTTAGCCTCTGCCTTAGCGGCCTTTGCAGCCTTAGCAGGTTTAGCCTCAGCCTCGAGGTTAGCCTTGAGGTCAGCCAGTGCGCTGAGGTCACCCAGGGTAGTCTTCTCTACCTTCGGGAGCTCAGGAGCAGCTTCCTTCTTAGCCTTAGCCTCTTTCTTAGGCTCTTCCTTACGCTCTTCCCATGTACGGAGGTGACTGAGCAGGATACGTTTAGCTTCACGGTTGAACTCAATTACCTTGAATTCAAGTGTGTCGCCAACGGCAGCTGCAGACTTGTCCTCCTTAGCAAGGTGGCGTGCTGTGCAGAAACCTTCTACACCGTCCTCAAGAGCAACGATAGCGCCCTTGTCGTTGAGACTGGTGATCTTACCCTCTACGAGAGTGTCAACACCGAACTTAGCCTCGAGTTCCTCCCAAGGATTCTGTTCGAGTTGCTTGTGACCCAGGCTCAGGCGGCGGTTCTCTTTGTCGATTTCGAGAACAACAACCTCGATCTCAGCACCGATAGATGTGAACTCATTGGGGTGCTTGATCTTCTTGGTCCAGCTCAGGTCGCTGATGTGGATAAGTCCCTCAACGCCCTCTTCGATCTCAACGAATACACCGAAGTTAGTGAAGTTGCGAACCTTAGCGAAGTGGCGGCTACCAACAGCGTACTTAACCTCAACGTTCTCCCACGGATCAGCCTTGAGTTGCTTGATACCAAGCGACATCTTGCGCTCCTCGCGGTCGAGAGTAAGGATAACAGCGTCGATTTCGTCACCTACCTTCAGGAAGTCATTAGCGCTGCGGAGGTGTTGGCTCCAGCTCATCTCACTAACGTGAACGAGTCCTTCTACGCCATCAGCTACCTCAACGAATGCTCCGTAGTCAGCCATAACAACAACCTTACCGTGAACCTTGTCACCAACCTTGAGGTTAGGATCCAGAGCATCCCACGGGTGCGGAGTAAGTTGCTTCAAGCCGAGAGCAATACGCTTCTTGTCCTCATCGAAGTCAAGGATAACAACGTTGATCTTCTGGTCGATTTGTACAATCTCCTTCGGGTCAGTAACGCGTCCCCAGCTGAGGTCGGTAATGTGGATAAGACCGTCAACGCCACCAAGGTCGATGAATACGCCGTAGTTGGTGATGTTCTTAACAGTACCCTCAAGCACTTGACCCTTCTCAAGCTTGCTGACGATTTCTTTCTTTTGTGCCTCCAACTCAGCCTCAATGAGAGCCTTGTGAGAAACAACAACATTGCGGAATTCGTTATTAACCTTAACGATCTTGAATTCCATTGTTTTGCCAACAAATACGTCATAGTCACGAATAGGCTTAACGTCTATTTGGCTACCCGGCAAGAAGGCTTCCATACCAAGTACGTCAACAATCATACCACCCTTAGTGCGGCACTTGATGTAACCGGTAACGATTTCTTCTTTCTCGCAAGCCTCATTAACGCGGTCCCAAGCACGTGAAGCGCGAGCCTCCTTGTGTGACAGAACGAGTTGCCCCTTCTTGTCCTCTTGGCTCTCGATATACACTTCAACCTTGTCACCAACCTTCAGGTCGGGATTGTAACGGAACTCGGCAGCAGGAACAATACCGTCAGATTTATATCCGACGTTAACTACTACTTCGCGTTTGTTAATGCTGATAACTGTACCTTCAACAACCTCATTGTCCTTGATAGCACTGAGAGTTGCGTCGTATTTATTGATCAATTCTTCGTTTTTTTCGCCCTTGGAAGATTTCTCATAGGCATCCCAGTCGAAGTTCTGGAGTGATAAATTCTCTGCCATAATGGTAGAATATTGTGTGCTACGCACGTTAAACCGTTAAAATGGTCCTTCGGACGTTAAATGGTTAAAATGGTGCTTCGCACGTTAAATGGTTAATATTTTGCTCCTTCAACCGTCACTCTCGAATAGCGGCGCGCGGAAAAAGCGTGCAAAAGTACAGCTTTTTCTCCATATACACAAAAAAATTTTCATTTTTAAGAAAAAAGCAGTACCTTTGCGGCGTGAAAAAGTACACCTTGTATATATTATTAATGATTATAGGTCTGCTGAGTATGGGTTCGGCAGATGGCTTTGCACGCACGGTACGGGTGTACGGATATGTGGTGGATGAGGACAATATGGGTATAGATTTTGCCAACGTGCAAATAGGTACAGAAGGTACCACCTCCAACAAGAACGGCTACTACACCCTGACCGTGGAGATGAACGACACGGTGGAGATTGTATATTCCATGATAGGCTACACCACCATCAAGCAGCGTATATACACCGACAAGGACCTGCTCAACATAAACGTCAAGATGCCGGAGGATGCCGTTATGATGGAAGAGGTTGAGGTTCGCGGTATCAAGCGTCAGCAAGGCACTATGGAGCGTCAGAGCAGCGATATGGTACGTATTATGCCCGATGCAACCGGCGGCAATATAGAGAGCCTGCTGATAACCTTTGCCGGCGTCAGTCAGAATAACGAACTAAGTAGTCAATACAACGTCCGTGGCGGAAGCTTCGATGAGAACAGCGTTTACGTTAACGGCATTGAGGTGCACAGGCCGCTGCTGATACGTAGCGGGCAACAGGAGGGACTGAGCTTTGTCAATCCCGAGATGGTGGATAACGTGGGCTTCTCGGCAGGCGGTTTTGATGCCAAGTACGGCGACAAGATGTCCAGCGTGCTGGATATAGTGTATAAGCGTCCGCGTAAGTTTGAGGGAAGCCTTTCGGTGAGTCTGCTTGGCGCAAGCGTTTATATCGGTCAGGCTGTCTATGACTCACTAAGCACAACGCCCCTGTTCAGCCAGATGCATGGCATCAGGTACAAGACCAACCGTTACATGCTGGGAACGCTCAAGACGACCGGTAACTACGACCCGAACTTCGTGGACTATCAGACTCAGCTGACCTGGCGTATCAAGCGTCGCTGGGAGATGACCTTACTTGGTAACTTCTCGCTCAATGATTATAGGTTCAAACCGGACTCACTGACAGAGAGCTTCGGAACGATGCAGCAACAACAGGAGCTAAGCATCTGGTATGAGGGACAGGAGAAAGACCGATTCCTGACAGCCTTTGGAGCCTTGAGTGCCAAGGGACAGATAAATAAAGACCTAAGCATCGACTTCAGCCTGAGCGGCTTCTACACCAACGAACAAGAGACCTACGATATCAGCGGAGCGTATGTGCTCACGCAAGGCGATGTACTGGGAACCGGTGTATATCACGAGCACGCGCGCAACAGACTGCACGCAGGCGTAGTGACCGTAGCTCATAACGGAGAGTGGAAGAGCAGTGATAACGTACTGAGCTGGGGTGTAAGCGGTCAGGCAGAGCTAATACGTGACCGCATCAGCGAGTGGGAGTGGCGCGACTCAGCAGGATACAGTCTGCCAAACACAGCTCGTTCGATGGAGCTGTATTATTCGATGAAAGGTAATTCAGCCATGACCTCAGGTCGCCTGCAGGCGTACATACAAAACACACATAGTTGGCACACCGAGAAATGCCGTATTAACCTGACTGTAGGCGGCAGAATTAACTGGTGGACATATACGGGTGAAGTCCTGCCCAGCCCGCGTGCCAGCGTTGAGTTCATACCGGGTTGGAAGAGAAACGTAGTCTTCCGCGTTGCCACAGGACTATATTACCAGGCTCCATTCTATAAGGAACTGCGCGATACGGCAACCGTTAACGGAGTGACACGTATCAAACTGAATAAAGACCTGAAAGCACAACGTTCGGTGCATGCGCTATTCGGCACCGATTACTACTTCCGTGGCTGGGGACGACCGTTTAAGTTAAGCGCAGAGGCATACTATAAGTATATCGACCGCATGGAGAGTTATACGGTGGATAATGTGCGCGTCAGATACTCCGGCAAGAACGATGCTAAAGGCTACGCCGCAGGACTGGACCTGAAACTATATGGAGAGTTAGTGCCCGGAGCAGACAGCTGGATATGCTTCTCAACGATGACGGCACGGCATAAGATGATAGACCATCCTGAGTATGGCTGGCTTCACTCGCCGCAAGAGCAACGCTACTCAATATCCATGCTCTTCCAAGACTACTTCCCAAAACTGCCGCAGCTGCTGTTCCATATCAAGTTTATCTGGTCGGAAGGCCTACCCTTCTCTGCCCCGCGTAATATAGCAGCACAAGGTCGCATGCAGGATTATAGGCGTATAGATATAGGTGCGACCTACTCGTTCAATGCCAAGACGGCTAAGTTCATGCGTAAAGCCAGTGCACGGCATATCAAAGAATGGGCTCTGCAACTGGAGTGCTTCAATATCGTTGACTGGAAGAACGTCAACGGCTACTTCTTGGCAACAGATGCCTTCGGCCAACA
>JAGCSQ010000108.1 GCA_017964045.1 Paludibacteraceae bacterium
ATATGCCTGCAAAGCTCGTGAAAATATGTGACGGTGCTTTTGCCGGTTGCGCTGAACTGGAGAATATCTCGCTGCCAGATAAACTTAAAGAGATTGGCGAGGTAGCCTTTGCCGGCTGTGCAAAACTGCGTAAGATGGTTATTCCGTCTAAAGTCAACGCCCTCAAACTGGAAACTTTTGCTGAATGCACTCACCTCTATGAGGTTGTGTTGCCCGAGGGATTGTATGCTATTGGCGACCGTGCTCTCAAGGGCTGTGTCAGCCTAGAGAAGATTAATATCCCAAAGTCTACTTTCCGTATCGGGAAGCAGGCGTTCCAGAACTGTCTGAATCTCGAGAATATTGCTCTCACCGACGATATTCACATGATTGAGGACGAGGCATTCCGTGACTGCAAGCACCTGCAGGATATCGTTTTGCCGGCAAGCTTGCGCGTACTAAGTAAGGGTACATTTGCTTCGTGCATCAACCTGCGTACTATCAAGTTCCCGTTCATCCTCAAAACCATTGAGGACGGAGCTTGCTATCAATGTCGTCAGCTACGTGAATTAGCGTTTGGTGATAGCCTGCGCACTATAAGAAACGAGGCCTTTATGGAGTGCAAATCGCTCCGTAAGGTTACTTTCCCCGAAGAACTGGAGAGTATAGGAGCATCGGCCTTCAAGGATTGCGAGAGTCTCGCCCGTCCGTATGTGCCAGAGTCGGCTATGATTGGTAAGAATGCTTTTAAGGGCTTGAAGCAATAATCTATAGACGTATTATCGTCAATCCGGCGCCTCCTCTATCAGGATCACCGTCGCCAAATTCAATCTCAGCAGCTCCGCGTTTGCGGAGTTGCTTGTTTCTGGTCAGCAGGTAATCGCGCACAACCTGCTTAAGTGCTCCTGTGCCTGTGCCGTGAAGGATAGTCACCTCACCAGCACTGACCATGATAGCATCATCCAGGTATGCAATGAAGGTTTCCAAAGCCTCATCAACTCTCATTCCACGTAGGTCCAGCGTGCGCTCAAAACCTAACTTATGCTGCCGTATGGTGTTTACCACCGATGCCTGCTGACTGGGTAGAGACTTAGCCACGCCTTTAAGGTCGCGGAAGTCGTGCAGCACACGAGGCTGCCTTGGTTCTTTCTTCGTGGCACTCTTCTCCACCCGAGCCTTTAGGGCTTCCACCTTCTGCCGTGCGACCTGAGTCTTGCTTTTATCAGCTTTAGCTTCACGAATCTCGCGAATGGTGCGCTCTATGGTGGCATTCGACTGACGCAGCAGTTCTGCAGCCTCATCTTGAGCCTTGGCCATCATCTCCTTGCGCTTAGCCTTCAGTCCGGCTATCTCGCCCTCGTAGTAAGCTATTTTCTCCTCCAGATGCTTCTCACGCTGACGGATATTCTGGCGTTTATTCTCCCAGTAACGTTTGTCGCGAGCAATATCTTGCAGTTGTTTATCGTAGTCTATATGCTCTTCGCCGACAAGTTCGGTAGCACGATTGATTATCTGCTCAGGCAGACCTATCTGACGCGCAATCTCTACGGCAAACGAACTACCTGCCTGACCTACGCTTAATTGGAATAGCGGACGCATTTGACCACGGTCGTATAGCATAGCGCCATTAGCCACACCGTCTGTCAGTTCGGCGAAATGCTTAAGGTTAGTATAGTGCGTTGTGATGACACCGGCAGCCCCACTCTCAGTCAGTTGCTGCAGCACGGCTTCAGCTATAGCACCGCCTATCAACGGCTCTGTTCCGCTACCAAACTCATCTATCAGCAGCAGTGTGCGAGCGTCAGCGTTCTTGACGAAGGCCTTCATGTTACGCAGGTGGGAACTATATGTACTCAGGTCGTTCTCTATCGACTGCTCGTCGCCGATATCAATCATTATACGGCTGAACACTCCAAACTTGCTATCCTCGCGTACCGGCACAGGCAGTCCGCATTGCAGCATATATTGCACCAACGCCACTGTCTTAAGGCATACACTCTTGCCACCGGCATTAGGACCGGATATCACCAATATACGATTACTGTCTGCTATATTAGCTCCACCGGCTGCCAGGTGCAGACTAAGCGGAACAACGGTCTTATCAGCTTTGCTGAAATTGATATATAGCACCGGATGACGTGCTTCGTGCCAGTTGATTATCGGTATCGGTCGTATCTCAGGAGCCACGGCCTTAAGTTTTCTGCCGAAGCGTGCACGGGCACGTAGAAAATCCAAACGTCCCAATCCGTCTTCTATCTCAATTATAGCAGGTACCTCAGGACGTATGCGGTCAGTTAACTCTTGCAATATGCGTATGCGTTCACGGCGTTCTTCACCTTCCAACTCGCGTATGCGGTTATTGGCTTCCACAATCTGTTGCGGTTCGATGAACACGGTCTTACCCGTGGCGGACTCATCGTGTACAATTCCTCCTATCTTGCGTTTATAAGCAGGTGGTATCGGCAATACCAGTCGTCCTTCACGCAACGTAGGCGTCACCGACTGGTCTATCAGTCCTTCGGCTTGAGCCTGACGAAGAATAGAGGCCAACGCACGGCCTACACTACCCTGTGCGTGCTGAAGTTCACGACGTATGCGGCCAAGCTCCGGTGAGGCAGAGTCACTCATGCGACCGTACTTATCTATGACGGCATCTATCCATCGCAGTATCTGCTCCAACTGCTGGCGGTCGCCAAACCACTCCAAGTCGCTAAGTTCAGGAAAACGTATCGTATCCAAATTGCTAAAGAATCGTCCCAACTGAACTGCATAGTCGATGGTCTTACGTAGTTCGTGAAGCTCGTTCTCTTCGAAATATAGTCCCTCTATGCGGATACGCCCTATCGACTCGCGTACATCATATATCTCGCCGTCAGGAAAGCCTAGTGAGGCATCGCTCAGGATGGTCATCATCTCGCTATTCTCAGCCTGCAGCCTAACAATGGCATGATAGTCCGTGAGCATGGTCATAGCATCGGCGTGCTCACGACCCAAAGCCGATGAACAAGCACGGCGCAATTCATCACGAATTACGCCAAAGTCTATTTTGTCCTCTATGTTATTAGGATAAACGAACATCTTGAATCACATCTGCACCTACAGCATCATTAAGTTTCTTAACGAGTTCAAAGCGGCAATCAAATAGTTGGGCCCGCAGGGCAGCATTACTCAGTTTGACCTTAAGAACACCGTTCTCGACCTCTACCTGCCGTGTCAAGCCGGCTACGGTTTTACCCATTACCTGAGGCCACAACTCTGCAACCTTACGCTCCATAATGGGCTTCTCTAGACCGCTTTCACGCAGAAAGTCGGTCAAGGCGAATGATAGTTTTTGAACCTGCTGACGACGCATAACAATGATTTATTGCGGTTTACGCATTAATATCTGCTGGCGGGTCTTAAATACGCGCACATCCTTGCTGAAGCCGTTGTACTCGCGTATCTTGTCTATCTTGACACACTCGCGTTGACTGATATACCATAGCGACTCACCCGGGTGAACCCACAGCAACATCTTCTCCTTGGCACCTTCCAGTTTCTTGGCTCCCAGATAGATGCGGTCACCCACTTTCAATTCGCGTCCCAGAGCATCGTTCCATTCACGCAGCTGACGCTCACGGTAGTTAAGACGGAACGCCACATTAGCGTATGTGTCACCCTCTTGAGCAACCACATATGCATGTCCATCCATCTTCTGCTTAGCGTGCGAGAGGAAAAATTGTGTACGCTCTTCGTCTGCACTCAGCGGCTCTACGTACTCCGGTTCTGCCTCCTCGGCAAATGTAGCTATCGGCGCTGTAGCCTTGACCATAACGGCTTTCTTGACCTCTTGCTTACCTGATGAAACCATTGCTGTTGTATCCTTAGGTGCCAACTCATACTCCTCGATGATGCGGATAAGTTTCTGTGCATATAGCGGGTCAGTGGCATAACCGCACTCACGCAGACGATAGGCCCAACCCTTGTAGTTGGCTACATCTATATCGTAAAGAGTTTTGTACCTGTCTTTTTTGAGGAAAAGCGAGTGATCACGGAACGACTCAGCTGCATCGGTATAAACACGGAAGCACTCACCGCGAGCATCGTCATCATAGCGATATACATCCCCCAACCAGTCACCGGCACACTTGATGCCAAAGTGGTTATTGGCATTGACGGCCAACTCACTGGTGCCGGCCGATGACTCCAGTAGAGCCTGGGCCAACGTGATGGCAGCAGGAATACCATAGTCTTCTTCCTGCTGAGCGGCTACAGACTGCCATTGCTCAATGTAGGTTACATACTTTTGATTCTTAACGGCTTGCATGCTCATCACAGAGACCATCGCCAAGCCTAATAAAATAACTTTCTTCATATATAATTATTTTTTACTTTTCTTTTCGTGAACTTGTTTATGTACGTACAGTCCCGGTAACATAGTCTCTTTAACGCCATCGATAATAGGCATAAACAGATACAACGGGAACTGCTGCCAGATATCTCGCTTAGCCTCAACCTTATACGAACGTGGATGTATATCCACTGCAGTAGGATTGGACTTGGGTATAAGAGTATTGGCAAGCGTAGTAATCGTCTTAGCATTCTTGGTGACGACCTTATACGGTATATCATCCTCTTTATGCACCTGAACCTTCAGTCCGTGGTATAACATCGTAAACTGCCCTGTCGCCTGCACAGAGTCGCCGCTATAGGCAGCAGAGAGTTTATCAATATGACAATCAAAAGTCATGCCAACAAGCGGACGAACGAAGGTATTGAGTCGTGCTGTCTCAAATTCCTTAGCCTCGACATCGAAGTCAAAGTTACACATACGAGTCATGTGCATGGCGAACTTAGCGTTTATTGTTCCCTTTTCTCCCACAGCAGCCTTAACCCGTGAAACAAATGTGTGCTTAGGGATATTAGTTATACAGTTGAGGGCAGCCTTCATATTGTAGAAGCGCAGTTTACCACAGTTGATATTAGTGCTGGCAAACTCGACATCCAGCGTGTGCACTACGGCATCAGCCTTATGTATCTCAAAGCGTACAGGCATAGCCATCAGAACAGACTGCGGCATCGGGAAGGGGTGCTTAGCCTTATACCTTACATCGCGATAAACATGCATGCGACGTACGTCAGCTGATAGGCTCTCCAACTCATACTGTTTTTTGCTCTGTGCCATCTTCCACGGATTAATTGGCGACGTGGTAAGCGAGTTGAGTTCGACATCTACCCACGTAGTTGGTTCCTGCATCAAGTCTGCCAACTTAGCAGGTGGCAGCGTATTGCAGAATCGTGTGTAACCCAGTTTGACCGGTCCATTGTCCTCGTACGATAGGTTATGCACTTCTGCGCGCGATAATCCGTCCGGAGCCATGAACCTGACTGCACCTACGGAGAGGCTATATACAGAATCGTTATACGCAAACGACGAATCCGTAATACAATAACGGATATCATGTACTAAGGCATCCACAGAATCCACCTCCACCGTCATCTTAGACGTTGAATCAGCGTAAGCGATAGCCGCATCAGAGACCTTTACTCTGCTGATAGACACAGTTTTATCTTTCCATAGGGACTTATAATTGATAGGTCCGACAGTAACCTGTGGCACATGGGCTTTGACACCTTTTCCATTAAAAGTAATATCCTGCACATTAACCATATGAGCAACCAAGAATACATCTATGTCACCAACGGTGAGGTCGAGCGTATCTATCTCAGCCAAGCGTTTCTGTACTTGACGTGTGGCGATATCGGAAATGATGATATCTGCACATGTTATACAAGCGATAACGAGTGCCAAAAGAGCACCACAGATAGATAAAATCAATGTTTTTTTACGAATTTTCATTTTTTATTTGCGTATATCAAAAATAAGTAGTACCTTTGCAGCCGCTTTTGAAAAAAAGCACATATTTAAGTCGGTCTCCCTAGCTCAGTTGGTAGAGCAACTGACTCTTAATCAGTGGGTCGAGGGTTCGAGTCCCTCGGGGGACACAGAGGATGGTTTCTTCCATCCTCGTTTTTTTTTGGTGGAACGATTATTGTGCTTTTGCACTTTGCCTTGTTAAACCTGCAGCGTGATTACGATGCAAGCATCTCATCAACACTGCCGGTTTATCAATGCATAACCTTTTGGTTACTAATAATCGTTCCCAGTCCCCTACTCCTGCATGAGCAGTTGCATAACGACCTTAGCCGAGTAAGCTACACTTGTACCCGGACCAAAGATAGCCGCTACGCCGGCTTTGTAGAGGAAGTCATAGTCCTGCGCGGGGATAACGCCACCGGCAGTAACCATTATATCCTCACGACCAAGTTTCTTGAGTTCGGCAATCACTTGCGGGATAAGGGTCTTATGACCTGCTGCAAGTGAGCTGACACCCAGTACATGAACGTCGTTCTCTACAGCCTGTTTAGCTGCTTCCTCAGGTGTCTGGAAGAGCGGTCCCATATCAACGTCGAAACCGCAGTCAGCATAACCTGTGGCAACCACCTTGGCTCCACGGTCGTGACCATCCTGCCCCATTTTAGCAATCATGATACGCGGCTGACGACCTTCTTTCTTGGCGAACTCAGCCGTTAGACGACAAGCTTCCTGGAAGTCTGCGTCGGTATTTGTTCCTGCTTTATACACTCCTGAAATAGTTCTAATTGTTGCTTTATAACGTCCTACTACTTTCTCGCAAGCATCAGATATCTCACCGAGACTTGCACGCAGACCTGCTGCCTTAACGGCCAAAGCCAAGAGGTTCTCGCCCTTACCGCCGTCAGCCCATGTCTGCACGGACTTGGTTATCTCTGCCAAAGCAGCCTGAACGGCTTTCTCATCTCGATGAGCACGGAGGTCTTTGAGACGCTCTACCTGCTCGGTACGTACGGCAGTATTATCAATCTCAAGGATATCAATAGGATCCTCGTGGTCAAGACGATACTCGTTGACACCGATAATCTTTTGATTACCTGAGTCGATGCGAGCTTGAGTACGAGCCGCAGCTTCCTCTATACGCATCTTAGGAATACCGGTCTCGATAGCCGCAGCCATACCACCCAGTTTCTCAATCTCCTGAATATGAGCCCATGCTTTGTTAGCCAATTCTTGAGTCAGAGCCTCAACGTAATACGAGCCTGCCCACGGGTCAATCTCCTTGCAGACCTTAGTCTCCTCTTGGATATAGATCTGCGTGTTACGTGCAATACGAGCTGAGAAGTCTGTCGGCAGAGCGATAGCCTCGTCAAGCGCGTTGGTGTGCAGCGACTGTGTATGACCCAGAGCAGCGCCCATAGCCTCTATACAGGTACGTCCAACGTTGTTGAACGGGTCTTGCTCGGTGAGCGACCAACCTGAAGTCTGGCTGTGCGTACGCAGTGCCATGGATTTTGGGTTCTTGGCGCCGAAGCTCTTAACTATCTTAGCCCAGAGCATACGACCGGCACGCATCTTGGCAATCTCCATAAAGTGGTTCATACCAATAGCCCAGAAGAAGCTCAGACGCGGAGCAAATGTATCAACCGACATACCTGCGTTAACACCGGCACGGAGATACTCCATACCATCGGCAAGCGTATAGGCAAGCTCGATATCTGCCGTAGCACCGGCTTCCTGCATGTGGTAACCGGAGATGGAGATAGAGTTAAACTTAGGCATGTTCTGACTGGTATATTCAAAGATATCAGCGATGATCTTCATGGAGAACTTGGGCGGGTAGATATAGGTATTACGCACCATGAACTCCTTTAGGATATCGTTCTGGATAGTACCGGCCATCTCGTCGAGTGAAGCGCCTTGCTCCAGTCCGGCGTTAATGTAGAATGCCAGAATAGGCAGCACGGCGCCGTTCATAGTCATAGAGACAGACATCTTATTGAGAGGAATACCTGCAAAGAGGACCTTCATATCCTCAAGCGAGCAGATGGACACACCAGCCTTTCCAACGTCACCTACGACACGCATATTATCAGCATTGTAGCCGCGGTGTGTTGGCAGGTCGAATGCTACGGACAGACCTTTCTGACCGGAAGCAAGGTTACGACGATAGAAAGCGTTAGACTCAGCTGCGGTAGAGAATCCCGCATACTGACGAATAGTCCAAGGACGCAGCGGGTACATAGCGCTATACGGGCCACGCAGGAATGGAGGAATACCTGAAGCGTAGTTTAGATGCTCCATGCCCTCAAGGTCTTCTTTTGTATAGATGGGCTTAACATTGATAAGCTCCGGAGTCTGCCAATCGGCTGTATTCGGTCCCAGCACCTTAGTTGCTGAAACCTTCTTGATATTTATGTTCTTAAAATCTGGTTTCATAACGATTACTTATTAAGGAGTTGGGCATTAAATTGTTTGAGTGTTTCGAGAACGTTGCAGCGAACATGTATGTAGTTCTGGATGCCGAGTTTCTGCAGGTCTTCCATGCAAGCGGGAGCACCGGCAATGATGAACAACTCTTTAGCACCTTCCAGCTCCAGCCATGCTTGCGGACCAAATACTGCATATTCGTCATCGGATGAGCACAGCACGATGATATCGGCCTTAGCCTTACGGGCAGCCTTAATACCGTCATGTACAGACTTGAATCCGTTGTTATCGATGACCTTATATCCTGCGCACGCGAGGAAGTTACAACTGAACTGAGCACGTGCAATACGCATTGCCAGGTTACCAATCGTGAGCATGAAGGCTACAGGCTGATGCTTAGCGGCTTCTGTCTCGAGACGCAGAGCCTCAAACTCCTCAGCAGCACGAGCAATCGGCAAGGTTGGGATAGCATTTTCGGCATCATGACCGCAGCCACAAGCACCGTTACACTGTAGGTTTTTTATTTTCTTAGCAGCTTTCTCTGTGAAGTTCGGGAACTGGTTAGAACCGAGCAGAACCTCTTTACGCTTAGCTACATCGTTCAGACGTGTCTTGAGGTTAGCAGCCACAGCCTCTTGAACCTTACCTGCCTTAACCATTTCGAAGAATCCACCTTGTTCTTGGATAGCGAGGAATTGCTTCCAAGCCTCAGCAGCGATACTGTTGGTGAGGTTCTCCAGATAGTATGAACCTGCAGCAGGGTCAACAACCTTATCGAAGTGTGCTTCCTCCATGAGTAGCAGTTGTTGGTTACGAGCAATACGCTCTGCAAACTCAGTAGGCTCTTCGTAGGTAACGTCAAACGGAGTAACGACTATCTCGTCCACACCGGCGAGAGCAGCAGACATTGTCTCTGTTTGACTACGCAGCAGATTAACGTATGCATCAAAGATAGTCATGTTGAAGCGACTGGTTTCTGCGCTTACTACCATCTTAGCTGCCTCCTTTAGAGCGTGAGTAAAGATAGGAGCCTTGTAAGCCTCTACTATCTTAGCCCAGAGCAAACGAGCTGCACGGAACTTAGCAATCTCCATGAAGTAGTTGCCGCCGATGCCCATATTAAACTGAATCTCACGAGCAGCGAGGTAGTTAGGTATGCCTGCTTCGGTGAGCATGGTCATATAATCAGCACCCCAAGCCAGAGCATAAGCCAACTCTTGTGCGCAGTAAGCACCTGAGTTATTGAGGATTACTGAGTCAACAGCCACTACGCGGTAATTAACCAGCGTCTTGCAGGCATTGACGGTTGCTGCCAGGATAGCTGTGATGTGCTCACGCTCAAATGGTTTACCATGAAGGAGCATTCCCTTGATGGGGTCTACATTGATAGAACCGTAAACTGATTTGAAGTCATAGCCGCAGCGTCCGTAGTAACGAACCAGGATGTCTGCCAACTGCGGAGCAGCACAAGCGCATACGCTGAAGTTGATACGAATAGCGCGTGCGTCGATGTCGTGGAGCAGCGTCTTGATAAACTGATAGCGTACCTGATCACGATCCAGACGTATGCCAAGCGATGTAATACCCTTGTTGAGGATATCCAGTGCTTTAGCATTAGCCTTGCGAGCGTTTTTGCCAACTACCAGGTTTTGGCGTATAGCCCATACATTATTTGTACGCGTACCGCGCACGTAGGGGAATTGTCCCGGAGCCGAAGTTGTCGTCTTGAGTCCGTGAAGGTCTTCCTGACGGTAGAACGGCTGCACATTGAATCCTTCGGGAGTGCGCCATACGAGTTTTTTCTCGAAGTCGGCTCCCTTAAGGTCTGTGATGATCTTGTCCTTCCACTCTTGTGTAGAGATGGCGGGAAAGTCAGCCAGTAAGTTTAATTTGTTTTCTGCCATGTTTTAATTATTTTGTTGTTAATTGTTTATATCCTAAAATGTTGTATATTTTTCCTTCGCGTTCTATGTATAGTTGTCCGTCAATAAGTATTTTGCGAACCGAAGCCGATTTGCTCTTTACTTCCGGCAAAGCCGTCTGGGTACCACATGAAGTAGTGTAATCAGAGAATACTGTAACGGTAACTTGGTCAACGTAAGTGATGGTCAACGAGGCTATACCGCGGAATTTGGAATCTCCTCCGATAGTGAAGATAAGGTTTGTGGTAGAACCTGTCCATACATTTCCGTTCAGTTGTCCGGTATTAGCAGTTATGGTATTTGATGTATGATCTTCCGTACCAAAAGAAAATTCAACCTTGGTGATTGTTGCACCGGTAAGTTCTATCTTAGATTTGGCGTAACAACGCAAAGCATTACCTGTTGTATAATAGGTAGCCTCTGTGGAGGCACCGGATTTATTAAAGGTGATGGTTACACTTCCTGCTGTTGCCGTTGGAATCTTATTACCATTTTTATATCCGTCTGCCGAAGTGAAGGACGCCGTTTCCGTTGCCGGTTCAGAGCCTTGAGTTGTGGACTCATGTGCAAAGACAGCATAATAAGTGACATCACCTTCCACTACCGGAGCCGCCTCCGCTTCCTCGAAGAGGTCATCAGGAGCCTCTGCAACCGGCGTGAGTAAGGGAGTCGCTGTCCACCCCATAAACATGTCACTACCTGGGTTGCAAGACGATGGAGCATCAGGCAAGAGCGACACATTACCACCAAGCGCCACTTGTGCTGTCGGGTCACCAGCAGTTGTGGCGTCCCCATCTATCTTCCATGTCACATTACACGACTGAGCACATACTGCAGCCAAGTCCATTTGGAAGGTCTCCGCCCCCGTAGATGTCAAGGTCAGCAAGGCTGAATGTGAACCAATGGCTGAGGGCGTATAAGTTACGGTATATGTGTGAGTGGCATTGGCATCTGCAGCATCAATAGTTGCAGGGTCAACGCTGAAGAGCGAGGCGTCTGCACCTGAGATGGAACATGTTATATCGCTCGTGAGTCTGTAGCCCTGAACGGTAAAACTCAGAGTTGCTTGCTCACCCTGCATAATAGCCGGATAGATGAGTGTAGTTGTTGCGCAGCGTAGCGAAGGGTCGTTCTCTCCTGCCTTACCGCTACTTTCGCCGGGGATAAAGTCAAAATCATAGCAAGAGATGACATCCAGCATATTGAGGTTTGTATTCGTCTTTTCGCCCCAGATGTACTCTGCCAAGTACGGATAATCCACAAACGGATTGCGGTTGAATTGGAACTGATAAACCGAGTCGTTGCGATTGATTTCTTTTTGCGACACAGGGTCTTGGCGATGCCATTTCATGAGAAGAGCTACAGAATAATCCGTCAAGCCTGTAGTATTCTGCACATAGGTGAACATAGTGCTACCGTTGCTGGCATTGAGATATTCGTCAAGATAGCGGGCCACCATATAGAAATAAATTCGCGCTATATCGCCTTTATATTGGTCGTCCGGCTCATATACCGTACCGATATTCGTATAACCCGGGAAAGATGAACCGCCAAGGTGTCCGAGAGCCTTAACTCCCTTGGTGACCTTATCGTTACGCGTATCTGTCTCGCCATATGGCCAGTTGCTACGCAGGTTATTCACACGTGCATCTGTAGGCAGCACCTGGAAAAGGTCGCTCACCATGTCTCCATTGCCGAACCATGACTGGCAAACAGTGTGTTCCTTGTTCCACCCGTGACAGAAATCACTCTGCTGACGATTAGCGTGATCCATAGTGAAAGTACACGTGGAATATATATCCCACAGCGTATCCTGCTCCAATTCGGCATTATAGAAGAAATCTATATGCGGATAATAATCCTCAAGCGAGGAATAAGGAATAACAGTGTGGTTATCAATGATTGAATGAAGCGTTGAGAGTAAATTAGCTCCTTTTTTACCGACTATGGAAGCATAATAGTTCTCCGGTATCGCGGCAAATGAAGCATTGACGCCGCAGCATAAGATAAAGATGCAAATAATGTGTTTTCTCATTCTACTCTACCTCCTAATATATTATATCTTTTTCCGTCAATATCTATGTATAGTTGTCCGTCAATGAGCAGTGTACGTCCGGCGGATTGCACCGTTGTTTCTTCGACATCTGTCGGTCCGGCCTGCTCACGCCATCCGTTGCTTACGCCCGGAACGAACTCAGCATCACATGACGGCATCAGGTGCGACATATCCACCGTTTCTCCTGCACGCTCACCCCAGATGTACTCCGCCAAGTATGGATAGTCAATAAAGGGATTACGATTGCCTTGTTTGTAGTCGCTTTTATTGTATGTCGAGTTGCCGTATATTACCTCGTTACGTCTTATCTCTCTCATTGAGACGGGGTCCTGTCGATGCCATTTCATCAGCAGGTCTATAGAGTACTGCG
>JAGCSQ010000109.1 GCA_017964045.1 Paludibacteraceae bacterium
CCGCTCGTTTTGCGTGGCCGACATACCGGGTATTATCGAAGGAGCCAGCGAGGGCAAGGGACTTGGACTTAGGTTCCTGAGGCACATAGAGCGCAATGCGGTGCTCCTATTCATGGTGCCGGCTACAAGCGATGATATAGAGAAGGAATATAAGATATTGCTTGCTGAGCTGGAGAAATACAACCCCGAGTTGCTGACTAAGGCACGGTTGCTTGCCATAACCAAGTGCGACGCCCTGACAGAAGAGGCCCTGAAGAAATTAGACAAGACCCGGGCTAAGCTGGAGAAGAAATTGGAAATACCTGTATTACCTATTTCCAGCATCAGCGGCCTTGGCATAGCCGAACTCAAGGACATGATATGGACTGAGCTGCAGAAAGAGCAGAATCAGATTATCGAAATCAGTCATGCTCCGATAGCGATTGAGCAACGTGAGCGGGATGCTGAATACACGGTCGATTCTGAGGACTCAGAAGAGGAGGGTACCATCTACCTGAACGAACAAGAGGAAGAATGGGACCTGGAGAAGTACAGAGGCATCGGTTGGGACCAATAAGTACACCTTATTATATTATATGTCGGGCACAGACTCATTCATATTATGGCGCGAGCAACATATCAAGGAGAAGCACTTTATTCTCTTGCTCAGCCTTATAGTGGGTCTGCTTTCGGCATTAGCGGCGACGGTTCTTAAGTCGTTTATTCACCTGATTCAACACCTGATAGAGACTCATCTTATCAATGGTGAGAATACATTCTGGTACATCATCTGCCCGATGATAGGTATCGCGTTGGCGTCGCTGTTTGTGCATTATGTTGTCAGGGACGACATATCGCACGGTATCACTAAGATCTTGTACGCCATCTCGCAGCGTAAGTCAATCATTAAGGTTCATAACTGCTGGAGCAGTATCATCGGTTCTGGACTGACAATCGGTTTCGGTGGTTCAGTCGGTGCTGAGGCCCCTATTGTGTTGACGGGTGCAGCTATAGGCTCTAATCTGGCACGATTCTTCCGTCTTGACCAAAAGACGATGATGCTGATGATTGGTTGTGGTGCCGCAGGTGCGATAGGTGGTATCTTTGAGGCTCCGATAGCTGGACTGGTGTTTACGCTGGAGGTGCTGATGATGGACCTGACGATGACAAGCGTGGCTCCGCTGCTTATATCGTCGGTGTCGGCAACGGCAGTATCATACTTCCTGAACGGCACGGAACCGCTCTTTCCTCTCATTCAGGCCGAGCCGTTTGCTATTGCGCGCATACCGTGGTATCTGGTGTTGGGATTCATCTGCGGTCTATTCTCGCTGTATTTCACCCGCGTAATGAATGCCCTGGAGCAGTGGTTTAAGCATAATATCCGCTCTGTGGGACTAAAGATAATAGTCGGCGGAACGGTTCTTGGTGCATTGGTATTCCTCTTTCCACCTCTATATGGCGAGGGTTATGATGTAATACGCCAACTCATCAATGGCGACTCTGTCAGTGCCATCGCAGAGAGTCCGTTTGCGCGTTTCGGCAACACGGGTTGGATACTGATTAGTTATTTCCTGGCAGTTATCTTCCTTAAGATAGTGGCATCTGTTGCAACTAACGGAGGTGGCGGCGTCGGTGGAATATTTGCTCCCTCGCTGTTTATGGGTGCGTTGGTAGGCTTTGTTACGGCACGACTGTTCAACCTGATAGGTCTTAATGTCTCTGAGGCCAACTTTGCTCTGGTAGGTATGGCCGGTTTGATGTCAGGCGTAATGCACGCTCCGCTGACGGGTATATTCCTGATAGCAGAGTTGACTGGTGGTTACCATCTGTTTATGCCGCTGATGATAGTAGCCGTGATATCATACCTGACAATACGTCTTGTTGAGCCGCACAGCTTGTACGCTATGCGTCTGGCTCAGAAGGGCGAACTGCTGACACATAATAAAGACCGCTCGGTACTGACATTGCTGAAGATGGATTCGGTGATTGAGACCGATCTGATTGTTGTACATCCGGAGATGACGTTGGGTGAACTGGTTAAGGTTATTGCGCAGAGCAAGCGTAATATATTTCCTGTTGTGGATAAGGCGACCGGTAAGTTCAAGGGAATACTGCTGCTGGACGAAGTGCGCAATATAATGTTCCAGCCGCGACTGTACAACCGCTTTACAGTAAGAGACTTGATGACCTCCGCACCGGCTAAACTGACCAACGATATGCCGATGGAGAAGGTTATGGAAGTGTTTGAAGATACAGGTGCGTGGAACCTGCCTGTTGTTGATGAGAATAAAAAATATCTCGGATTTGTTTCCAAGTCCAAGATATTCAATTCATACCGCCATGTACTCGTCCATTTCTCGGACGAATGATTTCTCGCAGAAGTCGAGCAGCTCTTTTGCCTCTTTGGCTTTAGCCTTATAGACCTCCATGGACAGAGCCTCTGATTGCTCCAGTTCCTTAACTATTTGCTCTACGCGAGCGATTGCTTCGTCGTACGTCATACTATTGTCCCTTTCCGTCAACTAAAACACCTACAGTACGAAGTAAGATCTTCATATCCAGCCAGATAGACATATTCTCCGTATAGGTTATATCATACATTAGTCGTTGCAGCATTTTCTCCATGGTATCGGTGTATCCGACCTTGACCGGTCCCCAACTGGTCAGTCCCGGACGCACTTTGTAGAGCAGGCAATAATATGGAGCCTGAACCATTATCTTCTCAACGAAATACTGCCTTTCTGGTCGTGGTCCGACAACAGACATATCTCCCTTGAGGATATTCCACAGCTGCGGCAATTCGTCCAGGCGGTACTTGCGCAGGAACTTGCCGATATGTGTTATTCGCTCATCCCCTTCGTGCGAGAGCAGCGGTGTATCTTGTTCTGCATCGGCTACCATAGTACGGAATTTGTAGATGCGGAATGGTTGTCCCCACAGACCAATACGCTCTTGGCTGTAGATGATTGGTCCGGGGCTATCGAGGCGAACGAGCACGGCAATGACGGCCATCAGCGGCGAGAGCACTATCATGGCGATTAGCGAAGCCATGATATCAAACGTACGCTTCATCACCAGTTCCCAATCTGCCATCTTAGGCTCTGTAACAACGATGAGCGGTGCTTCGTCAATGTGGATAATCCTTGCTGCACCGGTCAGGATATCATACATACGCGGCTCAATGGCTATCTGCTTACGGCTGGGGAAGAGTTCGTTGATTTTTTGATAGAGTTGCTTTTCGGTCATGCCCTTTTCCCAGCGGATAATCACTGTCTCGCGCAGGGTACGAGCCTGATAAGCGGAATAAAGTATCAATCGTGCCACCAGTATGATGCCGAATTGAAGGACAAATAGAACGCTCACGGACTTATAGTAGCGAGCGATATCGCTTACCTCAACGTCATCAAGGATGATAAAGAAGAATGCTCCAAGGGTAATGATTACTGAACTGACGAAAGTATTTAGCACCAATTCGGCTACGCGTCTTTTGCCGGGTCGGAGATAATAACCGGCAAAGTAATAAACGATGATACAGCCTAAGGGGAATAAGACAATCGGGTGGTAGCTGTAGCTAATTGAGAAGTCAAATGCCGGAGCAAAGAACTCGTCAAAGCTTGTAACGCGGTCGTCAAGTACCATCCATCGGAATGATAAGAACAGGAACCACACCAGTTCAGCAGCCAATATATCTACTGTCAGGTACAGTGCTTGCGATAATCTATGTCTCAGTTTCCAACTCATATCAATCTCTAATAACTTTTATGCTACCGTCTTTTTCGATTTTAATTATCCTTGACGGTGCGCATTCGCTTGTATCATCCTGCCTGTAGCGGCAGATATAGTCCACGCGCTCAATGATTTTCTGGCTTATTTGGCCAAAGTTCCGTGCCGTTGGTTCTCCGCTTATATTAGCCGATGTTGATACTATCGGTTTGCCGAATTGTCTGCACAGCGCTTGCGAGAAGGCCTCGTTTGTGATTCTTATTCCTATGCTTCCGTCCGCAGCGATAAGGTTTTTTGCCAGTCCGTGTGCATTGGGATAAATAACCGTTGTCGGTCGCGCCTGTTCAGGCAGGTCAGGATAAGCGTCCAGTCTCTCCGATGAATCCACCAGCACGAGCATTGACTTGGTGTCTTCGCGCTCCTTAATACTATATACGCGCGCGACGGCTTGCTCGTTTGTAGCGTCGCAGCCTATTCCCCAAACTGTATCGGTGGGATAAAGAATGACTCCGCCCGATTGCAAAACCCTGATAGCCTGCTCTAAATCCGCTATGTCGTAAGCCTTACACATATTCAACCTGCAAAGGTACATCTTTTTCTGCATTAGTGCAACAAAATCTACATAAAAAAAAGAAGGATTGTCATCACGACAACCCAATCTTTACTTAACCTTAAATCTAATACCATGAAAAACACGGTGCAAAAGTACTGCTTATTTTTCATTCGTGCAAATTTTTTTGCAAAAAAATATGTTTTTTAGCATATTTTCTGCATTTTTGTAACATTTAGGTAGCAAAAATGTGCTTTTTTTGCCAATTTTCTACTGAAATTTTGCTATTTCAAAAAAAAGCAGTAATTTTGTATGCCCTTAAGAAGGCGGCAAATATTTTGAGATTAATTAATATCTATAAAACAATATAAATTATGGCTAAAAATTTGGATTTAACTCGGTACGGTATCACCGGTACAACCGAAATCGTTTACAATCCTTCTTATGAAGTTCTCTTTAATGAGGAGATGAAACCTGAGTTGGAGGGTTTTGACAAAGGTCAGCTCACTGAACTCGGTGCTGTTAATGTGATGACAGGTGTTTACACAGGTCGTTCACCTAAGGATAAATTCATCGTTATGGACAAGAACTCAAAGGACACTGTTTGGTGGACCAGCGAGGAGTACAAGAACGACAACAAGCCGTGCTCTGAGGAGTCATGGGCTAAGCTCAAAGATCTGGCAAAGAAAGAGCTCTCAAACAAGAAACTGTATGTCGTTGACGGATTCTGCGGTGCTAACAAGGACACCCGTATGGCAGTTCGTTTCATTATGGAGGTTGCTTGGCAGGCTCATTTTGTACGCAACATGTTTATCAAGCCGTCTGCTGAGGAAGAAGCTGCTTTTGAGCCGGACTTTGTTGTTTACAACGCTTCTAAAGCTAAAGTAGAGAACTATAAGGAGTTGGGTCTCAATAGCGAGACAGCTGTTGTATTTAATATCAGTTCACGCGAGCAAGTAATCATCAACACATGGTATGGTGGTGAGATGAAGAAAGGTATGTTCTCAATGATGAACTACTATCTGCCTCTGAAGGGTATTGCTGCTATGCACTGCTCGGCTAACACCGATATGCAAGGCAAGAACACCGCAATCTTCTTTGGATTGAGCGGTACAGGTAAGACCACATTGAGTACAGACCCGAAGCGTCTGCTCATCGGTGATGACGAGCACGGATGGGATGATAACGGTGTATTCAACTTTGAAGGTGGTTGCTACGCTAAGGTCATCAAGCTTGACAAGGAGTCAGAGCCGGATATCTACAACGCTATTCGTCGCAACGCTCTGCTGGAGAATGTAACCGTTGACAAAGACGGAAAGATTGACTTTGATGACAAGAGCGTAACTGAGAACACTCGCGTAAGTTATCCTATCGACCATATCGAGAAGATCGTACGTCCTGTTTCTGCAGGTCCGGCTGCTCAGAACGTTATCTTCCTGAGTGCTGACGCTTTTGGTGTACTGCCTCCGGTATCTATTTTGACTCCTGATCAGACAAAGTACTACTTCCTGAGCGGCTTCACCGCTAAGTTGGCAGGTACAGAGCGTGGTATCACTGAGCCGACACCTACTTTCTCGGCTTGCTTCGGCCAGGCATTCCTTGAGCTGCATCCGACTAAGTATGCAGAGGAACTGGTTAAGCGTATGGAGAAATCAGGCGCCAAGGCTTACCTCGTTAACACAGGCTGGAACGGTACAGGCAAACGTATCTCTATCCGTGACACACGTGGTATCATCGACGCTATCCTGGACGGTTCTATCCTGAAGGCTCCGACAAAGAAGGTTCCTTACTTCAACTTCGAGGTACCGACAGAGCTTCCGGGTGTTGATCCTAAGATTCTTGACCCGCGCGACACATATGCAGACGCTGCAGAGTGGGACGTTAAGGCTAAGGATTTGGCAGGTCGTTTCATTAAGAACTTTGCTAAGTACGAGTTCAACGCAGCCGGTAAGGCTCTGGTTCCTGCCGGACCGCAACTCTAATCAATCACCGCCATTACAGCGGAAATGAAACGTAGAGGTTTAATAGTAATATTATCGTTGCTGGTTGCTGCTGCTTCTTTTGCTCAGAAGGACAAGAGTGCTCCGACCATCAAGACGCCTGATTTACAGACGACAGAGGGGGCGTTCTTTGACCCGACACGTCGTGTGAAGGAGAAGCCGGTGTATAACTTCGGCGTTGAATGGCGTATTGAGGTGGGCTACGTGCAGAACAACCAGCGTACGCGCAATAAAACCTATCCGGACACCTATCTTCATGGTGGACGGATAGGTGTTGCTATTGACTTCTTGTTGCCGTATCATTTCAGTCTGCAGACCGGAGTGCACTACTCGCTTGCAGCCGGTCGTACTACTCAACACTGGGGCATCGCCGGTAGCACTTACCA
>JAGCSQ010000110.1 GCA_017964045.1 Paludibacteraceae bacterium
AGCACAATTCACCTGCCACACCTTGCGGTACAAGGTGGCCGGCTGTGTCAACAATGAAGTTCCAGTTGTTAGCGACAGATTCACCGATAGGTATATTCTCTATGCGCTGTCCGGCTGGGATAGCGTAGTAGGAGGTATCGTCGGTACACTCAGTAGGTCCATAAACGTTAATAATCTCTATATGGTCTGAATAGACTCCGCTCATCTTTTCACCACCACCTGTTGTGAAACGTATAGGCAGGTCATCGAATGTATTGAGCAGCAAGCATGTCATTGCCGTAGAATAACCACCACCGGTTATCTGATGGTCGAAGAGGAACTGACGTATAGCACCAAGATCCTTACGAATCTCGGTAGGCATAATATGGAATGAACCGCCAAGAGTAAGGACAGGGTACATATCTTCAATATGGGCATCGAACGAGAACGAACGGTGTCCACTGATACGATCTGCAGCAGTTAGTTTCTCCATATCGATAACCACGGCGATGAAGTTACGCAAACCAGCCTGATGAAGCATTGCTCCCTTAGGTTTGCCGGTTGAGCCACTGGTATAGATCATATATGCCAGCCCTTCAGGATTAGAGAGGTCTATCGGTTCAGCCTCAGGCACGTCGGCCATGAAGTCATCGATGAAGAATGTCTTAGCCGCAGCGGTACTGAAATCGCCCTCAGCTTGCTTTGCTTCGAGCACACTATGCGTTGTTATGAGCACCTTAGACTCTGAGTTCTCAAGCATGTAACTGAGTCGTTCGTTCGGATACTCAAAGTCAAGCGGAGTGTATGCTGCTCCTGCCTTATGGATTGCAAGCACCGCCAACGGGAACTCCTTGAAGCGGTCGAGCATGACGCAGACGAAATCGTTGGGTTGCACACCAAAGTCAATTAGTTGTCGCGCGAGCGCGTTAGAATAATGGTCCATATCGCCATACGTGAGTTGGCTGTCTCGATCGACCACTGCAGGAGCATCCGGTGTACGATGTGCCTGCTCGGTAAAGAGGTTGGCAAAAGTCTTACTAAGGTCCACATCAATATCCTTGCCGGCACCTATCTTTATTATACGCTTCTGCTCTTCATCACTGACGATTGAGATTGATGTTAGAGCCTTATCCGGAGCATTTACCATTCTATCTGTTGTAACAGTGATGGCATCAGCGAGACTCTGCATCAGGTGAGCTGAGTAACGGCCATTGTCGTATTCCACGCAGACCGTAGCCTTACCGTTGATGTCACGGATAAAGAATGTGATTGGGAACTTGGGTACATTCAGTTCAAGGCTTTCTATCTCAAGTTCTTTTCCACCACACTCGTATTTATTGATGACACCAAGTTGATAGACATACTGTATTTCCGCTGTCAAACCAAAGTCAGCAGCTATCTGCGCGAACGGATAGTTTTCATGCTGTAGGGTCTCGTCGAAGTTAGCAGCCACCTCTCGTACGAAGTCGGCAATGGTTTGCTGGCCAATCTTCGCACTAACAGCCAGTGTGTTGACAAACATACCAATAGTGTTACGGATACGAAGATTAGAACGGCCGTTGGATACAGTGGTTATACATACTTGCTCGTTGTTAGCAAAGCGAGAGAGTGCATAATATATAGCCGCCAAAACGAAGGCTGCAGGAGTGATGTTATGTGCACGACAGAAGGCATCGATAGTATTCATGTCAAGCTGAGACATTGCTTTACCGATGGTTCCTTTAACTGGGTTAGCCACGTCGCTTGGCACTTCAGTAGCAGCCTCAATCTCTGCGAGGCGCGAAGCAAAGAATTCTTTAGCAGCCACGTACTCGTCACCGCCCTCGGCATCTTTCTCGGCATGAACATATGCGGCATAACCAAGGTCTTCAGACTCTAGTTGCCCACCATTCAACAAGTCACACAATTGCGTCAGGAATAAATCAGCAGATCCACCGTCAAAAATTAGGTGATGAATATCCATCAAGAGGTAAACGGCTTTTTCTGTTGTGATTATCTCAAAGCGGTAAAGCGGACCAACGGAAAGGTCAAACGGATGTACAAAATCGTGTTTGTATTGCTCCAGTTCGTTTTCTTTAAGCGTGCGTACAGGTATATCTATGGACTGTTCCGGTTCCATTATCTGCACTATATCCGATCCGTCATCACCAAAGTGTACGGTCATTTGAGGATGTGCCTTTATCAATGAGCGGATAGTATTAGCAAGAACCGTGGTGTCGGTATCTTTTGAGAACGCTATCTTCATTGGGATATTATAGAGCGTTGTGGATGGATTGCGCAGGCAATCAAAGTAAACACCTGTTTGCGCATAGCTGAGCGAAACCGGTTGGGCCTCGGCAGTATCAGGAACAGTATCCTTAACTTCATTAGAGTCACTTGCTGTACCAAGCATTTTATCCAAGATAGCATTCTCGATGGTTTGCAGTGTACCTGTTTTAGATAGCGACTTGGCATCAAGGATAATGCCAAAGCGTTTCTGCATCTGTATTGCCAATTTTATAGCAGAGATAGATGTTAGTCCTACGTATCCGAGTGGCGTGGCAACACCAAACTCGGTGGTATTTATAATTCCGGCTATCATCTTGTGCAACTCTTGCTCAAGGCTGTTCATCGGAACATTTGTTTCCTCCACGGCCGCAGCCTTCTTCTCCGGTATAGGTAGTGCTTTTTTGTTAACCTTCTGATTTTGGTTAAGTGGTATAGCATCTATCTGCATCGTTACAGCCGGAACCATATAAGGTGGTTTTTGGTCCAGGATGAAATTATTGAGAGCATCTATATCCACTTTTGCGTCACTGACCACATAAGCAGCGATATACTTACCTCCACCTTCTTCATCGAAAGCTTGTACCGTTGCGTCCTTGATGCCGGGGAACTCACGAATGACTGCCTCGACTTCTTTTAGTTCTATGCGGAATCCACGGATCTTTACCTGTCCGTCTCTACGCCCGATAAACTGGATATTTCCATCAGGCAGGTAGCGTACAATATCTCCGGTGCGGTACATCGGAGCGAACTTCGGATCATTGGTGAATGGGTTAGTAATAAATACCTCAGCTGTTTTATCCGGACGATTGAGATAGCCGCGTCCCACTTGCGGTCCGGCAGCCCACAATTCTCCCAGTGCTCCCAAGGGAAGCCTTTTCCCCTGTTGGTCAACAACGTATAAGCGTACGTTCTCCAATGGTGCACCGATAGGTATATCCTTATATTTTTTATCAACATCAAAGGTGGTTATCACTATAGTAGCTTCTGTAGGTCCGTAACCGTTGTGAAGGGTGTAGTTCTTAGGTGGAGTTAACGATGCCAATTTTTCGCCACCACATGTAAGATGTTGCAGAGAGTGATTCTCTATGCTTGTGGCAAACTGATATGCCACTTGAGTTGTAATGAACACATGCGTAATATGCTCATTCTCAAAGTAGTCATTAAGAGCCATGAGGTCAAGACGCAGTTCCTCCGGAATTATATGAGTTGTCGCTCCGGCTGTCAATGCCGGATAAATGCCATCCTGGTGAGCATCAAATCCATAGCTGGCATATTCAGCAACGTTATGCTCCGGCTTGAGGTTGTATTTCTTCCAATACCAATTGCAATAGCATACAAGATTTCTGTGCGTCAGGCGGCAGCCTTTAGGAACACCTGTTGAACCAGATGTATATAATAGGATGAATAAGTCCTCAGGCTTGGGTCCTTCTGGCAAAACCATGGCAGCCGGAAGGCATTGAATGTCCTTTGTCAAGAGCACATCTCCTTTGTATTCATCCAACACATCAGAGAGAGACTCATCTACAATGAGCAAGCGTGCACCGGCATCCTGTACCATGAAATTAAGTCGCTCTTTAGGATAGGTCGGGTCAAGTGGTTGGTATGCACAACCGGCTTTGAGGATACCTATGGAAGCTATTGCCATCCACTCACAACGTGGAATAAGCACAGACACCGCATCTTCACGACCAAGCCCCTTGGAGGCTACAAAAGCCGCAATACGATCTGATATCTCATCAACCTCACGATAGGTATAACGATTATCCTTGAATACAACGGCTATTTTGTCTGGATTAGCTTTAACCTGTGCTCTAAACAACGACACAATGGTTTGGGAGTCGTCATAGTCTACACCCTGAGGATTGAACGAATCCAACAATGCCAATTGTTCATCGGTCGTTATATCTATATCTCTAACGAAATCAGTAGTCAAAATGTTCGTTACTACTGCCTCATAACTCTCGAGCAATTGCCTTATTAATGTCTCTGAATACTCCACAGCATTATACTCGGCCTCTACTACACAGTGTCTATCGCGAATATAAGCCTTGACATATATAGGAACTTCAAGAGTATTATTATTCAAGCGCTCTGCCTGCAATTGACGATTCGCAAACTCCAGACTATCAAACAGGTCACCATGCCATGCAAACATCGTTGCCGGTTGTATGCCAAGTTCTGTTACGACATCACTATAAGCATATGCATCATGCTCACGGCAACCGCTCATCTGTTCTTGCTCTAGATGCAAAAAATCAATAGTAGCTGTATCATTGTCCCACTTGGTATAAACCGGCAGTGTCTTTACCAACATGGCTAAAGAATGAGACATTCGTTTGTCTGCGCGACCATTGTGGATAGTAGCAAAGAGCGATTGTTGCTCATTGTTGAATTTTGCAAGCAGATATCCATATGCAGCGGTAAAGAAAGTTGATTTATATATGTTGTTCTGCTTGCAATACGTCTCGATTTCATCGAGATTTACACTCATAGTACGCCTAATGAGTCCGTCCTTCTTTTCATTGACTCCATCAACAATTATATCTCCCAAGATTGGACTGTAAACATCCGAACAATCAAATGTCGTTGTATACCAATTTTTGTCGTCATTAAACCTGGTTGAATCACGTAGTTTTTCTTCCACCAGCGCCACATCTGCCTGCGTCAGTGTTTCCGATTGTACAGCATTGCCAACGTAAGCACTCTCAATATCACTAAGCAAAACTCTACGAGATGCTCCATCGCTTATGATGTGATGAATGTCCTGTAAAATATAGAAGTGTTCTGAGTCTTTGAGCAAGCGGATACGGAAAAGCCTATCGCCAACAATATTAAACGGCTGAACAAACGCAAGCTTTTCTGCACTAATATCAGAACATGTTTCTATATGCAATTGCCAACTCTCTATTTCTGAATTATCAATCTGTTGCTGCGGCTCACCATCATCTGACAATACAATACGCGTGAACAATGTCGCATGTGCCTTTACTGCCGTTTCAATCGCACAACGAAGTTTCTCACCATCCAGACTGCCATCAAGAGTATAGCAATATGGAATATTGTAGAATGCCTCACCGGAGTGATTGGCACACTCTACGTAAAGACCGTATTGGGTCTTGGTCAATGGAGCTGATGTTTTCATGGATATAATGATTAATCTTCAAATTCAAAAATATTGATGAAGCCAGTCAATTTAAAGACGTTCTTGATATCACCATTTACGCTGCGAAGTACGACGCGACTGCCCGTTGCCTTAGCACCCTTTAGTATGCTAAGCAATATACGCAGACCACTGGAGGCTATGTATTCCAAACCTTTGCAGTCAATGATAACATCTTTACCGTCCGCAGCATAAAGCGGCTTAAGGATTTCTTCTACTTCTACTGCAGCTGCAGTATCCATTTCACCTTCTAACGTGGCAATGTACTTGCCCTCGATTTCTTCAATTTTTGCATTCATAATTTATATATTTTTTATTAATGTCAATATATTTTTTCCTTCTACACGTTCGTAATTAATTGTATCCATCAATTCGCGCACCAATAGGATACCCAGGCCACCTATCTGTCTATCTTCTACCGACAAAGATGTGTCTGTTTGCTCTTTTGTTGTTGGGTCAAATGCTGCTCCTGAATCACAAATGATTACCTTAAGCCGCTTACCGTCTGTCTGCAGTTGCACATCTATTTTGCCATCTATCTCCGGTGGGTAAGCATAATCAATCACATTCACCACAGCCTCCTCGATTGCTAATCGCAATTGACGTGACAAGGATTTATCTATCGACAACTCCTCCATTACTGATTTGATGAACTCGCTTAATCTCGCCACTTCCCGAACATTATTTTTAAGAGTAATGGATTTCGTTAGCTTGCTTTCAAATTGCAATGGTGAATATTTAATCGCTAAAAGTGTGAGGTCATCACTTTGTTCTGCACCTTTTACAAAACCGCGAACACTCTCATTTATTGATTCTATCAAATCCATCGGACTTGATGCTGCGCAAAGCTCAAGAACTTCTTCTATTCGATGTAAACCATATTGATGGTGTTCATTATCCTTAGCCTCAGTCAAACCGTCGGTGTATAACAATATCATACTGCCCGGCTTGATTTGTGTTTCCTGCACTTCATATTGAGTATCTTCAAATACACCTAATGGCAGATTGGGATTTACATCAACCACTTGCTTTTCTCCATCCACCATAACAAGCGGAGCATCATGTCCCGCATCGCAGTACCGCAACTGACCCGTAGGCAAATCCAAGATACCAAGGAACATAGTAACGAACATATTAGAATCATTACCACTGCTAAGCATCCTATTTAGAACGCGCATTATACGGGCCGGATTGTTCTCCTGATTAGGTGCAGACCGAAGCAGCGACATCGTCTGAGCCATCGTCATGGCTGCAGGAA
Source organism: Paludibacteraceae bacterium (assembly GCA_017964045.1). Taxonomy (GTDB): domain Bacteria; phylum Bacteroidota; class Bacteroidia; order Bacteroidales; family Paludibacteraceae; genus Colicola. The sequence goes on from JAGCSQ010000110.1 coordinate 6,666, forward strand.
CACCCTTTCCACTCACGTCACCTATACAGAAGAAGAGTTTGCCGTCTCGAACAAAAAAATTGTATAAGTCTCCACCAACCTCTCTAGCAGGAAGCAAATAACCAAATATATCTATTCCCTCCTGCTTAGTCTCAACATTATTTGATGGAAGCATGTTCATCTGTATATCCTTGGCCACTCGAAGTTCGCTATTGAGACTCTCTTGTCTCAACTGCGTAATTTGCAAC
>JAGCSQ010000111.1 GCA_017964045.1 Paludibacteraceae bacterium
AACCGGGTCGGTAGATGCGGGTGCAGGCACCTCACGATAGAGGCATACCTTAGTCTGCGAGTTGGGGTCGCCATAGCAACCAAAGAGCTTGTCTGAAGCATTATACTGCATGTACTTGCGCTCGCTCGTACCAAGGTTCTCGATGACAGCCGTTCCGTCTGCCGCAATGGTCATGTGCCAGTAGCCGTTATTGCCGTAAGCAGATGAGGTGACGTCGGTATAGAGGGTCAACTTATTCTTGGTGCGACCACCGCTGGCAACCAGGTAAGCCTGCTCGTAACGCAGTTCGTCCTGGAAGATATAAGCCGTATTGCCAGTTGCCGGGTCGGCAGAGATACGAATGGCGTAAATAGCATCGTCGTTGGCGTCAACGATATCGCGTCCGGCATTGTACTTGCCCTTGATAGCATGGATATTATTCTGAGAGATATATTCGTCGTAATAACCCATAATCATATTAGTTGTGTTATCTGCCACACCAAAGATGATTTGGTCAGAGTCCTGCAACTGATTCAGAGCCGTCACAAGCTGGAAGGTCGATTGGGTGAATATAGGCGACAAGCCGTCCTCTGAGCGGATGGAAATCTTATATAAGTAAATAGAGTTTTTCGTGCAGTTAACCTGAAAGGTTATTTGTCCCGTTTGTGCCTCAGGCAGCACGATGGTCAAATCGTGATTAGCCTGGCCAATAGTAACGGCTGTATCGATAGGAGCATTGGTGCCGACTTGGATACGGAAAGAGCCTTTACCGGAAGTGGTTGTGGCATAGTTGAGAGTTATGCGACGCACGTTGGTAAAACTGCTGACAGATGTCGCTCCCGCACCTGTATAAGTGGCATTAGATGTAACCTTAACTCCATTCTGGAAGTTAGGATTGGTGGTCGTTTCATAGGCTGCTCCTGCCTTATTGCAGGTCCAGGCATTTTCAGCTGTGCCCCAGTTGACGTTAGTGAATGTGTAAGTAGTGATGCCGGCATGCAAAGTCAGTGCCGTAAACATAGATACAAGAAAAAGTATGTGTCGCTTCATGATTGTAACGTAAATTTACTAAAAAGCGGTGCAAAATTACAACTTTATTTGCATCCATGCAAATTTATTTGCGAGTTTGAAAAATTTGTTGTACTTTTGCGCGCTAAATTGCATTATTATGCGCCAAAATATAGGATTATGATAGATTATATTCATGGAGAGTTGACGGAACTGAATCCGACGTATGCCGTTGTAGAAGCCGGTGGAATAGGCTATGAGATCAATATCGCACTGCCGTGCTACTCAGCATTAGTAGGTAAAGAAGGCGAGAAAGCCAAACTGTTCGTCACAGAGATTATACGCGAAGACACACACGACCTGTTCGGTTTTTTCACCAAAGGCGAGCGCGAGTTGTTCCTGATGCTGATGACCGTCAGCGGTATCGGAGCCAACACGGCACGACTGATACTAAGCAGCTATACAGCCGCCGAAGTGCGTCAGATAATAGCCACCGGCAACAGCAAGGTGCTCAGTCAGGTTAAAGGACTCGGACCCAAGACCGCACAGCGCATAATCGTGGACCTGAAGGATAAAGTGCTAAAGGTTGACCTGGGCACAGGTGACAGCAATGACAGCGCTATCCCAAGCGATGTACTCTTCCCGGTAGAGTCTAATCCTATCAAGGACGAGGCAGTGAGCGCACTGACGATGCTCGGTTTTGCAGCCGCAGCCAGCAGTAAGGCTGTGGATAAGGTGCTGAAAGCAGAGCCGACGGCTAAGGTGGAAGCAGTGATTAAAGCAGCGTTGAAGATGCTTTGATTGAAGATTGAAAATTGAAGATTGAAAATTGAAAATTGAAGAGTAGATTCCTACATATTCTTGTTTTGTTATTATTGCCGTTGAGCCTGTATGCGCAGCGGCAGCCGCTGATACCGTCTGCGCGTAATGACCGTAAGATGGCAGAGGAGGCTGCACGTAAGGCTAAGGAGGAAGAACTGGCTATACTCAACGGTGAGGCTACACGCGATGAAAATGGCGACATCGTATATAAAAACGACACTGCCATAACGCAACCACTATCTACTCAACTACCTGAACCGGACAACATGAAGACCGAGGTGGTGTATCAACCATCAACGGGATACTACGTTGTGCACACCAAGATAGGCGATGTGGACATAACAACGCCGTACCTGATGACCAATAAAGAGTATCAGGACTACAGCGAACAGCAGATGATGCACAAATATTGGCAGCAGAAGATAAGCGAGGTGGAGCATAACAACGAGAAGAAGTTCGACATCACCGACATGAAGTTCAACATCGGTCCGGCAGACAAGGTATTCGGTCCGGGTGGCGTACAACTGAAGCTGCAAGGTTCGGCAGAGCTGCTCTTTGCCTTCAACCACCAGTACATCAACAACCCCAGCCTGAACGAACGCTCGCGAAACAATAATATATTCAACTTCGACGAGAAGATACAAGTGAACGTGAATGGTAAGGTAGGTGAACGGTTGGACTTCAAACTCAACTACAACACCGAAGCCTCGTTCTCGCAAGACCAGCAGAACCTGAAGTTGGCATACAAGGGTCAGGAGGATGATATCATTCAGTCGATAGAGGCAGGTAACGTAACCATGGACCTCAACTCAAACCTGATACGCGGAACACAGGCTCTGTTCGGATTCAAGACCACTCTTAAGTTCGGTAAACTGAAGGTACAGGGAATCATCAGTCAGCAGAACAGCGAAAGCCAGTCGGTGAGCAGTAAGGGCGGAGCACAGACAACCAAGTTCGACGTGGGCATCGATGAGTACGACGAGAACCGTCACTTCTTCCTGGGCTACTACTTCCGCGACCACTACGAGAAAGCCTTGGCTTCGCCGCCATACATAGCCAGTGGTGTAACCATCAACCGTATAGAGGTGTGGGTTACCAACCGTCGTGGCGTATATGACCAGGCACGTAATATCGTCGGCTTTGCAGACCTGGGTGAATCGCAGAGTTCGCATATACAAAACCCCAACTGGGCACCAACGGCAGGAGCAACCATGCCCGATAACCATTCCAACACGTTATACGATTGGGCAACCACCAATCCCGAGACACGTAGCATACAAACTATAGGTCAGGTGGCAGAGGTGCTGATGGAAGGCGGTAATGAATACGAGAAGTTGGAGTCGGCAAGACTGCTCATGTCCAGCGAATATACCCTGAATGCCTCATTGGGTTATATATCCCTCAAGCAAGCCCTCAACCAAGACGAGGTACTCGCCGTGGCATATGAGTACACGGCTAACGGTCAGGTTTATCAGGTGGGTGAGTTCTCAACAGACAACAACGACGCCACCAGAGCGCCAAACTGCCTATTCCTCAAGTTGCTCAAGAGCACGGCTAACTCGCCCGAGAAGAAAGGAGCAGGTACATGGGACCTGATGATGAAGAATATCTATTGGCTTGGAGCCAGTAGCATCAGCAGCGATAAGTTTGAACTATACATCCAGTATCGCAATGACAGCGTCGGCACGCAGGTTCAGTATCTGAATGAAGGTCCGTCATCCGTCAACGGCAAGCAACTGATTCGTGTATTCAAACTCGACCGCATGGACCAGAAGAACAACCCCTCGCCGGATGGACGCTTCGACTACCTGGAGGGATACACCGTAATGTCATCCAACGGACGAATAATATTCCCCGTACTGGAACCTTTCGGCTCGTATCTGGACAGCTTGCTGGGTAAGGGTTCAGCGCTGTCGAAGAAATACTGCTATCCCGAACTATACGACTCAACACTCGTAGTGGCACAGGAGTCGTCGGAGAAGAATAAGTTCCGATTGACCGGTAAGTACAAAGGCTCTGCCGGCAACGAGATACGCCTGAACGCGATGAACATACCTCGCGGAAGCGTCACCGTAACAGCCGGTGGTGCTACCCTCGTTGAGAACGTGGACTATACCGTCGATTACATGATGGGAACAGTAACCATCATCAATGAGTCTATCCTATCCTCAGGTACCAACGTAGATGTCAAGCTGGAGAATCAGTCGACCTTCTCGCTGCAACGTAAGTCGCTGTTTGGTGCGCACCTGGAGTATCAGTTCAATAAAGACTTTGTCATCGGTGGTACTATCATGCACTTGAGAGAGCGTCCGCTGACCACTAAGGTCAACACCGGTAGCGAACCACTGGCAAACACCGTATGGGGACTCAACCTCAACTGGAAGACCGAGATGCAATGGCTCACCAACGCCATTGATCGCATTCCATGGATTAACGCCACACAACCATCAACGCTGCAGGTAGGTGCTGAGTTCGCTCACCTTATACCCGGTCATACCAACGATGTCGGTAAGGCAGGAACATCATATATAGACGACTTTGAAGCCACAACAACAGGTATTGACGTACACTACCCCAATAGTTGGTTCTTATCTGCTACGCCATCAACCTTTGCTGACGCAAGCAAGATAAGCAATATCGAATACAACCAGCACCGTGCTCTCATGTCATGGTACATCGTCGATCCTATCTTCGGTTACCCGCAGAGCAATACGCCTGAGCATATCAAGAACGACCCGAACGCCATGTCTGACCACCGTACGCGTATCGTCTATTCACAGGAGATATACCCCAACCGTCAGCAACTAGCTAACGAAGACACTAAACTCGGCGTGCTCAACCTGAGTTTCTATCCCGAAGAGCGCGGTCCGTACAACGTAAGCTACAACCACTTCACGGCAGATGGTAAACTGAGTAATCCTCGTCAGAACTGGGGTGGTATGATGCGACGACTGGATAATACCGACTTTGAGAAAGCCAATATTGAGTACATCGAGCTATGGCTCATGGACCCACGACATACCAACCCTGACGGTTATGACGGCGACCTGTACATCAACCTGGGTGATGTGAGCGAAGACATTCTGCGTGATGGCAAGAAGTCCTTCGAGCACGGACTGCCCGTCAATGAATCACAGCTCAGTCAGGTGGACACAACCATCTGGGGTATTACGCCCAAGACGACCTCAACGGTAGTGGCCTTCTCCAACGAATCCGG
>JAGCSQ010000112.1 GCA_017964045.1 Paludibacteraceae bacterium
AAGGGTATCGTTAGTAAGATTGTCCGCGTAGAGGATATGCCATTCTTGGCAGATGGTACTCCGGTGGATATCGTACTTAACCCGCTGGGTGTGCCTTCACGTATGAACATCGGTCAGATATTCGAGGCTGTGCTCGGTTGGGCAGGTCGCGAGCTGGGTGTTAAGTTTGCTACTCCTATCTTCGATGGTTGTACACTTGACTCGCTGAACGAGTGGACCGACAAGGCAGGTCTGCCGCGTGCCGGTAAGACTCAGCTCTATGATGGTGGTACCGGTGAGGCCTTCGACCAGATGGCTACCGTAGGTGTCACCTACTTCATGAAGCTCGGTCACATGGTTGACGACAAGATGCACGCTCGTTCAATTGGTCCGTACAGTCTCATCACGCAACAGCCGCTCGGTGGTAAAGCACAGTTCGGTGGTCAGCGTTTCGGTGAGATGGAGGTTTGGGCACTGGAGGCACACGGTGCTGCTCATGTGCTGCAAGAGATTCTGACCGTTAAGTCTGACGACGTTATGGGTCGTGCTCGCACCTACGAGGCTATCGTTAAGGGTGAGCCGATGCCTACACCGGGACTGCCCGAGTCACTCAATGTATTGCTACACGAACTCCAAGGTTTGGCTTTGTCAATAACGATGGAATAAACAGATTTGAATTATGGCATACACAAAAGATAATAATAAAAGAACCGGTTTCTCGAAGATTTCTATTGGTCTGGCTTCGCCGGACGAAATCATGCAACTCAGCTCAGGCGAGGTGCTTAAGCCGGAAACAATTAACTACCGTACCTACAAACCCGAACGCGACGGTCTGTTCTGCGAGCGCATCTTCGGTCCTACCAAGGACTACGAGTGCCATTGCGGTAAGTACAAACGTATTCGTTATAAAGGAATCGTGTGCGAGCGTTGCGGTGTTGAGGTTACAGAGAAGAAAGTGCGCCGCGAGCGTATGGGCCATATCAAACTGGTCGTTCCCGTGGCTCATATATGGTATCTGCGTTCGCTGCCGTCCAAGATGGCTGCGCTGCTCGGTATCCCGACAAAGAAGTTGGATTCCATCATCTACTACGAGAAGTACATCGTTCTGCGTGCCGGCATTCTGGCAGGTCAGCAGATTGGCGATGAGGTAGTAGAGGACCTGATGCTGCTCGACGAGGAGGACTACGATGAACTCATCGCACGTCTGCCCGAAGATAACCAATCACTCGAAGACGATGATCCCAATAAGTTCATCGCTAAGATGGGAGCTGAGGCTATCTACGAGCTGCTCAGCAAACTCGACCTGGACGCTCTGTCCTACGAGCTGCGTCACCGCGCTGATACCGACTCATCAATGCAACGTAAGCAGGATGCTCTTAAGCGCCTGCAGATAGTAGAGGCCTTCCGTGCCAGCAAGAACCGCAATCGTCCGGAGTGGATGATTCTGCAGGTTGTGCCGGTAACGCCGCCGGAGCTTCGTCCGCTTGTTCCTCTGGATGGTGGACGCTTCGCTACCAGCGACCTCAACGACCTCTATCGCCGCGTTATCATACGTAATAACCGTCTGAAACGCCTTATTGAGATCAAGGCCCCGGACGTTATTCTCCGCAACGAGAAGCGTATGCTTCAGGAAGCTGTGGATAGCCTCTTTGATAACAGCCGCAAGACTACTGCCATCAAGTCTGATGCTAACCGTCCGCTCAAGTCGCTCTCTGACTCGCTCAAGGGTAAACAAGGACGCTTCCGTCAGAACTTGCTTGGTAAGCGTGTTGACTACTCAGCACGTTCGGTTATCGTTGTAGGTCCTGAACTGAAGATGCACGAGTGCGGTCTGCCTAAGGATATGGCAGCTGAGCTCTACAAGCCGTTTATCATCCGTAAGCTCATCGAGCGCGGACTGGTTAAGACAGTTAAGTCAGCTAAGAAGGTTATCGACCGCAAAGAGCCTGTTATCTGGGAGATTCTTGAGTACGTTATGGAGGGACATCCTGTTCTGCTCAACCGTGCTCCTACGCTTCACCGTCACGGTATCTTGGCCTTCCAGCCTAAGATGATTGAGGGTAAGGCTATTCAGCTGCACCCGCTGGCATGTGCCGGATTCAACGCCGACTTCGATGGTGACCAGATGGCTGTTCACTTGCCGCTGAGCAACGAGGCTATCCTGGAGGCTCAGCTGCTGATGCTTGGCTCGCACAATATTCTTGACCCGGCTAACGGTAATCCTATCACCGTGCCTTCACAGGATATGATTCTGGGTCTGTACTATATCACCAAACCGCGTAGCGGCGTCAAGGGCGAGGGACTGGTATTCTACAGCCCTGAGGAGTGCACCATTGCCCTGAACGAGGGTAAGGTGGATATCCACGCCAATATCAAGCTGCGTATCAACGGTGAGCTCATCGAGACCACTCCGGGTCGCGCTATGGTTAATGCCTTCGTGCCCGAAGAGGTAGGTTATCAGAACGTAACCCTTAAGAAGGGTGCCGTTAAGTCTATCATCTCTAAGGTTATCAAGACCTGCGGTGTGGCTCGTACGGCTAAGTTCCTCGATGACATCAAGGACCTCGGATACAAGATGGCATTCAAGGGAGGCTTGAGCTTCAACCTCAACGATATTCTTATCCCGGAGGAGAAGCAAGACCTCGTAAACAAAGGAAATGCAGAAGTTGAGAACATCACCGAGCTCTATAACTTCGGTGAAATGGGTGACGACGAGCGTTATAACAACGTTGTCGGCGCTTGGAACAAGGTCGATGCTCAGGTTACTGACGTGCTGATGAAGCACATGCAGGAGGCCGACCAAGGATTCAACTCTGTATATATGATGATGGATTCAGGTGCGCGTGGTAGTAAGCAGCAGATTAAGCAGCTTGCAGGTATGCGTGGTCTGATGGCTAAGCCTCAGAAGGCCGGTGCCGCTGAGGGACGTCAGACTATTGAGAACCCGATTCTGTCGAACTTTAAGGAAGGTCTGTCAGTGCTCGAGTACTTTATCTCTACTCACGGTGCTCGTAAGGGTCTTGCCGATACGGCTTTGAAGACAGCCGACGCCGGTTACCTGACCCGTCGTCTTGTTGACGTATCGCACGACGTTATCATCACCGAGGAAGACTGCGGTACACTGCGTGGACTGACAGCACGTGCTATCAAGCAGAACGATAACGTTGTGGCTACGCTCACTCAGCGTATCTTGGGCCGTGTATCTGTACATGATGTCCATGACCTGGATGGCAACCTGATTGTTGCTGCCGGTGAGGAGATTCGTGAGGATGCATGTGCTGCTATCGAGGCTGCAGGTATTGAGGAAGTAGAGATTCGTTCCGTCCTCACTTGCGAGAGCAAGCACGGTGTCTGCGCTAAGTGCTACGGCCGCAACCTGGCTACCCGTCAGATGGTACAACGTGGTGAGGCTGTCGGTGTCATCGCTGCTCAGGCTATTGGTGAGCCGGGTACACAGCTGACCTTGCGTACCTTCCACTCCGGTGGTGTCGCTGGTAACGCTGCTACTCAGAATACTTACGCTCTGCCGCGTGACGGACGCGTTGAGATAGACGAACTCCGTACTATCACCACCGACGCCGGTGACGTTATCGTTGTTAGCCGTCTGAACGAGCTTCGTCTCGTTGACCCCGCTACAGGAGTTGTGCTCACAACATTCAATATACCGTACGCAAGTAAACTGTTTGTTACTCCGGGTGAGGAGTACAAGAAAGGCCAGCAAGTGTGCGAGTGGGATCCTTACAAGGCTTCTCTCGTTATCGAGCTCGCCGGTAAGTTGCGCTACCAGGATGTTATTGAGGGCGTAACCTGCAAGACAGAGGTTGATGAGCAAACAGGTAAGAAAGAAGTTCACATCACAGATACCAAGGACAAGACCAAGATGCCTACTGCTCACATCATTGATAAGGAAGGCAATATCCTCCGTTCGTACAACCTGCCTGTTAAGGCCATGCTTGTACACCAGGATGGTGATGATATCAAGATTGGTGACCTGCTGTTCACACAGACCCGTTCGTTCGGTACCGCAGGTGATATCACGGGTGGTCTGCCGCGTGTAACCGAGCTCTTTGAGGCTCGTAACCCGTCTAACCCGGCTATCGTAGCTGAAATTGACGGTGAAATCAGCTTCGGTAAGATCAAACGTGGTAACCGCGAAATCAGTATCACCAGCCGTCTGGGTGAGGTTAAGAGCTATCTGATACCGCTCAGCAAGCAGATATTGGTACAGGAGGGCGACTATGTACGTGCCGGTGTGGCATTGTCGGATGGTGCTATCACTCCTGATGATATCCTGGCTATCCAGGGTCCGACAGCAGTGCAAGACTATATCGTCAACGAAGCACAGGCTGTATATCGTCTGCAAGGTGTGGAAATCAACGATAAGCACTTCGAGATCATCGTACGTCAGATGATGCGTAAGGTAATGATTCAAGAGGCCGGCGATACTCGCTACCTGGAGGGTCAGATTGTAGATAAGATGGACTTCCTTGACGAGAACGACCGTATCTGGGGCAAGAAGGTTATCACCGATGCCGGTGAGAGCGAGGTGCTCCATGCAGGTCAGATTGTTACGGCCCGTCGTCTGCACGACGAGAACTCCAGCTTGCGTCGTCGCGATAAGAAGCTGGCTGTTGCACGTGACGCAACCTGCGCTACGGCTAGCCAGATTCTGCAAGGTATCACACGTGCTGCTCTGGGTACTAAGTCGTTCATGTCGGCTGCTTCGTTCCAGGAGACCACTAAGGTCCTCAACGAGGCTGCTATCCAAGGACGTGTTGACTACCTGGAGGGTATGAAGGAGAACGTTATCTGCGGTAACCTTATCCCTGCCGGTACAGGTCTGCGCGACTTCAACCGCATCTCTGTTCATAATGCTGAAGAGTACGCCGCTATCCAAGCAGCCCGCGCTGCCGCCGATGCTGCCCTCGAAGCTGATGAATAAAAATTGACTTACAGCGAAGCGGTCCTACAGGCCATAGGCCGGTCCTGCAACGCAGTGGTCTTACAGCGGCTCTGCCGCGGTCAAAAAAAGTGTCCTTCGGGGCACTTTTTTTTGTATATATGAAAAAAAAGCACTACCTTTGTCGCAAAATTATTATTTATAAACCATTAATTAATCTAACAACAGTATGAAAAAGAAATTTATTTGCCCAATATGCGGGTATGTACACGAAGGAGAGTCGGCACCGGAGCGTTGCCCACAGTGCAAACAGATAGTAGAGTGGAAAGTAGCAGATGAAAGCAAAGGTCTGGTATGGGCTTGCGAGCACGTATTAGGCGTTGCTAAAGATGAGCAAGATCCTATCATCCACGATGGACTGCGCGCACACTTTATGGGCGAATGCACCGAGGTAGGACAATACCTGGCTATGGCCCGTCAAGCAGACCGCGAGGGTTATCCCGAGATAGCAGCTGCCTTCCGTCAGTATGCTTACGAGGAGGCTGAACATGCATCTAAGTTTGCTGAACTGATCGGCGAGGTTGTATGGGACACCAAGACCAACCTGGAGAAACGTATGATGGCAGAAGCAGGTGCTTGCGAAGATAAACTCAAGATAGCTAAGCGCGCTAAAGAGCTGAACCTCGACCCGATACATGACACCGTTCACGAGATGGCACGCGACGAAGCACGCCATGGAGCCGGATTCCAAGGACTGTATAACCGTTATTTCAAGAAATAACGGTTGACCGCAAGCAGAGCTTGCTGTAGGACCACTGCATTGTAGGATCGGCCGGAGGTCTGTAAGTATTAATAACGAGAACCGAAGAGGGTAGTACCTATGCGAACCATAGTGCTGCCCTCTTGTTGTGCTATGAGGTAGTCATCTGACATACCCATAGAAAGGACCGCTGGCGCTGTAAGACAGCTTCGCTGTATGGATTTAGAGAGATTGGCGACTTCGCGGAAGCAGCGGCGGATTTCGGCTTCGTCGTCGGTGTTGGTGGCCATGGACATAAGTCCGCAGATGCGGACAAATGGAAGACAGCCTATGGCTGTTAGACCGTCGCAAGGCGACTGTAAGACCGCTTCGCTGTTAGACCGGTGCAGAGCACCTGTAAGACTTAGTATCTCATCGGGAGTGAAGCCGGATTTGGTGGATTCCTTAGCGACATGGACCTCCAGCAGGACGTTCACTACACGGCCGATACGCTCAGCCTCACGGTTGATGGTCTCCAGCAGGTGCAGCGAGTCAACAGAATGGATAAGGTGGACAAAGGGCACAATAGCCCTAACCTTATTAGTCTGCAGGTGACCAATCATGTGCCAGCGTATATCCTTAGGCAGAGCCTCGTGCTTCATAAGCAGTTCTTGCACACGACTCTCTCCAAAGTCGCGCTCACCGGCTTCATAGGCCTCCATGATAGCCTCCACCGGATGGAACTTGCTGACACAAACCAACGTCACACCCGGATTAAGGGTGCGACGTATAGTTTGAATTCGTTCGGCGATATTACTCGAAGCGGATAGCATTAACTTTATCGCGCATGGTGGTGCGGTAGGTTACAACAACAGCGTTGACACCCTGCTTGCGCATTTTCTTCTTAGCTGCTTTCTTGATGACACCCTTGCGTACAACCGAGTAGCGGAAGCTGGAAGGAGCACCATACTTCTTAACAGAAGTGTAAGCATTCTTAGGCTCGCAGTCGTAGAAATAGAGTACACCTTTATATTCGTGTACGCGCGCGAGGTTGCGATCCTTAGCTTCGGGACGGAAAATAATCATCTTTGCCGAGCCCGTTCCGTTGTCGTGGATGTCGGTGATGATACCCTCTACCTGGCGGTTAGCCAAGATAGCGTTGATGACCAGTCCGCGGCGAATCTTGTCGTACTGAGCAGGATTAGCTACGTAGGGGTCGGGCGAATCTTGCTGGTAAGTGATTTCACCTACGATGTCGTAGTCAGCAAGGGGTGTGTTGTCCGTGAAAATAAGTACTCCGTGAAGCTCAGGCACAACAGCTACGTCATTCTGAGCCATAGACAGCATCGGCAATACCAATGCAATAAGAATTAAAATCTTTTTCATTACCTAATGTTTTTATTACGTTTGTTATTATTTCGTTTTTCTGCAAGCAACTGCTTGATATACTCGATGTAAACACCAATATACCTGAGTTTCTTGTCTTCGTTAATATCTTCAATGGTTACCATGATACCAGTCTCGAATACATCACTAAGCTCGTCGTTGATGGCGTTGCCAAAGAACTGGAGTGTATCGGTGAGGTTGATGTATGCCGAGAACATAGGCGGCACTACAGCACCGCGTGTACGAACGGCACGCTGCAGAATCTGGTAGTTGAGACGCGGGTCTTCGCCGATGAAGAGTTCATCTGCCAGCTCCTGTCCTTCAACAGATATATCTACAGGGTTATACGGGCGCACCAGTCCCTTATGGTCGTGGTGGAAGCGGTGCAGGAAGGCATAGATGAGATTACGCGATACGGCATCAAAGCTGGGGTAGATAGTAACCTTACCAATCAGGTACTTAATCTCAGGGTGGTTGTAGAACAGTGCTCCCAGTCCATCCCATATATTATCCAGCGCAAAGAGCGACTTAACGCCCATATCACGACTCTGGTACATGGGTTGCACAAAGGCACGGCCCAGCTCAATGGTGTAGGGCAGGTAGTCCTTGATGAAGTAATCGCTGTAGTGGAAGAGGTGAGCAGACGTGATATACGGCTGACCTGCCTCATCGAACTTAGCCTTCTCGCAGCAGAGATAGCGGTAACCGCCCACGATCTCCTCGTGCTCAGGGTCCCACACGATGAGCTGGTGATAGGGCTCAGCCATAGTGTCCATGTCGTCGATGTCCATCTCCAGACCTGTGGCTCCACCACCGTCGCGATAGCTGATCTCGCGCAGACGAGCTATCTCGCGCATGACATTAGGTGCATCATGGGCCGTGATGTCGTAAATCATATTGCCGGCCTTATTGGTCGGACGCAGAAAGAATTCTTCTTTCAGTTCGCTCTTAAGTAGCTCCCTATCAACGGGAGGAATTATCGGCTGTTGCATAAACTTGTTCTTTTACGTACTCAGCCCACTCGTGGGGAGTACGGGTGTTATCAAATGTTGTATATGGTATCGGCTTACCTACATAGGCGCGGAAGTGAGTACCGGTCATCTTGTACATCTCGTCCGCAAGGTAAAGCATCTCTATATTCAGCTTAATGCCGAGCAGCTTGCGCCAGTATGCCAGGTTGTAGAAGAAACGCGAGTTCTTGGCATCGAAGTAAACGGGTATCACATCGCGCTTAGTCTGCACGGCATGACGTATAAAGGAGTGCTTCCATTCGAGGTCGTGCACCGACTTGAGCTGCGGGTCAAACATCTTGTGCTTACGTGAGCAGGCTCCGGCAGGGAAGGTTAGGATATCAAAGTCCGATTTCCACAACTCTGCCTGGCGCTCGGCGTAGGCGCGGTTCTGACCGCCAACCTTATTCACCGGCACAAAGATACCTGCTATAGGCTTGATGTTCATCAATAGGTCGTTGACGATTACGCGCAAATGGTCGTTGCGCTTCTCGCTGAGCAGCGTCGCCAGGATGATACCGTCCAGTCCGCCAAGCGGGTGATTGCTCGCAAAGAGGAGCGGAGCACCACTTGCCGGGATATTCTCTGCTCCGATAAGTTCGCCTGTGCAGTGCAATCCCTCAGCTATATACTCGCGCGTGAGTGGCATATCTCGCGTCTCGGTGTGCGTGCGCATGAACTCGTTCAGCTCCTTGAGGTGCGCAATGCGCTCCAGGTAGTTGATGACGAACTCCGGCACATGAGCCTTGGGTGCTTTCTCGCGGAGCACACGACGGATATCTATTTGGTGAATCGGATAGGACACGAGTGATAGCGAATAGTTAATAGTGAATAGTTAATCAGTTGTGTGGATGGCGCGGTGAACCTCCAAGAACGGAGTCTTGGCGATGGAGATAATCTCGCAGTCGTAGCTGTTCATGGCGTGGCTGAGAGTCTTCTGTGCCTCGGCGATAGAGCTTGCCTCAACAAGCACGCTGACGGTTTTGCGGGTCTCCTTACCGTTATCCTCGATGGTGATAAGCTCTACACGTCCTTTGTACCAGCGGTCGCCTTCGGGATTGTTGATGATCTCAAAGAACTGCTTCTTGGTGCAGCCTGTAACCTCCAGGTCTCCAAACACGTAGGGCTTGATTATTTCCATCATACGTGCTTCGACGTCTGAGCAGTTGAGTCCCTCAATGAGGTACGATTCTTTTACGTTACCGGGATTGTCTTCACCGGTTTGTCTTTGGTATTTAACCTTAATCTCGTAGAATATCATATATATCTAATGCTGTTAGTTTATTTTCAGGGAAGGGTCTGATTGTTCCTGACCAATACATCAGCGGAACCTCAGGTGCGTTATCTATTACTTTATCCAGCGGACGGTTGTTGTTCTCCATCAGTTGCCAGCCCGGTTGCAAGGTGAAGATAACGTCTCCAAAGCAACGTTTGGCGTACGAGGGGAAGAGGTCCGGATGGTGAGTAGCCTCCAGCGCAGGGAAGGCGAGTTGAACGCCCTCAAAGTCCATGAGCAGTGTGGCCACCTGTTTCTGTATCTCGCTCAGCGATAGTTTCTTCTTCTCAATGAGTGTGCGGTTGAGGTAAATCGACTGTCCGTAGCCACCGTCAATCCATCGCTCGTGACCATAGAGGGCCATCAGGTAAGTGGATGCGAGCGCTGAGGCTCTGTCCACATTAAACTGCTGCACCGTCAGTCCGGCGCCGGTCAGCTCGCTGACGCCTGTGCCCAGGATCGGACGACCCACAACCAGCAGTTGGTAGTTCTCCTTGCCGATACGTTTATTGAGCTGCTCCATCAAGAAGCCTATATGCTGGTTGAGCCACAGGTACATGTCCTCGTGCTCGGCCGAAGCTATGTGGTCAGACGTAGCCTTAGGCGACATGGCATTAAGTTGCAGCAGCAACATGTCGGGTACGATATCCACGCCCAGTTGTTTGTCGCGCTGTATATTCAGAGCCAACTCCACCACCAGTTCATTAGCCACCGGTGACAAGGGCAGAACATCTGCTTGGCTATAGCTGAAGCCGCGTTTCTTCTCCTCATCCGTAGGTGTGTTATATGACGGAATACTCATCCGTGGTATCCACTCACGTGCTGCCAGTTCGCTGAAGCGACCGGACACGTTCATGCGGTCAGCCTCGTCGGGCAGTCCCTCGGTGTAGTACGAGGTGGTAGCCCAACGTTGTCCCTCAGCGTTAATCCAGCAGCAGGCATTAGCGCTGTGTCCTGCCAGCAGGATGGTCGTCTCGGGCGAGATACCCACGGCATATATCTTAGCCTTCTTGCCCTCGCTGAGCCTTAGCTGGTCTGCCAGCGTTGGTGCCAGCAGTGCTCGTGGCGATAGAGCTGTGGTGGTGCCGATACCGTGGTGCGACTTATCTTCCAGCAGACTGTGTACACGCCTGTCGGTACGCAGGAAGTAGTTGTCCATAGCATAACCGTGCTCGCGTGGCAGCAGACCGGTCATCAGTGTAGCCGTTGTTTCGTTGCCGCCATAGACAGGATGCGGAAAACCTATAGTTGTCTGGTACGCCTCCTCAGAGAGAGTACGCAGTCCGCCTTGCTGCCAGTATG
>JAGCSQ010000113.1 GCA_017964045.1 Paludibacteraceae bacterium
ATGTCATAGCCACGACATGGAGTGGTGACTATGTGGTGACTATGTGGTGACTATGTGGTCAGTATTTTAGTGGCTGGTAGGAGGCAGAAAAGTGGCATTGATTTGTTCAATATATGCCAAGAGTTCGTCGGTGCCGGTATTCTTCTCAGACGAAGTTATGAAGATAGGCGGCAGTTCATCCCAGACAGCAACGGAATCGTCAACGTGATCTGTATTCTTACCAAGTAAAGTATTCTGGTATGCCTCAATATTCATTGCAAGGCGCTCCTTGCCGAGTTTGTCGGCCTTGGTGAAGACGATGGAGAACGGAACGCCCTGTTCTCCAAGCCAGTTCATGAACTCAAGGTCTATTTTTTGCGGTTCGTGACGGCAGTCAATAAGGACAAAGAGGTTTGTCAGTTGGTCGCGCAGTAAGCAATAACGCTCAATCATACGTCGTAGTTTCTCACGTTGCGATTTACCGGCTTGAGCAAAGCCATAACCGGGAAGGTCAACCAAATGCCAACGGTTATCAATGAGGAAATGGTTGATAAGCAGAGTTTTGCCAGGCTTTTGGCTGGTCTTAGCCAGTTTGGGGTTGTGGCAGAGAGCGTTTATGAGCGAGGACTTGCCAACATTACTGCGGCCAATAAAAGCGTACTCGGGCAGAGTGCTCTGCGGACACTGAGCCACATCAGGACTGGATATGACGAAGTTAGCGTACTTTATCATTTTTGCGAGCGAACAATATAAAGAGCGTTAAACATACAATCGTAACGATGGCAGCAATCAGGTAAGCGAGCCAGCTGAGGTTCATCTCAGCGAAGCGGAATCCCTCAGGAGCGATAAAGATATAACTGGACGAAACCATCGTCATAAAGAGAGCCGGTACGATAGCCATTACCCAGCCAAATTTATAAGTGCTATGCTTGTAGAGCCAAACGGTTCCTGCCCAAAGAGTGAAGACAGCAAGGGTTTGATTGGTCCAAGCGAAATAACGCCAAACGACGTTGAAGTCAACGAACAGCATTCCGAAGACAGCCAAAAAGAGCGGAACGGCGATGATGAGACGGTTGCGGATGGGCTTTTGGTCCATGTGCAAGAAGTCTGCGACGATGAGTCGTGCTGAACGCAAAGCTGTATCACCGCTGGTGATTGGTGCTGCAATGACACCAATGATAGCAAGGATTCCACCAACAACGCCAAGCCATGAACGGCTGACACGGTCGATGACGAGAGCTGCTATATTCTCGCCCGGGTGCTCAGCTGCGAATTGCTGTAGAGCATCGATGCCATAGAGTCCACGCTCCGGGTCGGCAAAGAAAGTGCCTGCAGCGGCGGCCCAAATGAGAGCAAGGATGCCCTCAGCAACCATAGCGCCGTAGAATATGATTCGTCCCTGGCGTTCGTTGGTGACGCAACGTGCCATAATAGGCGATTGCGTGCCATGAAAGCCGGATATAGCACCACAGGCAATAGACACGAACATCATCGGGAAGAGAGGCAGACCGTTAGTCTGGCGGTTATGAAGTCCGTCGGTAAGTTCAGGCATGGCATCAGCGTGCCAACCAAGCATAACGGCCATGATGCCAAGTCCCATGAAAAGGAGTATTCCACCAAAGATAGGAT
This sequence comes from Paludibacteraceae bacterium, assembly GCA_017964045.1. Classification (GTDB taxonomy): domain Bacteria; phylum Bacteroidota; class Bacteroidia; order Bacteroidales; family Paludibacteraceae; genus Colicola. The sequence continues at coordinate 1,609 of JAGCSQ010000113.1, forward strand.
AGAAACGACCGATTAGTTTATCTACTGGCAGAACGGTTGCCAAAGTATAGTAAGCAAAGATAATAAGCACCCACACCATCGGAATGGTATAGTAGCGATAAGGCATTGTAGGCAGTGGAGACAGTCCCTGCAGAAGCGTTGCCGGTCCGCTAAGGAATGTATTTGTCAACAGGATTAGCAGAACGATAGAAAGGATACGTATGAAAACACGTACGCCACTACCAAGTTCATCGCCTACGATATCAGGCAGTGATACTCCACCCTTGCGGATTGAGAGCATTCCGCTAAGGTAGTCGTGAACACCACCGGCAAAAATAGTACCGAAGACAATCCATAGGAAAGCCGCCGGGCCATAGAAGATACCCATGATAGCACCAAAGATAGGACCAAGGCCAGCAATATTCAGGAACTGAACAAGGAAGATGCGCCATGGCGACATGGGCACAAAGTCAACACCGTCGGTCTTGGTAAGTGCAGGTGTTCGAGCCTCAGGATTAATGCCAAAGACTTTCTCTACAAGTAATCCGTAAGTCAGATAACCTACCACAAGAAGGATGAGTGAACAGATGAAAGTTATCATGATAGTATTTTATTTAGTCACATAGTGAAAAGAGGTCTGCCCTCGGGTTGATAAGCATGACGGGCACCATAGAGCGACGAATAGCATGTCTTTCGGGTGGACCAAAGATGATGTCATCGAGTCCGTATTCGCGGCTGGCAGTGAGGATAAGCAGGTCGTGACGGAAATCACGCTGTCGCTCGCTGGCTTCCTTGATAAGTGAGAAACTATTCTTGCGAGCCTCGACAACTTCGTATGTTAAGTCTTGACCAGTACGCTCAGCAACGGAGCGGATATGAGTGATTATCTTATTGCAGTTTTGACGGGCATGTGAACCATAGTCGTTAGCCAGCAGAAGGATTATGTGAGCCCCTGTTTTGCGAGCCAGGTAAGTGCAGATTTCAGCCTTGTATGTTTCCTCTTCAAGCATTGAAACGGGGACGAGGAGACGCTTTAAGGGCTTGATGGTCATAGTGTTGGTAACGAAGACATACGGTCGTCGTTCCTCTCGGCAATCGTCGAGAGCATGTTGCACGGCATGTCGGTCGTTAGCGCAATTGATGAGTCGTATGTCGTCGTTATCGTCCCAGATCATGATGTTTAGCGTATGTCGCGGTTATCGAGTTCGGCCTGATACTGCCGTGCAGCCGAAGCATGAATGGAATAATGATTAGAGAAGATGTGAGTGCCGGAGAAATCCGGATTAGCACACATATACAGGTAATTGGTCTTAGGTGCATTGAGCACAGCATCCATTGTAGAGCCGTTAGCACAACGGATAGGTCCGGGTGGCAAGCCACGGTTCTTGTATGTGTTATAGGGCGAATCAATAGCCAGATGACGCTTTAGAACACGGCGGAGCTTGAGGTCACCGGTAGCGTATATAACCGTCGGACAAGCTTGCAAAAGCATGCCCTTGTGCAAGCGGTTGAGATATAGACTGGCAATATTAGGATAATCGCTCTGACGACGGGTCTCTGACTCAACAATAGAGGCTAAGATGGAGACCTCAATAGGTGTTAGTCCTATAGAATCGGCCTTATGGCGGCGAGTATCGTTCCAGAAATGATTGTACTCACGCTGCATACGCTCGAAGAGTTTGTCGGGAGTAATAGTCCAATAAACCTCGTAGGTATTAGGGATGAAAAGGCAACGCGAATTCTCAGCATTCATACCAAAACGCGACATATAAGCGTCGTTATTGAGGCGATTAAGTATGTCCACAGAATCCATCAGGAGGTATTTGGAAACCTGTCCGGCTAATTGCTCGCGCGTGCGGATGGCGTTATTAAAGGTAAAATGCACAGGTGTTTCTACGCCAGACTGTACTCGACGAATAAGGTGTTTGTCTCCAATATGAGCAGGGAAACGATAGTAACCAGGCTTGATGGAAATAAAGTGCAGGTACTTGCGGTGGGCGTTCCAACTACGCTCTGAAGCCAAGGTATAATCCTGCTTCATGAGTGAGACGAGCGAATCGACTGACATATCAGGATAGAGATAGTAGCCATGACCTTCGCCGTCGTTAGAAGCGAAGTTGCTAACCTCAAGACGATAGTACTGATAGAAGACTACCGAGCCGACAAATACCAAAGCAGCTGCGATGGCAATTAGTGTAATCCACAAACGTTTATATTTCTGAAAAAGCGTTACTTCCATGATGTTCTACATATTTGCATTATAATACTTAGGATTTCCGGTAACTTCCTCAGCTATGAAATCAGGTTTGACGAACGGTTCATCCTCGGCATTCAGCTCAATCTCAGCAAGTGTCAGTCCGGAAAGGCGACCAAGGAACTCGTCAACTTCCCAGACCTGCTGATGACCATTTTGTTCTCCGGCCGGAATAATCCAACGGCGTTTCTCAATCACTCCGGGTAGGCAACGCTTGATGAGTTCGTGAGCATCGTCGAGAGTGATCGGTCGTTCCCACTCAAAATGAGCAATCGCCGACGGTTGCGGGGCTGTTTTGATAGTCAGGAAAGCTTCATTGCCACGAATGCGAACACGCACGGTACGACCTTCACCCTTGGCAATATAGCCCTGGAGGATATCGTAGTGATGAGTCGCAAGCGTTTTGTAAGACTCGTCCTTGACCAAGAATTTACGTTCAATTTCAACGTTTTTCATATAGTTTTATTGTCAAAAACCGTGCAAAGTTACAACAAAAAGCGGAAATAAGCAAAAAAAATGCAAAAGTATTTGCAAGATTGAGAAAAAAGCAGTACTTTTGCAGCCGCTTTTGAAGAAAAGCGATATATTTCGGTTATAAACCTGAGGAGAGATGGGTGAGTGGCTGAAACCAACAGTTTGCTAAACTGTCGTACTCGTAAGGGTACCGGGGGTTCGAATCCCCCTTTCTCCGCAAAAAAAGATTAGGGACATCCGCAGGGATGTCCCTATTTCTTTTTTGAGAAGGCAGGGGGCCTTCTCAGCCCCACGGTCGGGGGGTCTCCGCCGCTTCGCTCTGTCGATTATTGCCAAAGGCAATTCTCGAATCCTTTTTTAAACAAAGGAAGCGCCAAATCCAAATTGCAGGGGCCTTCTCAGCCCCACGGTCGGGGGGTCTCCGTCGCTTCGCTCTGTCG
>JAGCSQ010000114.1 GCA_017964045.1 Paludibacteraceae bacterium
ACGCTTGCGCGTCCATTGGACTCAGCGATTGTGGTCTATCCGTTCCCCAATACCATTAATACTATGGGAGACGAGTATGGTCCGGTGCTGAGCAGCGACGGCAAGACGCTGCTTTTCTGTGGTCGTGACAGACGGGATAACCTGCGTGGAGAGGATATTTATATATCTCAATTTATTGACAACGATTGGTCGCGTGCACGCTTAGTGCGGGAATTGTGCTCTACTGAGGACGAGGCTCCGCTGTCGCTGTCGTTTGACGGTACAGAACTAATCTTTTTCCGTCGTGGTCAATTGGCCATTGCTCATAAGAGTGAGCGCGGTTGGTTGGGTCCGATGCAGCTGCCGGAGATTATGCGTCTTTCGTCATGGCAAGCCGATGCAATGCTCTCTGCAGACGGAAAGGCATTGATATTCGTTTCGGATGCTCCTACTGAGCGTGAGCAGTTTATGTCACCGAATATATACGTATCTTTGCTTGGTGAGAACGGTAAATGGGGAAAGCCCTTTGAACTTGGACCGACCATTAATACGCCATATATCGACCGTTCGCCATTTTTGCATCCGGATATGAAGACCTTATACTTTGCCTCTGAGGGTCATGGTTCGTTAGGTGGACTGGATGTATATATGACTACGCGTCTTAATCCTGATTCATGGACCGAGTGGAGCGAGCCGATTAATCTGGGCAAGCAGATTAACACAGCTGGCAACGACTGTTGGTACAAGATATCCACCGACGGTACGATGGCATATCTTTCGCGCTCCACGGCTAATAATATGCAGGATATATGTTGGTTGCCCTTACCGGGATACCTGCGTGCAGAGCCTATGATGGCTGAGGTGGCAGAGGAAACGCTGATGATTGAGGAGAATATAGTCAGACTCAATAATATATTCTTTCCCTTTGGTTCGGCTCAGTTGCTTTCTACTTCGGAGCCTGAGTTGGAGCGTGTGCTGAAGGCTTTGCATGGAACCGGTAACCGCTATGAGATAGCAGGCCACACGGATAATGTAGGTTCGGCTGAAGCGAATCAACTGCTCTCTGAGCGTCGCGCAGCAGCTGTACGCGACTGGCTTGTGGAGCACGGTTGCGCTGCTGACAGACTGACGGTACGCGGATATGGCGAGTCGGAACCTGTTGCAGACAACTCTACTGCTGAAGGTAGAACGCAGAATAGGCGCGTAGAGCTTAGGTGTATAAATTGCCAGACAAAATGACGATTTTTAGCACTTCCAAGTAGCAAAATGATAATTTTTACACCTAAATCGTCAATTTTTATCACTTTTTTACGATTTTTCTTGCACGTTTAAAAAATATGCTGTACTTTTGCGGCGGATTTCGATGGAGGTCCCCATAAAGCTGACTGTGAGATGTCGGCATAAGTTTATTAAATTATGGAAACAATTTGGTTATGAAAAAGATTGTTTTTGGTCTATTGATCTACGTTGCACTGGTAATCGGTGTAGTATGTGCGGAAGCCAAAACAAACAATGATACATTCACTGTTCGCTTCCGCGAAAACACGTTGGTGGTAATGTCCACTCAAATGGAGGAAGCAAGGATTTATTCAATGCAAGGACGCTTACTGCAAAAGAAACGTGGTCAATTTTTGGAGTTCGATCTCGACCGTGGTACTTACCGCTTGTACGCAAAGGTAAACGGCGATACGGTAGTCAGACGAATAGAACTTCGTTAATAGTTAGTTAAACAAATGTTAAAAAAGTACCTTAAGGTACGAAAAGGATTTCAAGATTTCGGAGAGAAGGAGGGCTGAGGCTCTCCTTCTTGATTTATTATAGTCAGTTCTGTGGCGGCTGTGTGGTATAGGCACAAAAAAAGGCTGTCATCGGACAGCCTTGACTAGAGATTTACGATGCGAATTACTCAGCAGCAACCTCTTCTGCAGGAGCCTCAGCAGGTGCTTCCTCAGCAGCAGGAGCTTCTTCAGCCTCTACAGCAGGAGCTTCTTCAGCAACAGCCTCTACAGGTGCAGCTTCAGCCTCAGCCTTGCAGCACTTGTCAGCCTTCTTGCAGCAACCCATTGCGCAAAGAGCAACAGCAGCAATCAAAAGTACTTTCTTCATAATGCTTTTAGTTTTATAAAACGTTAGGACCCGAGTTATTTCGAAATCCGGCTGCAAAAGTACTGCTATTTTTTTAATCGTGCAAATATTTTGGCATTTTTTTTGTGTATATGCCAAAAAAAGAGTAATTTTGCAGCGTTATGGATATGAAAAAGATAAAACCTGACGTTAAATTCATAGGAATTAACGTCGTGATAGCAGTAGTGATAGCGATAGTACTGCTGGTGATATTGCTTAGTCGCTTACGTAGTTATACCGAGCATGGTCAGGAGGTAGAGGTGCCGAATGTGACGGGTATGTACCTGGAAGAAGCCGCTCCTATTCTGGAAGCAGAGGGATTGCGTGCAGAGATAATAGACTCGACCTTCTCGGATAAGGTGCCACTCGGTTCTATTGTAGAGCAGAATCCTCAGTCGGGCAGTCATGTCAAGCACGGGCGTGCGATATATTTGATTATGAACGCGCGTTTTCGTCCTCAGGTTATGTTGCCGGAACTTTATGACCTCAGTTATCGTCAGGCGATAGCTACGCTGAAGGGACTGGGTATAGGAGTTGAGGAGATCGTGTATGAGCCATCCGAGTATAAGGATCTGGTGCTGGATATCCGTCGTGGTGAGGAGTCGTTGCCTGTAGGCAGCAAGGTAGAGGAAGGAGAGCAACTGGTATTGGTAGTAGGTAGAGGTATGGGTACAGAGATGGTTAAGGTGCCTGATTTGAAGGGTAAGAGTCTGCAGGATGCACGTTCGTATATTCGCAGTTTATACCTGACAATGGGTACTTACACCTATGATGAGGAGCCAACGGAGGAGAATATAGATCAGTACGTAGTTATTCAGCAGACGCCCCAGGCTGGTGAGCAGGTGCTGGAGGGTACGCGTGTGGATATGAAGTTGAGCACGAATATCGAGAAGGCATTTACCGTAGATACCAAGGATAACGAAGAAGACTTCTTTTAGATGACAGAAGAATCAGAAGAGTTGTGGGAGCGTTGGCGTTGCGAAGTAGATAAGGGCCAAGCCCCTATTCGCATCGACAAATACTTGTCGGAGCACATGAACGGTACGTCCAGGAACCGTATTCAGAATGCCGCCGACGCCGGTAATATATGGGTTAACGGTAAGTCTGTCAAGAATAATTATAAGGTTAAGCCGGGCGATGTGGTGCAGGTGCTGCTTGACCACGAGCCTTATGACAGTACTATTCAGCCGGAGAATATACCCCTGGATATAGTATATGAGGATGCAGACCTGATGGTAATAAACAAGCCGGCAGGGCTGGTTGTTCATCCCGGTCACGGCAACTACGAACATACATTGCTTAATGGTTTGGCATATTACTTCGCGCAAGAGGGTAACGGATTGGACATCAATAATCCGAATATAGGATTGGTGCACCGCATAGATAAGGATACAAGCGGTTTGCTATTGATAGCCAAGACTCCGGAGGCTAAGACTAACCTGGCGTTGCAGTTTTTTGACCATACGACGGAGCGGACGTATAACGCCCTGGTATGGGGTAGATTTAGTGAAGATAGCGGAACCGTAGAAGGAGCGCTGGCACGTGATAACAGAGACCGTACGATATATAAGGTATGGGATATAGAGGATAACCCGAATGCCAAGGAGGCTATTACTCATTGGCGAGTGCTGGAGCGTTTTGCGTATGTGACGCTGGTGGAGTGCAGGCTTGAGACTGGACGTACGCACCAGATACGTGTTCATATGAAGCATATTGGTCATCCGCTGTTTGCTGATGAGAAGTACGGCGGAACGGAGATACTGAAGGGTCTGCCGACGCAGAAGTACAAGCAATATATACAGAATTGCTTTGCCCTTTGTCCACGTCAGGTGCTTCATGCCAAGACGCTTGGGTTTACGCATCCACGCACGGGTGAGCGTATGTTTTTTGACAGCCAATGGCCACAAGATATAGAACAACTGATAAATAAATGGAGGAACTATGAACCGAATACTTTGGGCTGATGATGAGATAGATTTGCTAAAGCCTTATATATTATATCTTAAGGAAAAGGGTTATGATGTAGTCACGGCTAATAACGGTCAGGATGCTATTGACCTATGTGATGATACAACGCTTGATATAGTTTTTTTGGACGAGAATATGCCGGGCTTGAGCGGACTGGAGACCTTGCAGGAGATTAAGAATATACGTCCTGAATTGCCGGTGGTGATGATTACGAAGAGTGAGGAGGAGAATATCATGGATGAGGCTATAGGTGAGAAGATTGCCGATTACCTGATTAAGCCGGTTAACCCGAGTCAGATACTGATGTGCCTGAAGAAGCATATTCATCAGCGTGAGATAGTCAGTGAGCACACCAATCGTTCTTATCGAGAGGAGTTTTCGGATATCAGTTATATGATAGACACGGCCCAGACGCTGGATGAGTGGATAGCAGTGCACAAGACTTTGACCCGTTGGGATATCTCGCTGCAGGATGTTGACTCGAGCATGAAGGAGATGCTTCGTATGCAGCGCGAACAGGCGAATGCGGCGTTCTCTAAGTACATAATCCGCAACTACGAAGATTGGTTTTTGCCGGATGCAGAGCGTCCGATGATGTCGCAGGATATAATGAAGCGTGCAGTATTTCCGCGATTGGATAATGGTGAGAAGTTGTTTTTTGTGGTGATAGATAATTTCCGTTACGACCAGTGGAAGACGATACAGCCGCTGCTGAGCGAGTGCTTTAACATCGTTGACGAGACGCTGTACACGACTATATTGCCTACGGCAACGCAGTATGCACGGAACTCTATTTTCTCGGGATTGCTGCCGCTGTATATACAGCAGATGTTCCCGGACTTGTGGGTTGATGAAGAGGAGGAAGAGGGCAAGAACCTGAATGAGAAGGACCTGATACAGACAAATCTTGATAGGTTTCGCAAGCATTATGATTTCTCGTACTTCAAGGTAAACGAGAGTGATTACTGCGAGAAGATAACTCGTCATTTTAAAGGTCTTAGTTCGCCGCTTAATGTGGTGGTACTTAATTTTATAGATATGCTCAGTCACTCTCGTACGGAGTCGAAGATGATGAGGGAGCTATGCAGCGATGAGGCAGCGTATAGAAGCCTTACGTTGTCGTGGTTTAAGCACTCGCCGACGTACGCTATGTTTAAGCGTATAGCGGAACTGGGTTATACGGTGGTGTTGACGACAGACCATGGTACGGTGCGTGTTAATAATCCGGTTCAGATAATAGGTGACAAGAAAACGAATACGAACTTAAGGTATAAGGTAGGCAAGTCGCTGAACTGTAATAGCAAGAACGTATTTGAGATAAGCAAGCCTCTGAATGTGGGTCTGCCTTGTCCGAATGTATCGAGCAGTTATGTTTTCTGCACGAACAATGACTTCTTTGGTTACCCGAATAACTTTAATTACTATGCACAGTACTATCGTGATACGTTCCAACATGGAGGAATCTCGATGGAGGAGATGCTTGTGCCGCTTGTTACGATGACGCCGCGATGAAGAAGCTGAGTTGGATATTGTGTATAGTGGTGTTGTTGGGTGCAGTGTGGGTGACTACGCTGTTTGTTGGTTGGCGTCGCCCGACGAGCAAGGCGTATGATCATGGCTTAACGATTATGACGTACAATACTCATCGTATGGGCATGTTTGCCAAGCCTGACAAGAACAGGGTTCTGCTATACCTGCAGCGTCAGAACGCGGATGTAGTGTGTCTTCAGGAGGTGGAGGTATATAAAGAGAAGAAGTACCTGACGCTCAGTGAGCTTAAGGAGAGCATGAGCAAGTATCCATACACGTATTTTGATTTCTCGGTATATAACAAGCGTCGTCAGTTTGGCAATGTAGTATTCTCGAAGTACCCGCTGATTAATAAGCAGACTATTCGTTACGCGTCGCGTAGCAACATCAGTAGCCGTTGTGATATAGTGGTAGGCGATGATACGCTGCGGCTGATAACCAATCATCTGGAGTCGAATCGCGTAGAGCATATCGACTCGACGACGGTGGATAAGCTTGGTGCTGCGCGGACCATCCGTCACAATCAGGCGAAGGCTATTCGTGGCGCTCGTCGTGAATCGCCTTATCCGTTATTGATAGTAGGTGATTTCAATGATATAGCGTTGTCGTACACGTATTTAACGATACGTGGTTGGATGCGAGATTGTTATTTAGAGAGCAATCTTGGCGGCATAGGTAACACTTATGAGCGTCATCATTTAGGTGTCAGGATAGATTATATATTGTGTTCTCGCTGTTTACATCCGACTGAGTGCCACGTAGAGCATGTTCGCCACTCAGACCACTATCCGATAGTGGCAACAATTAAGTGGTAATAAAAAGAAAAATGAAAAAATATTTGTATATTTGTCAAAAAAATAGTACCTTTGCACGACCATATTTAAAACCTTGAAATAGAGTACAATCAAAACACAATAAAACAATGCGAAAACAATTTTCATTACTTTTGTTAGCTGCTGCGTTGGTGATGCCGATGCATGCACAGTTTTGGAACAGGTTGGGCGACGCAGCGCGTAATGCTGCAGAGAATGCAACCATTCATCAAACCGAGCGTTTGACCGAATCTGCTATCGACCGCACCGTTGAAGGTGCAGAGAATGCTGCTGTTGATGCAACAACGGATGCCATCAACGATTCCAAGAACAAAGACAAGAAAGGTAAGGTTCAAAGTCAGGAACCTGCAGGATGGACTTGCCCTGCTTGTGGTCACAAGGGTAACACCGGTAAGTTCTGCAATGAGTGCGGAGCCAAGAAACCTGAAGGTGACGGATCATGGACTTGTCCTGCTTGTGGCGCAAAAGGCCAGAAGGGTAAGTTCTGTACTGAATGTGGAGCCAAGAAGCCGGAGGCGAATAATGCCGCCCCGGCTCCTCAGGCAGCTCCGGCTCATAAAGCCGCTGAAAGTACTTACGCTAAATCGGACTTCGTGCCGGGTGATGAAATTATGTTCGAGGACGATGTTGTAGGCGAACAAATGGGTGAATTCCCCTCCAAATGGGATTTGTTGACCGGTAGCGCTGAGATTGCTTCTGTTGATGGAAAGACGGTCATCAACCTCACGGATGTCTCCACGGAGATTGCTCCGCTCATGAAAGATCCGAAGAACTATCTGACTGAAGCCTTCACGCTTGAGTTTGACTTCCTCGGTGGTAGTGACGAGAAATCCATTTTTTGCGATTATATCATCCATCTCAAGAATATAGAGGGCGAAGATGTAGCAACCGTCGACCTCAACGGAACTGCTTCCGGATGGGTTTATACATCGTGGATTACCGCCAGCGGTGAGCAACGCGAGCACCGTGCTGCAGCGCCCGCTAAAGAGGAGGAATGGAATCATGTGGCGCTGTCATTCAACAAACGTGCGCTCAAAGTGTATCTAAACGGCAGCCGTCTGGTCAACATCCCTAATTGCGCTCGCCCGCAATACTTCACACTACAGCGTTCACATTGGGCAGACCATCGTAACCTGATGACCAATGTGCGTCTGTGCAAAGGTGCAGTGCCATTGTACAACCGCCTGATGACGGACGGCAAAATCATCACCTATGCCATCACATTTGATATCGGAAAGGCAAATATCAAGCCTGAGTCTATGACTGAGATCAATCGCATTGCGCAACTGATGAAGGATAATGGTGACCTACAGTTCGAGGTTCAGGGACATACCGATAACACAGGAACAGTAGCTGGCAACCAGAGACTGAGTGAACAACGCGCGCAAGCGATTGTAAATAAATTAGTGGAGATGGGTATAGCCGCTAACCGCCTATCAGCTAAAGGAATGGGACAGTCAGCGCCGCTCGCCGATAACTCAACCGACGAAGGTCGCGCTAAGAACAGACGTGTAGAATTTGTTAAAAAATAACCATATATATTTATATTATTATGAAAAAGCATTTTTATTTAGCAACTCTACTCGCAGTAGCAGTAATGTTTATGGCTTGTAATAACGACGAGCCGAGTGATAACGGTGGAAGCACCACCAAAGCAAAACAGGGTGAATGGATAACATCTGCTTCGCAGGTTGATTTATCATTATTTGATGACCAAGAGACTAAATGTTGGCAAATTGATACATGGTGCGATGGTACTACTATCGGTGTACAATATGAATGGACAACAGAAGCAGCAGTGGCTCTAACGGCCAAGAATATCTTAGCCATGGACTATCAGCACTTCCAAAGGCAAACAAAGAAGGTATTGTTTAAAGAGTCTGACCCTACTGACGAAATGTCTTGTACTTCTCAAACATGGCCTAATGCAGAATGCTGGGAAGAGACTATTAGTTATAATGGCGGACAATCTGAAACCAACTACGGTTGGATGCCCGAAGCTAATATGCTTGAACGTCATGAGTATTATGCGTCTAAAGGCCTAACGCATACATTCGTGCGTGCTAACGCTGCAGACCCAAGCGCCTGTGAAGCACTCAATCCGCAGAATCAAGGCGGTGAAGGTGGCGAAGGTGGTCAAGGCGGTGGAAGCACTATTGATTACAGCCAATACGACAACACCGTTGAAAAATGCTGGACAGCAACGATAACTATTGTTGGTCAGGATATGGTAAGATATATTTGGGGTACAGAGCGCTTTGCAAGAGAGACTATGGACGCTACTCAGCAAACTTACACATTGGCTCCTTCAAGCGCAACAGACGAGAACGCATGTGATGCATTAAACAATTAATAATATAATACGATGAAAAAGAATGTATTTATGGCACTGGCAGCCATTGTGCTTGCCCTGCCAATGATGGCACAAGAAGCTGACCACCAGATTGAAGCCCTCATCACCGGTGGTGGCTATGAATTAGCAGAAAACGTTCCTGCAATGAAGATTAACTCGTTCGCGGACCTTATCAACAAGCGTCCGGCGATGCCTACGGTAAATGACCTCATCACGCCCGAAGCTAAAACGGCTTATGCCCGTAGGAGTTCCGCTGCATACTACCTTGGCGCGCAGAATTTCCGCAGTGCAATGTTAAACGCACAACAGGAACTGAATAACAAAACCGTTGAACTCGGCAAGAAACAGTCGAAGAACAACCAAAAAGCCATGGAGCAGTACAACGCCAACGTCAATGCCGGACTCATGCCTTCGCAACAAGAAATGATGCAGATGATGATGAGCGGTGAGATTAATCCTGATTGGCCGGAAGACAAGATAATGGATGCCATGGCCGGTAAGTTCGCTGCCAAATGGGGCGTAAGCAAACAGGAATACTTGAAGATTATAAACATGGCGCAGAAGAACGAGAAACAGGCTGCGGCCTATCTCCAAAGCAACCATCCTGACCTTTATAACCGTCTTTATGCTACTAACGCGAAGTATGGTAAGCAGAATGTTAATGTCGGTGACCCGCACGAAAATGAGTACGGCCAATTGGGTGAACAACTCTCAGCGCTGGCTAACGAAGCCTTCGAGTTCAGAAACACGAACATGGACATGACGAAGCACGTGCAGTTACAAGCGCACTCGAATGGTATGTTAAACGATGCAAGTTTTGCTGCGCACACCGTTGGTCTGCCTACCAATAAGTTGGAGGAACTCTTCGTGCAAATCATTGAGGGTTGGCGTGCATCCTCCGAGTGCAAACGCGCCATCCAGATCGAAGATCCGCTCGCAGCGCGCTTGGATAACTGGGACTGCTGCAAGAATGCCAAAGAAGGACAGACTATTTGCTATCCTTCATGGTGGATTGAAGGCCGTAAATCCGAGAATGCACTCATCGATGCTTATAACAGGAAACAAGCCGAGAAATGGCTCGCGGAAGTGAAAGCATACGATGCACAGGTGACAGCTATGATGAAGCGTCTAATTGCACTTGACAACCAACTTGAGCAGATCCGCAACGGCGGTGAAATAACCGCAGCGTACGCGATGGCAAAAAGTCAAGCCTATATAGCAGCAACGCACCTGTACGACTTCAACTTTATCCTCGAGGTTGCGCTTCAATTCCCGCACGTAGCTCACCAAGAAGAATCGCACTGCTGGACATTCTTCCTCAAGGGCTAAAATAGAATCACTAGAAAGAGGTTTCAAGCAAGCCACACTTAATAGGACTTGAATAGGACATCAATAGGACTTGGATATAGAAATCCGAGTCCTATTTTTTTCACAATCAACATATGCTTAAGAGATGCTTAACATATGCTAATATTCGAAGAATGTTCGACCATGTCCCGAGCAGGTCCCGACGACGTCCCGTAAAATGTGGCTTAAATGACAGATAATAAGGAAGTTAGATGGATTACTCGCGGTGATGGTAGTGGTAGCCGGAGTAGTCCTTGTCCTTGCTCTCGGTCCAATGGATAGATTTGCTTTTCCATGGCCATTTGATAGAGCGTAGCCATGGTTCGCCATAGCGCCACCAGAGGAGCAGCAGTAGTCCGAAGAGCATACCACCGAGGTGTGCAAAGTGGGCGACGTTATCTCCGGGTATAGAGCTGAATCCGGCAAAGAGCTCGATGAGAGCATAGACGATGACAAAGATGCGTGCTCGGATAGGAATAGGCAGGAACAGAATGAACATGGGTACATCCGGAAAGAGCCATCCGAAGGCGAGCAGTATGCCGAAGACGGCACCGGAAGCACCGACGGTGACAACGACATTGGCATAGTTAGTCATGACGGAAGCCGGGTCGTACTGGCTGATGAGCGATTGGATATGTATAGCCCAGACTGCTTCCTGTACGGCAGCAGCTCCGAGTCCGCAGAGCAGGTAGTAGAAGAGGAACTTGCGTTCACCCCATGATTGCTCGAGTACGGGTCCGAACATGAGCACGGCGAACATATTGCAGAAGAGGTGTGAGAAGCCTCCGTGCATGAACATATAGGTTAGCGGTTGCCACCAATGGAAGTTAGCAGCGGTGATGTAATGTAGTCCGCAAAGATCGTATAATTGGATTCCGTGACGTTGCAACATGACGTCAAAGAGCCAGACGAAAAAGTTGATGAGCAGAATATGCTTAGTAATAGTAGATAGATTTCTCATAACGGGTGCAAAAGTAGTAAAATAATGCGATTAAGTAGTACAAAAAGTGTGCAAAAGGTAAAAAAAAGCATTTTTTTTGCATAAAATGGTGTTTTTTTGGCAGAAATGTTTGCAGTATAAGAAAAAAGCAGTATCTTTGCAAGCGTAAACACTTGGGCCAATCCAAGAATTACAAAATAATTAAACGTTTAATTAACATTAAATTATTAAGATTATGAACAAAGCTGATCTCGTAGCTGCCGTTGCAGCTAAAGCTGAATTGTCAAAAGTTAAAGCAGCTGCCGCTGTTGAAGCAGCTCTGGATGCAATCGTAGCATCATTGAAGAAAGAAGAAGGTGTACAACTGATTGGTTTCGGTTCCTTCGCTGTTGTTAAGAAAGCTGCTCGCAAGGGTATCAATCCTGCAACAAAGGCTATTATTAACATCCCTGCTAAGAAAGCTGTTAAATTTAAAGCCGGTGCTAAATTGGCTCTCTAATAAGCACTCTTATCAGTTAAACGAGTTGCTCCACGGGGCAGCTCGTTTTTTTTGAAGACAGATTAAAATAAAGATATGCTAAACGTTATATTGTGTGGTGCCCCGGGTAGTGGTAAGGGTACACAATCTGATTTATTGGTAAAGAACTATGGTCTGCAACACCTGAGTACGGGTGACCTGCTGCGTGCTGAGATTAAGTCGGGCAGTCAGCTGGGTAAGCAGATAGAGGACCTGATTGCTAAGGGTAATCTCGTATCAGACCATACGATGATTCACTTGATAGAGAACTTCCTGGACAACCTGTCGCCCGACTGCAAGGGTATCATCTTTGACGGTTATCCACGTACGGTAGATCAGGCAGAGGCGTTGACGCTGATGCTCAAGCGCCGCAAGATGAATGCAGTGATGCTGGATATGTACGTCGATGAGGACGAGATTATCAAGCGTCTGCTGGAGCGTGGAAAAGTAAGCGGTCGCACTGATGATAACTTTGAGACCATCAAACAACGCCTCAAGGTGTTCCACGAGGTCACAAAGCCGGTCTGCTACTACTATCTGACACGCCATAACTACTTTGCTATCAACGGCAATAACACCGTTGAAAACACCTTTGCACAGATAGATACGATACTTAAGTTGGTTCAGAAATAAAAATATAGTCCGTTATGCCTGCTAACTTCATCGATTACGTTAAGATATACTGCCGCTCGGGTAAGGGTGGAGCTGGTTGCATGCACCTGCATCGTGCCAAGTACCTGCCTAAGGGCGGTCCTGACGGTGGTGACGGTGGTCGTGGCGGGCATATCATACTTAAAGGCAACCGTAATCTGTGGACACTGCTTCACCTCAAGTATCAGCGTCATATCATGGCCACCGATGGTGGTAAAGGCGGTGACAGCCGTTCGTTCGGTAAGGACGGACAGGATAAGATAATAGAAGTGCCCTGCGGCACTGTTGTCTATGACGGTGACAGCGGAGAATGGCTGTGCGAGGTCAAGGAACATGGTGAGCAGATAGTTCTGCTCAAAGGTGGTCGCGGCGGACTGGGCAACTGGCATTTCCGCACTGCCACTAATCAAGCTCCGCGCTATGCTCAACCCGGTGAACCGGCTCAGGAGAGAAATATAATTCTGCAGCTGAAGGTGCTGGCTGACGTGGGACTGGTAGGTTTCCCCAATGCAGGCAAGTCAACGCTGCTGTCAGTAATCAGTGCCGCCAAGCCTGAGATAGCCGATTATCCGTTTACGACGCTGACACCTCAGCTGGGCATTGTTCAATACCGCGACGACCGCTCGTTTTGCGTGGCCGACATACCGGGTATTATCGAAGGAGCCAGCGAGGGCAAGGGACTTGGACTTAGATTCCTGAGGCACATAGAGCGCAATGCAGTGCTCCTATTCATGGTGCCGGCCACAAGCGATGATATAGAGAAGGAATATAAGATATTGCTTGGTGAGCTGGAGAAATACAACCCCGAGCTGCTGACTAAGGCACGGTTGCTTGCCATAACCAAGTGCGACGCCCTGACAGAAGAGGACCTGAAGAAATTAGACAAGACCAGGGCTAAGCTGGAGAAAAAATTGGAAATACCGATATTACCTATCTCCAGCATCAGCGGCCTTGGCATAGCCGAACTCAAGGACATGATATGGACTGAGCTGCAGAAAGAGCAGAATCAGATTATCGAAA
>JAGCSQ010000115.1 GCA_017964045.1 Paludibacteraceae bacterium
CAGACGCTGAAGCAGACAGTAGCTACGAGGCTGTGCTCAGCAAGTACCGCGACCAGATGCACGACCAACTGTGCGAAGTAATCGGTTATGCCACCGAGGACATGAACGTGCGTCGTCCGGAATGCAATATGGTCAACTGGACAGCAGACGCTCTGCTTAGTGAGGCTAAAAAGTACTGCCCGATGAGCGTTGATATGGCGCTGGTAAACATAGGTGGTGTGCGTTGCAACTGGGCTAAAGGTGAATTGACACGCGAGAACGTGTTTGAACTGATGCCGTTTGACAATGAACTGGTAGTGCTGACGCTCAAAGGCGAAGACCTGCTGGAGCTATGTCAGGTGTTTGCAGAAGTAGGCGGAGAAGGAGTATCCGGACTGCGTATGTCAGCTGAGGACAAGCAACTCATCAATGCCAGCATCGACGGCAATGACATCGACCCAACCGGACTATACACAATCGCCACCAGCGATTACCTGGCAGGAGGAAAAGACAAACTGGAGCCGCTGACACGACGTGTGGAGATATGGAACTCGCACATGCGTATACGCGATTTATATATGGAATATATTGCGGAGCATCCGCAAGTAGTGGCTGCGGTGGATGGCCGTATGGACGTTAGATAATGTAAGATAAAAAGGATTATGAAAGAATTAAAGATTATATCGGTAGTGATAGGGCTGGTGGTTAGCCTGAATGCGTTTACTTGCACGAATTTCTTGGTAGGTAAGGCAGCAAGTGCTGACGGGAGCACGATGATTAGTTATGCCGCAGACAGTTATTCGTTGTACGGATTTCTGCGCTACGCTCCTGCTGCAGACCATGCCGAAGGTGAGATGCGAGAAATACGAGACTGGGATACCGGTAAGCCGCTGGGGCAGATACCGCAGGTTAAGCACACCTACTCCGTCGTGGGCAACATGAACGAGCACCAACTGACCATAGGCGAGACTACATACGGTGGACGTGAAGAACTGTGGGACACCGTGGGTATAGACTACGGCAGCCTGATATACATAGCGCTGGAGCGTTGCCGCACAGCACGTGAGGCCATCGAGTGCGTAACCGACCTGATTGAACAATACGGCTATGCCAGCGAGGGTGAGTCGTTCTCGTTCGGTGACCCGGACGAGATATGGATTATGGACCTGATAGGTAAAGGTCCAGGTCGCAAGGGTGCAGTGTGGGTAGCTACGCGCGTGCCGGACGACTGCATCTGTGCACATGCCAACCAAGCACGCACAACCACCATACCCGTAGCCGCCAAAGGCAATAAACGTCGCGGCAATAAGGTATATAGCAAAGACGGCAACCATATATGGTCGCGCGACGTAATATCGTTCGCAAGAGAGAAGGGTTACTTCAGCGGCAAGGATGCTGAATTCAGTTTTCAGGCAGCCTACGCTCCGTACGACTTTAGCGGACTATATGTGTGCGAAGCACGTGTGTGGAGTTTCTTCCGTCGCTTCAGCGATGACATGGAGCAGTACTTCGACTACGCTACCGGCAAGACCTTTGTTGAGACAGACGGCAAGGATGCCGGCACACCAATGCCACTATACATAAAGCCGAATCGCAAGGTTAGCCTAAGCGATATGCGTGCCGCCATGCGCGACCAGTATGAGGGTACTCCGCTGGACATAACCAGTGGCACCGATGCCGGACCATGGAACAGCAAGCTCCGCTTTGGTGGACTGGCGTTCACCGTAGATAGCGTCAAGTACTGGTACGAGCGTCCGACGGCTACGCAGCAGACAGGATGGTCGTATGTGAGTCAGATGCGCGGAGAGAACCCTGTAGGTGGTATATTCTGGTTTGGCGTGGATGACGCAGCAACCAGTCTGTACATGCCAATGTACTGCCGCATGAACAGCGTGCCGGAGTGCTTGCGTGAAGGTAATGGCGACCTATACACCTACTCACCGACAAGTGCATGGTGGGCATTCAACGAGGTGGCTCAGCGTGCGTATGCCAAGTACAGTCGCATCAAGCCGGATATAGTACGCGTACAGCAAGCATGGGAGGATAAGTTTGACGCTCAGGTGCCGGCAATAGATGCCCGTGCGGCTGAGATGACCGATAAGGATGCCAGAGCCTTCCTGACTGAGTACAGCTGTACACAAGCAGAGGATGCTGTCAGGGCATGGAAAGACCTGAATATATACCTGCTGGTTAAGTACATCGACGGGCAGGAACGTAAAGAGAAAGACGGGCACTTTGAGCGTAACGCTTGGGGTGAACCCATCGGACCACATAGACTACACGTCTCGGAAGCTGAACTGAGGAAGATAGCTCCGGGAGAAAAACATGAATAATATGAAAGAACTTGAACCGAAAGAGGTGTTCGCTATCTTTAGCGAGATAACCAAGATTCCTCGTCCGTCAAAGCACGAGGAGCGTATCAGCCAATGGCTGGTGGACTTTGCCAAATCACATGACATCGAGTGCGAACGCGATGAGGCTATGAACGTTGTAATGCGCGTACCTGCAAGTGCAGGCTACGAGGACCATGAGGGCGTGATACTGCAAGGACACATGGATATGGTATGCGAGAAAGATAGTAACGTTAAGCACGACTTCATGACCGACCCTATCGACACATACGTGGATGGCGACTTTCTGAAAGCCCGCGGCACCACACTTGGCGGCGACGACGGCATAGGATGCGCTATGGCTCTGGCAGCGCTGACGAGCAAGACGATGAAGCACCCGCCACTGGAGGCACTGTTCACCGTAGATGAGGAGACAGGACTGACAGGAGCGTTTAGACTGAAAGACGGTATGCTTCACGGCAAACGCCTCATCAACCTGGATAGCGAAGACGACGGACAGATATTCATCGGCTGCGCAGGAGGAATAGATACCTTAGCTCGTATGAGATACGAGCCAATTGGTGATTTGAAATTGGAAATTGGAAAGTGGTTTCCTGTGCGCTTTAGCGTAAGCGGACTGATGGGCGGACACTCAGGCGACGACATCAACAAGGGAAGAGCCAATGCCGTAAAGGTGATGGCTAACTTCCTGCACATGGTCAGTGAGAAGACAGAGATTCAGCTGGCAAAGATACAAGGCGGTAACCTACGCAATGCCATCGCCCGTGAGGCAGAGGCTGTGTTCTGCGTGCCGTTCGGATATAAGGAGCAAGTGCGTATTGACTTCAACCACTATGTAGCCGATATGGAAGAAGCCTATGGTGCCATAGAGAAGGATATGAAGTTGGACATAGAGTCCACGGATATGCCGGCAGAATTCATTCCGCAGGATAAAGCCGTTAAGCTAATCATAGCCCTGCACGCTTGTCCGCATGGCATGATAGCCATGTCGCAAGATATGCCCGGACTAGTGGAGACGAGCACTAACCTGGCATCAGTCAAGATGAAAGAGGATGAGGGTGGCAAGTATATAGAGGTTAATACCTCGCAACGTTCATCCGTGGAGAGCGAGAAGCATAAAATCAAGACCCGTGTGGAGATTGCCTTGCGACTGGGTTGCGACGAGGCTACGCACGGAGATGGCTATCCGGGCTGGAAGCCTAATGTGCACTCAGCCTTGATGCAGACAACCAAACGAGCCTATATAGACCTGTTTGGCGCTGAGCCTAAGGTGCTGGCTATACATGCCGGACTGGAGTGCGGACTATTCCTGGAGAAGTACCCGCAGCTGGATATGGTGAGCATAGGTCCGCAGATGTACGGAGTACACTCACCTCAGGAGCGTCTGAGCATATCGTCCACAACACGTTGCTGGCAATGGCTCACTCGCGTTCTTGAGACTTTGTAAGAGCTATGTTATAAGCCTGGCGATAGTACTTGAAGAAGTAACGCCACTCTGCGCGCTTAGCAATATCAGCTGCTGCCTTACGGGCGGCAGTTGTTTGTTCCGGAGTAAGGGTAATGAATCGGCAGATAGCGTCAGCTATCTTATCCACTACGCTCCAGAAATTACTGTCACTGCGCTCTACTACTTCCACGCCCTGCTCTATATGGCTGCTGCCCTCTTGTTGTGCCCACACACCAAAGCCTGCAAGTGAGGTGGTGATGGTCGGAACATGGAAGGCTGCTGACTCCAGCGGCGTATAACCCCACGGCTCGTAGTAGCTTGGGAAAGCGGTTACGTCCATGCCTATGAGCAGGTCGTAGTAGGTGAAGCCGTTAAGCGAAGCCAGACGCTTGTCAGGCATGGCTGATTTGCCGTCAAGGTAGTAAGGCACAAAGATAGCCGTGACATTACCTATACGCATAACAGGATTATCCAGATAAGGCACCATGATGAATGCTATCACCTCGCGGTCGATGGAATCGGAGTGGTAGAGCTTATTGCCCAGCGATTCCATGGCATAATGGAAGACGTCAATACCCTTGTTCTTCGTCTCCAGACGTCCGGCGATGCATACGAAGAAAGCATCTTTCTTGACAGGTTGGAAGCCCATATTCTGAGCTGCCTCCATCAGTGCCTTGCGTGCAGCATTGCGCTTAGAGTCAAAGGCTTTGCCCTTAGGCACAAAGTCAGGCTCAAAGCCGTTGGGAGTGACGATATCAACAGGTTTATCCAGCAGTTGTTTGCACTCGGCAGCGGTGATGTCGCTGACGGTGGTGAAGCAGTCTGCCCAATGAGCCGCCATCTTCTCCACAGAGTGCTTGCTGACCATATTGAGTTCCTCGGCCATCTGATCGCCATGATACCCCTCAAAGTAATCGTATAGGGGCTTGCCGTTGCCGGCGATAGAACGACCTATGCTGGTGGCGTGCGTGGTGAAGAGAGTGCCGATGAAGGGGCAGTAGTGACGGACATAGAAGATAGAGAAAGCCGTTTGCCACTCGTTAGAGTGAGCTACGATACGGCATTTAGGCTCCTGCTCACGCAGTGCGGCAGCCAATGAACACATGGCTTCACCGGCAGCGTAGCCAAAGAGGCAGGACTCGTCGTAGTCGCCATAGGCAGCGTGGCTCTTGACGCCGAAGTGCTCCCACGCCCAACTGAAGATATTGTTCTTTTTCTCCCAGAGTCGGTCAAACTTAATGAGCACAGCGATAGGTTCACCGGGCACGAGCCAACGGCCGACGCGCACGTCGATATCAGGATGAGCAGAACGCAAACTGCGTTGCCACTTGCTGAGCAGGGACTTATCCTGACGGAAGAATTTATCACTGTGAGCACCAAAGTCAGGACCAAAGAAGATGACCTTATCAGGGTGTTCCTTTACCATTGAGGCTGCGCGAGTTGAGAGTACAGCGTATATACCGCCTACCTTATTACATACCTCCCAACTGGTTTCAAAGATGTAATCCGGAGTTAACATTATGCCATTCTATTGTTTTATCCGCCCTAAGCCATGTAAGTTGACGCTTAGCATAGTGGCGTGAGTTTTGTTGAATCATTTGTATTGCTTTGTCGAGAGTCCACTCGCCATCGAGGTAGCGGAACATCTCTTTATATCCTACGGTGTTGAGGCTGTTGAGGTTGCGGAAAGGCAGTACGCTACGTGCCTCATCCACGAGTCCGGCATCTATCATGCTGATCACCCGCGCATTTATGCGCTCGTAGAGCTCTTCGCGCGGACGCTCCAGAGCTATCTTGCGGATGGCAAAAGGTCGCTTAGCCGGTTGTCCGGTGCGGAAGGATGAATAGGGTTTTCCGGCAGAGAGACTAACCTCTACGCAGTGCATTAGTCGCTGCGGGTTGGCTTGGTCAACGATATTCCAATATTCGGGATCCAGCCGCTTGACCTCAGCTTGGAGCCAATCCAGACCGTGCTCTCTGTAGCCGTCTTGGACAGAGCGGCGCACGTCTTGCGGCACGGAAGGAATATCGTCCAGACCGTTGCAGACAGCGTCAATGTACATCATGCTGCCTCCGCTGAGGATGAGAGTGTCGTGGTCGCGAAAGAGGGTGTCCAGAAGGGCAAGGCAGTCGCGCTCGTAGCTACCGGCGTTGTAGTCCTCAGTGATGGACTTTGTGCCGACGAAGTAATGTCGTACTCGTGCTTGCTCTACTGCTGTAGGAGCGGCAGTGCCGATAGGTAGTTCGCGGTATATTTGCCGGCTGTCGGCGTTGATGACGGGCGAGCCGAGTTGCTCTGCCAGAGAAAGGCATAGCTCAGTCTTGCCCACGCCTGTGGGACCGGTTATGACGAGCAGTTGCTTCACTTAGAACATTGAGCCGTCTTCAAAACTGAGGTCTTGGTATCCCTCCATGTCGATATCGCCCTCGTCGTACTGGCTGTCGCCGTAGAAGTCCTCATCGCTCTCCCAGTCAGCACGTCCGTCCTTGCCTACCATTCCTTCCAGAGGCTCCTCGGTGTGCAGTTGCTTGGGGGCTTTGCCAGACTTCTCGATGCACTTGACGCCGGTCATAGTGCCGGACTTGATTTCCTTGACAGAGCCAAAGAAATAGCGCTCGAACATAGGGTCGAAGATGTATATAAGGCGTTGTCCCTGCTCCTCGATGAGGTCGCTGAGGCGAGTGTCCTCCATGACCATATTGTCGTACTCGAAGTTGCTGTCCATGGGGACGAGGGTTACCTCCTGCTCTTTCTCCCAGCGGTCGTTGCACATGAAGAACGACGTCATCTGGTCGTCAGGATACTTAACCGACTCAAGGATAGCCTTGTGCAGGTCGAGGAACGTAGCCTCGCTGTCTGCTTCAAAGACGCGGCGGAAGTCTTCGCCTTCCTCACACGAAAAAGTGATTTTGTATATCATTGCAGTGATTAATAATTATTCATTTACCAAATCACCCGCAAAATTACAACAAAATAATCATTTGTACAAGATTTTAAGCAAAAAAAGTAGTCTAAGCTTGCTTAAGTGTGCTTTTTTGCTGAAAAGATTGTCAGTTGCAGGATACTGCGACTGTAATTTCGGCGGGAACCCGCTTGCGGGAGGCCGAAGATTGCTTGCAATAATCGTGCACGCAGTGCTAAGACGTTACTACAAATATTTGGAATGTACAAAAAAATTAACCGATTTTTCATTGTTCCACGCTAAAGCTCTCTTAGAATGGTCATAGATACGTCATAGAAGGGTCAAAGCGTGGAAAATTCAAAAAAAGTGAAAAGGAATAGTGAAAAGTGAGTAGTTATGAAAGAGGCGTATAGCCACAAAGAAAAGGGGATAAAAGAAAAAGAACCAAAAAGAAAATTAAAAA
>JAGCSQ010000116.1 GCA_017964045.1 Paludibacteraceae bacterium
TCCGTGCATGGGGCACGGACGGAAGGGCGCGTTTGGGACGCGCGGTCTTCGAGGGGTTGCTATTCCTCAAAAACCTGTCCGCTGCCGCTTGAAAACGCTTTTATACTGTCGCATACTCCAAGCGGATTCTTCAGCAGCGGCTGTGTCGAGTAAAAGCACTCGCCCGTAACCTCCGGCACAGTCCTATTCATCCGCATCTGCCTGGCTATCTCATTGCCCTCTTTCCATGCCTTATTCTCCTTTGTCCCGCCAAGCCTGTAAGGCGCCATTCCTATATACAACTTTCTTCCATAACTATTCCGTGCCCACCAGTGTACGAGCTCTTCATAATCAGCCACTTTCTTGCCTATCTCCCAGTATAGCTGTGGCACTACATAGTCTATCCATCCTTCTCTCAGCCACAGTAGCACATCGGCATACAGGTCGTCATAATTGGTCATTCCGGCCTGTGTCCGGCTACCCGTTGTATCAACGCTATAGTTGCGCCATACACCAAACGGCGAGATTCCAAACTCCACGTCCTGCTTGGTCCTTTTTATCGTTTCACTCAGCGCCTGAATAGTCTTGTTTACATTATCCCGTCTCCAGTCTCCTATGTTCTCAAACCCTCTCGAGTCCTTCTCAAACGACTCTCTATCAGGCAGTTCCTTCTTGCCAATGGGGTAGGGGTAGAAGTAATCATCCATATGTATTGCGTCCACTCCGTACCTGCAAACTATATCCTCAACCACCATGCACAGCCAGTCTCTGGTCTCTTCTTTGGCCGGGTCAAAGTACCATTGCTTACCGTATTGCCAGAACCAATCCGGGTGCTGTTTCATCAGGTGTCCGTCATGCAGCACACTCGTGTCCATACTGGCTATATTAACTCGATACGGATTAACCCACGCGTGTACTTCCATATTCCTCATGTGTGCCTGCATCACCACAAAGCTCAGCGGGTCATAGCCGTCTATCGAGTCCGACCAATGCCCTTGCTTACCGCTTATCCAATGGCTCCATGGCTCCAGTTCACTCTCATATAGTGCATCTGCCGTCGGCCTAACCTGAAAAACTATGGCGTTCATACCCAGCGCCTCCAGCGAGTCCAGCATCCAAATCATCTCCGCCTGTTGCTTCTCGGCATTACCGATAGCCTCACGCGATGGCCAGTCTATATTAGCCACCGTAGCTATCCATGCCCCGCGCCATGTCACTTCAGCGGACAATGGCATCGCCATCAACAGCACCAAACCTAATAAATATCTCTTTATCCCCGACCTCATTACTGGAATGCTTTATTACCTATCACCTATCACCTCTCCTGCGCTTACACGGAAAATGCTTGCATTTTCATTTGGGCGGAGGATCTCGCTGAGGTGTTGCCTGTCCGTATCTGTGATAAATATCTGTCCGAACCTATCCGACAGCACCAGCCTTACTATCCTCTCAACCCTTTCGCTGTCCAGTTTGTCGAATATATCGTCCAACAGCAGTATTGGTTTTTCTTCATCACCTTTCCTAACTGCTGTTGCCAGCTTCATTGCCAGCAGATATGTCTTCTGTTGTCCTTGGCTGCCAACGCGTTTTAGGGGGTACTCGCCCAGACTCATCTCTATCTCATCCTTATGCACACCTTGGCTCGTCCAACCCAATATCAAATCCCTTTGCCTCGTACGTTTGAGTGCTTCCCCAAGGTTCCTGTCATCCAGTTGCGATACATACCTAAGCCCAACCTGTTCATTTCCTCCGCTTATCTCGTTGTATATCGCCTGAAACTCCGGCACAAATCCTTCAATAAACGCCTTTCTCTGCCCGTGTATATACTCCGCCAACGGCACCATCTGAGCTTCTATCACCTCAAACAGTGTCTCCGTGCTCTCATCAATTGCGGCTTCTGCATATTGCTTTAGCAGCGAATTCCTCTGCTTGACCAGACCGTTGTATTGTTGCAGGTCTTCCAGGTATTTCTTATCTCTTTGAGATATCACCTGATCCATGAATCTCCGCCTCTCGTCACTTCCTTCTGCTATCAGCATCCCGTCTTCCGGCGACACCATCACCAGCGGTATCAATCCTATGTGGTCTATCAGTCGCTTATAGTCTTTCTTCCCACGCCTGAACTGTTTCTTCTGTCCCCGTTTCATCCCGCAGATAATTGTTAAATCTTCATTCTCCAATCTTAAATGTTCAGGGGCTTGATAAAGGCCCTGAACTACGGACATCTCTTCCCCATGTGTTATATTCTGCGAGTCGATAACATTAAATGCCGACTTAGTGAAACTCAGCAGGTATATTGCATCCAGCACATTCGTCTTGCCCTGACCGTTTAGGCCGACCAGGCAATTCAACTTCGGCGAGAAACTCAATCTCCCCTCACGAATGTTCTTATAGTTCAATATCTCTATCTCCTTGAGTATCATGCGTATAAGTTTACATCTTCAACGCTTATCGTGTTGCCGCCAAGTATTATCAGTCGTTCTACAACGTTCCTCAATTCGCGTATATTTCCCGGCCAGTTCCTCTCTTGCAATGCCTTAACGGCTGCGGCTTCAAACGTCTTAACCTTCACTCCTTGCTCACCGCATATCTGCTCGCAGAAGTACTCCACCAACTCAGGTATATCTTCCTTGCGCTCATCCAATGCCGGCACGTGTATTGGTATCACATTCAGTCTGTGGTACAGGTCTTCTCTGAATCGTCCTGCTGCTATTTCTGCTGCAAGGTCCTTATTGGTCGCTGCCAACACCCTGACATTCACTTTTATCGTCTTGTCGCTACCCACGCGGCATATTTCACTCTCCTGCAACGCACGCAGCACTTTCGTCTGTGCATCCAGACTCATATCACCTATCTCGTCCAGGAATAGTGTTCCGCCATCGGCTTGCTCAAACTTACCGGCTCTGTCTTTGACTGCTCCGGTAAAGCTGCCTTTCATATGACCGAATAGTTCACTCTCTATCAGTTCACTCGGTATGGCTGCGCAGTTCACTTCCACAAGTGTCTGACCGGCTCTGCCGCTGCCGGCATGAATCATCCTTGCCACCACTTCCTTACCTGTTCCGTTCGCACCTGTTATCAGCACGCGGGCTTCCGTAGGTGCTACCTTATCTATTATTTCGCGTACGCGTGCGAGTGACTTGCTGCTTCCTACCATCTGAACCTGCTTGCCCGCTTGCTTCTTCAGCGTTTTTATCTCCTCATCTTTCTTCCCGAGCTCCTGACTTAAATTCTTGTTTTCCAGTGCATTACGCGTTGCTACTAACAGCCTGTTCAGGTCCAGCGGCTTCTCTATAAAATCATACGCTCCCTTCTTTATCGCCTCTACTGCTGTCTCTATATTTCCATGTCCGCTAATCATCACCACCGGACAGCTTCCTACAACGTTAGTGGTCTTATAGTCGCTTTGCGACGGTCCTACAGCGGAGCGCTCTATTTTCCTAATTTCTTCTAGAAATTCTATGCCGTCCATTCCCGGCATCTTAACGTCGCTATAGATTAGGTCGTATTGTTCCTTGCCGACTTTTTCTAATGCCTGCTTTCCGTCTTCGGCCAACTCAACACTATACCCCTCAAACTCTAATATCTCCTTTAGCGTGTTGCGTATCGCCCTCTCATCATCTACTACCAATATCTTTGCCATATACTTATCTTTTTTATCGTAGTTTTTTGCAGTCTTATCCAAAATCGTGCAAAATTACAACAAAAAAATGGAATGTGCAAGAAAAACAAAAAAAAAGTGCCTTTAGGCACTCTTTTCTTTTTTTTGCCCCATTCCCGCCATGCCACTCTTACTACGTTTTTATTAGGTTATTATTAGGTTATTATTAGGTTATTGATATGTGGTTATTATGTGCATCCGCATACGTCACCGGACTATTATCGTATCCGGGTAAAGTCGTAAGTGTGAACTAAAAATATGTTATAAAACATTTTTGTAAAAATATTTATATTTTTTATTTGTGTACTCCAAAAACTTTTACTACCTTTGCAGCGAATTTGGTGTTTTATGGAATAAAACGCGGTGGGGACGATCCCCACAACCCAAAATATTAACAAAATACTAACTAAATTTACTAATCATGAGGAAATTCTTTTCTTTTTTACTCGCTTTAACAGCCGCAGTTGCTGTTAATGCTGCCCAGTTGCAGGTGACGTTGAATTTCACGTCCAACACTTGGGGACTTCCTGAGGGTAGTAGTAATATTACCAAGGGAACTAACAATTATTCAAATGGCACATATTCGATTGTGCTCTCTGCAGAAAGTAATGGCTATTACTACAACACGCAAGGTTACCTAATCATGGGTAAGAATGGTACCTCTTTAAGTTTGCCGGCATTTGATTTCGCCGTATCTAAGATTGCTGTTACGGGTCGCAGTGGTGCTTCTGCGTCCGTTGTGCAAAATCTATACGTTGGTGACGATGCTATTAGTGATAAGACCACCGGTGCAGGGGTGACGAACAATTATCTTATCCCTAACGATAAGCGTGCCGCAGGAACTATCTATAAGTTAATGGTTGGATCGAATCACAACACCCAAATTACAAAGATTGAGATCTTCAAAGAGGATGCCGGTGATCCCGAACCTGCATGTGCAAGAAAAGACACTATTTCTGTTCACGCAGCCGTTGAGCGTATCAAAAATAGCCAACTCGGTCCTTGCTATGTTGACGGCGTTGTTGACTCTCTCGAACTATTCTACCTCATCGATGGTAATATCAATATCTGGATGAAGGACACAAGTCTTGCTACTCCTGATACTATCAAGGCTTTCAAGATCCTGAACACAAACAACGTTAAATTCGTTGCTGGTGAAAATATTCCTTTTGCTAAAGGTGACACCATCCGTGTTCTCGCTAAAGCATTGGAGGCATATACAGACAAGTCTGTGACACCTAACAAAACTATCAACGAAATCAACGAAGGAACCTTCATCGAGAAACTAGGTACTTCTACAGCTGTTACTCCCACTGAGCCTATCAATCCTGATACAATCTCTGTTGATAGTGCGCTCGTTCTGCTTGCTGCAGGTGATATGGACTTGCATATCGTAAGAGGTATCTTGAAATCGTTTGACGACAAGACTACTCTCGCTACTGAAGGTGTCCTCAAAGAGATTACTCTCCGTGACGTTGAAAAGACAAATAAGACTATTGTTGGTTATATGATTTATGGTGGTCCGGACAATCAGAAGTTCAATGCTACTCATAAGTGCGGTCTGCCATTCATCGAAGGCGATACTCTCCTTATCCTCTCAAAGGGTCTAAAAGATTATAATGGAAAGAAGGAAATCAATGGTGGTTTCTATGTAAGCCGTGACGGCCAACCGGATCGTCCGGAGCGTTGTGAGGTATGTACACCGGAGTTGGACACTCTCTCTGTTGTAGAGGCTTTGGCATATATTGAGGAAGAAGGCTACTGCCCGAAAATCGTTAAGGGTGTTGTTTCTTCGATTTCAAATAGCATCAAGAATGATGCCGTTGAGACTGTCGTTTTGA
This sequence comes from Paludibacteraceae bacterium, assembly GCA_017964045.1. Lineage (GTDB taxonomy): Bacteria > Bacteroidota > Bacteroidia > Bacteroidales > Paludibacteraceae > Colicola. Next base: position 5,482 of record JAGCSQ010000116.1, read on the forward strand.
CGGATATTGCTGATCCTTCTAAGACCATTGAGTGCTACAAACTGTATGCCGGCTACGACGGAACGGATACTGCTAAGGTTACAGCTATTAACCAACTGCCGTTTGTTAAGGGTGATACTATCTATGTATATGGTGAGACCATCAGCAATTACAAGAAGAGTAGTGTTCTTATTCCTCAACTCTCATCGTTTGTTTACTTCGTTCGTCGTGTAGGTGGTGATTTGCAACGTACATTCCTGGATGTTGATAACTTCAATCCTAAGTACAACGACGACTTCGGGCGCTTTGACTTCACATTCACAAAGCAAGGTGACGCTAATCTCAAACTCGTCATCAAGTACGCTTCTTCAAACGAATATGCTATCGCCGGTACTTATGCTGTAAGTGCAAATTCAACACTTAAGCTCTCTGACGGTACAGACAAAACACTCGTTTCCGGTGAGTTGACTATTGTTATTGACTCTATGCCTGGTGAGTATATCTATTACTCTGTAGATGCTCTGGTTCGTGACGCTAATGACATGTACTATGTTGTAGAGATGAAGTTTGAGTCTGATCAGTTCGTAGATGATAACCCGAATGTTACGTCTGCTCTTGCTTACGAATTGGGTATGGCTGTTGCTCCTGGTTCAAAAACTACCAAGGCATATAACGTATATGGTATTCATGTGAAAGATAGAGAGGCTTGGAGTTCATATAATAATCACTCATTCTATGTTGCTGATTTCCAGGGCGCTAAGGGCGGATATCTACAGTATTACCGCGTTTCTCCAACATCTGGAAAGCAGGCTGATGCTTCTAGCATAGGTGATACTGTTGTATTTGAAGGATTGCACATCTACAACTTCAATGGTACTATTGAGAATGATAATTCAGTAGAGAAGAACTATAAGAAGATTCATGCTGCAGACCTTCCACCTGTAATCCGTGACGTAAAGGCTCCTGAAAAGACTGTCACTGAAGCACTTGCTATCGGTAATGCTTTGGCCCAAAACGCTTATGCTCCTAAGTACTACACCGTTTGCGGTCCTGTACTTTCAGTTGAGGAAGATGAATTCATTATTGGTACTACAGATGAGCAGTTTACACTTTACAAGTGCGTAAGCGTTGATGAGTTCAAACCGCAAGTTGGCGACAATGTTAAGGTTAAGGGTGTTATTCAACACTTCTACAAAGCTGCCAGTGGTGAAGATCCAGCGAAGGAAAGTATCCAAATCTCTTATGGCCAATACAGCGGTGCTACTGGAACTGCTCTGCCGGAAGTGCTCGTTGAGCGTTCTTACGACAAGGCTATCAAGGCTATCGATAACGGTCAAATCGTTATCATTAAGAATGGTGTACGCTACAACCTCCTTGGTGGTGCTATCCGTTAATCAATAACGCTTAAATCGCATAGAAAAGGCGCTTTCGTGGCGCCTTTTCTATAACTAAAGACAATGAAGAAAACTATTACTCTCTTTATCGCAGCTTTGCTTACACTATCTGCAGCTGCAACCACTACTTACGACTTCTCTTCTACGGTGCCTGCACCATGGAACTCTTCTGTTGAGCCGATTGGTCAAGAGCCTACAGGACGAGGAGTGCAATGGAGCAAGACGGATGGCACATTAACGCTCGCAGGGTGCACTAATATTACA
>JAGCSQ010000117.1 GCA_017964045.1 Paludibacteraceae bacterium
CGCTCAGAGGTGCTGGGTGAGGTTACACGTCAGAAGAAAGCACTGTGCGTGGCCGGTACTCACGGCAAGACGACGACCAGCACGATGCTGGCACACCTGATGAATCCCGTCAACGCCTTCCTTGGCGGAATAAGCAATAACTACGGCACTAACCTGCTGCTCAGCAAGGACAGCCCGTACGTGGTTGTGGAGGCAGATGAATACGACCGCTCGTTCCATCACCTGAGTCCATACATGTCGGTGATAACCAGTATCGACCCCGATCACCTGGATATATATGGCAGCGCAGAGGCTTACCAAGAGGGATTTGATATATATGCCGGCAAGGTAACCCGGGCGATAGTGATCAAGAAAGGGTATGAGGTAAGAGTTAAGAGTGAAGAGGTAAGAGTGTACACTTACGGGGTAAATGATGGGGATTTTCACGCAAGCAATATACGTGTGGGGGAGGGAACGATAGTATTTGACTTTGTTACTCCGGATGGCGTCGTTAGTGATATCGAACTCGGCGTACCCGTATGGGTTAATATAGAGAATAGCGTTGCAGCGATGTCCATCGCTCATCTTAACGGCATTGAGGCAGATGTGCTTCGTGAGCGGATAAAGAGTTACCGTGGTGTGTATCGCCGCTTTGACATACATATCCGTCGTGACGACCTGGTTTATATAGACGACTACGCTCATCATCCGACGGAGCTAAAAGCAAGCATGGAGTCGGTGCGCAAGCTCTATCCGAACCGCCACTTTATAGCAGTATTCCAACCGCACCTATACACGCGTACACGCGACTTCTTGACTGAGTTCAGTAAGGTGCTGAGTACGGCTGACGAGGTGATATTGCTGCCGATATACCCTGCGCGCGAAAAGCCTATAGCAGGTGTGACGAGTGAGGCACTGGGTTATCCGGTGGTGCAAAAGAGTGAACTGATAGATGTGCTGCGTGAGCGAATAAAGGCCGTTAACGGTCCGGTGGTGTTGATGACGCTGGGAGCAGGAGATATAGACCGTTTAGTGGGGGACATAAGTGATAAGCTGTAAGTTGCTCATATTATTATTGGCAGCGCAGATAGCGGGTGCTCCTGTGGTGACGATCTCGGACAAAGCCGAGCGTCAGTATGTGACGGAGCAAGCCTTAGTCAGTTATCTGGAGAACAACGGCTGCAACCCGCAGGGGATGAAGGTGGAGGATGTTGACCAGCATAAGATAGAGACGGTGCTGCTCAGTCACCCGATGCTGAGACGTGCAGAGTGCTATGTGACGGTGAACGGTCGCGTCAAGATAAGCGTTGAGCAGCGCGTGCCGATGTATAAGGTTATTACTGCCGACGAGGTGTACTACATAGACACCGACCGCAAGGCGATGCCTGCCTGGCAGAGCGTGACGACAACGGTGATGACCGCGTCCGGCAATATAGGAAAACGTATGGCGCGTGAGGAGTTGGCCGAGTTCATGCAGTGGATAAGCAACAGCAAGTACTGGCGTGATGCAATACGACGAGTAGAGGTTCGCTCACCCAAGCAGGTGGTGCTGATAGAGAAGAGCGGCAGACATGTGCTCTTGGGCGAGCTGACAGACTACGAAGCCAAGATGGCTAAACTGCGTAAGTTCCGCGAACAGCAGATACCGGGCGAACCTGAATACAGAGAGATAGACCTGAGATACAAAGGACAAGTGATAGGCAGGAAGTAATGGCAAAGAAGAAGAACATAGAGCATTTAGCAGAGTCGTTGCCGTTGGTGGCAATCGACCTGGGCAGCAGTGGCATCCGTGCTATGGCTGCTCGGCGTGTGGCAGGCGATAAGTTGCACATACTGGGCGTGGAGCAATCCAGTCAGTTCCAGTGTGTTGACCGTGGTGTGGTAGTGCAGTCGTCAAATGCCGGTTTTATGATAGGTCAGGTGCTCAAGTTGCTGGCTAACCGCATAGGAGTGAACGAACTGCCTGCAGCCTTTGTGACGATGGGTGGTAAGTCGATGAAGATATATAATGTCCGTAGCAAGCGCGACCAGGTACGCAAGCGTGAGGTCAGTCGTCAGCTGCTGGATGAACTTCAGCAAGAGTGCAAGGATAAGATAGAAGCTCGCAATGCTGAGGCTGCCGTGCTGGGATTGGTGCCGAGTTACTATGTGTTGGACGGCGTTGAGCAGGAGGAAGTGCCTGCACCGGAGCAGCGTGCCGTTATGGTAGAGGCCAATTACATTGCCTTTGTCGGCAAGAAGGAACTGGACTCGCAGGTGCGCAAGAGCTTTGACCAAGCCGGTAAGTCCATCGAGCAGACTTTTGTTCGTCCGGACGCCTTGCTCTCGGCTTTTGCTGCCACAGATGGCTATGAAGTGCTGCGTGACGGATGTGCCGTAATCGACTTTGGAGCACAGACGACAACGCTATCCGTATTCAAGCAATCGCAATATCTGTGCACTAAGGTTGTGCCGCAAGGTGGATACCATATATCACGTGTGCTGGAAGATCAGGGAATGAGTTTTGCTTATGCCGAGAAGTTGAAATGCCAACACGGCTTTGCTTCGCCGGAGTTCATAGAGAAACAATATACGATGCTCGTTCCTGCTCCGGGACTGGAAGTTGGTAAACTGAGGATATCCAATACAGAGGTGGCCATGCAGATAGGCCTGAAGCTGGAGGAGATACTTGGTCCTATTCTGGATGAGTTGCGCGACTATGAGAATCGCATCTCGGTTGTTTACCTGACCGGTGGCGGCTCCATGTTGAACGGACTGATTGATTACGTGGCTCAACGCACCAAGCTCAAGGTTATGTATGGTGCTCACGACCGCGTGCTGGATGCTACAACGCCTGAGGAATACTGCGAACCGCGTTATTCAGCATTGGTGGGAGCATTGCTGCTTGGAGCAGACTACCGCGACACGCACCCGGGGCAGAAGATAAACAATAATAAACTGGTGGATAAGGTCAGCATAGCCCTGATAGACATATTCTCCAATCAACAACAATAGAAAATAAATACGATATATATTATGGAATCAGATTTGATTAACGTAATCCCGTTGGACTTAAAAGACGACGCTATCATAAAGGTTATGGGTGTCGGCGGTGGTGGTTGCAATGCAGTCAACTACATGCACCGTCAGGGTATTCATGACGTGACCTTCCTTGTCTGCAACACCGATCGTCAGGCATTGGGTAAGTCTTCCGTACCGGCAAAGCTTCAGCTTGGTCCGGGTCTGGGTGCGGGTGGTGATCCTGAGCGTGCACAAGGCTACGCTGAGGAGAGTCGTGACCGCATACGCGAAGCTCTGGACGACGGCACTCAGATGCTCTTCCTGACCGCAGGTATGGGTGGAGGTACCGGAACAGGTGCCAGCTCTATCGTAGCTGAGGTGGCTCAGGAGATGGGAATTCTGACAGTGGGAATTGTTACTATCCCCTTTGCTTTTGAGGGTAAGCGCAAGATTCGTAAGGCCATGCAGGGTGTTGCTCGTCTGGCAGAGCACGTGGATGCATTGCTGGTTATCAACAACGAGAAACTAAAGCAGATATACTCCGACCTCAACCTGCTCAATGCCTTCAGCAAATCAGATGACGTGGTATGCAATGCAGCTAAGTCAATAGCAGAGATAATAACCGTACCGGGATATATCAACACCGACTTTGCTGACGTACGTAACACGCTCAGGAATGGTGGTGTGGCCATCATGAACGTAGGTCAAGCTAAGGGCGAAAACCGTATCACCAAAGCAATTGACGATGCTCTGCAGTCGCCGCTGGTGAACACCAGCGACGTGCACGGCGCTAAGCGCATACTGCTGCAGTTCTACTGCTCAACAGAGCATGCTATCGTCATGAACGAGATAGACCAGATAAACGAGTTCGTTAAAGAGGTTGGCGACGATGTAGAGGTTCAATGGGGTGCGTCGCTCGATGAGACCTTAGGCGAAAACGTACGCGTAACCATCATCGCCACGGGTTATGAGGTAAGCGATATTCCTACGTTGGATGATGCATCGCTGGACGAGGCAGTCATCAGTCAGTACCAGGAACCGAAGCCGGCACCTAAGGAGGACGAGAAACCTCAGGAAGTTGACTTGACAGGAGTTGTTCAAGATGAGGCTCCGGCAGCTCCGGCAGAGGAACATCAGCGCGTAAGTGGTGAAGATCCGGATATGATAGTCATCGATGTCGAGGAAGACAGCGCCATCGTAGAGCCCAAGAAAGATGAGGCTGCGACCGAGGCTAAGCCTAAACGTCCGTTCTGGCTGCGTGGAAGATAAGAATATTAATCAATAAAATATAAATGACAATGGAAAACAAAACAACCAAAGAAACCAACCTGTTTGACCTGTGCGTTGCAGCATGGAATGCCTTTGTCGCTCTGTGCCGCCGTATCTGGGGTATCTTTGCAGGTATGCTTCGTATCACTTACCGCCGCTGGTGGATTGTGCTGCCGGTGATGATAGCATTCATCGTGTTCGCCTTCTGGTGGTATCGTCCGTCTAATCGCAAGTATAAAGCAGAGGCAATGTTTATCCTTAACGGTCCTACGTTGGAGCAGTTTGAGCAACGCTGCAACCAGCTCGTATTTGCTAATCCGTTCTCTAAGACCGAGAATATGGCAGAGCTGCTGGGCATAGACAAGAGTGTGGCAGGCCAAATCCGCAACATGATGTGCTTCAAGGTATATGATTGCCAAAAGGATAATACCCCTGACATAGTTGACTATAGTCGTTCGATATCGCCGATTGACACTAACTATGTTCGCTTGGAGGACCATGTGGCTATGCGTTTCCGCTTCCGTGGTGACCTAAAGTCGCTTCCGGTGATAGAGAAAGCTATCGTTGACTTCTTCAATGCATCTGAGGAAATGCAGGCACAGTTTGTTACTTACCGTCAAATCATAGAGCGAGATTATCGTTTCTGCCACGAGCAGATTGATAAATTGGACAGCTTGACATCGTCGCTGTATTTTAACGACTACACATACACAGCCCAAACGCAGACAGGTGTGTTCCAAGGCTATCGTGGTATCAACTTGCCGTTGGAAGACATACGTGAGCATATCGAGCAGACCTATAAGGTTGACCAACGTATCACTCAGGCTACAGCCCCCGTGGTTCTTGAGAATCATATTGTGCTCGTGCCAATGCCTATGCACGATTGGAGAAAACTACTGGTAGTAGCCTTCATCATCGGTTGGATTTTGGCATGTCTGTTCGCCCTCGTGATAGAGAAGCGTAAAGAGATTAACGCTTGGCTGAGAAAATAAACTTCTTGCCGACGAAATAGAGAATAGCTGCAGCTAGCAGCACAAGTATGGCCACGCTTAGTTCGTGGCTATATTTGTTTATCAGGTCCATCTGTCCGTGAGCGATATATCCGAGCAGTGCCAGCACACAGTTCCATACAAAGGCACCAAGGAAGGTCCACCAAAGAAAAGCACCAAAGTGCATGCGGCTTAGTCCGGCAGGGATACTGATGAGTTGGCGTATGCCGGGAATGAAACGACCAATGAACGTGGACATATTGCCTTTCTCGCGGAAGTACTCCTCTGCACGTTGAATCTTCTCGCTGCTCAGCAGACATAGGTGACCGAGTTTGCTGTCGGCAAACTTGTATATTATCGGTCGTCCGAGCCATACGCTGAGTGCGTAGTTGATGACGGCGCCAATGACGGCACCAAGTGTTCCGAAGAGAACGATTATCAGCACGTCAACAGGGTAGGTGCCTGTGGCGCACAGAGTACTTGCCTGGTCGCCTGCAACATATACGGCAGGAGGAATAACCACCTCACTTGGAAATGGAATAAACGATGACTCAACAGTCATCAGCGCGGTAATCGACGCATAGTTCATATGCGCCGAATACCAAGCTGTGATTTGTTCAATAAGACTCATTAGATGAATATCAGTTGAACGATGATGTAAACCGGCAACAAGATAATAAGTGAGAACTTAATCATGTAACCGAAGAATGATGGCATCTCAATATTCTCTTGCTCAGCTATAGACTTAACCATGAAGTTAGGTCCGTTGCCGATATATGTCAATGCACCAAAGAATACTGCACCCATTGAGATAGCCTTCAGGTAGATGTCCGAAGCCAGTCCTGAAATGTCGCCGCACGGAGCCATCGAGTTGAATACCATAGCCGTAGGAGCATTGTCGAGGAATGCACTCAGTGCACCTGTCATATAAACGTATTGCCAAGGCTCACTGATAACCTGTTGGATGCTTTCCTTCATATTCTCCAGGAACATAAGCGCAGGTGTCATCGTGGCGAAGATACCCAGGAAGACACATGCAACCTCAAGGATAGGAGTCCAGCTGTAGTTGTTGTTAACGCGAACTTCTTTCTTGGTTGTTTTCCACGAAGCAGCAATGATAATGATGAATGCCCACTCACGCAGCAGCTTGAGGTACCAAGGGGCGTGTTCTGCGCCCATTGCCGGGATATACTTGGGGTTGATGAACATCGTTGAAGCAATCACGCAGAGCAGCCAGAAGATGTTGATGAGGCCTGTTGCAGTCAGTTTCTTGGCTTCACGTACGTCGGCCATCAGGTTAGCTGTAGGCTCCTTGCGGTAGTAGTACATATCCAGCAGGAAGTAAATAACCAGCAGCAGCGCTCCTGTTACAGCCCACTCGGGCAGCATATTCTGCATCCACCACATGAAGTCAGCACCCTTTTGGAAGAGCAGGAACAATGGTGGGTCACCCAGCGGTGAGAGCAAACCACCGCAGTTAGCTACGATAGCGATGAAGAACAGCACTGTGTGAACGCGGTACGTACGTTGTTGGTTGGTTGCCAGCAGCAAACGAATCAGCAACATCGCGGCACCTGTCGTTCCCATGAACGAAGCCAGAACCCATCCCAGACCAAGAATCTTGGTATTGGTGAACGGTGTAGCCTTCAGGTCACCACGAATACAGATACCACCGGTGGTTACAAACAGAGCCATCAGCAATAAGATAAACGGCACATAGTCGTACACCATTTGGTGTATGATGTCATGACTCATTCCGTGTACGCACAGCCAGATAGCTACGGGTACACCCAGAATAAGCGAGACGTACAACTTGTGCAAATTCTCTTCCCACCACTCGCCTACTTTAGGCACGAGCGGGAGCACTGCGATGCAAAGCAGCATCACTACAAACGGGATTAACATCCACGCCGGAATAAAATGCTCAATCATAATAGTTAGTAATTATTTATGTTGGTTGTTTTCGTTGTCCTTATTTTGTGTCGAGCTTTTCGACTTAATCAAGTTTCAAAACGGCGAGGAAGGCTTTTTGTGGTACTTCCACGTTGCCGATCTGCTTCATACGCTTCTTGCCTCGTTTCTGTTTCTCCAGCAGTTTGCGCTTACGGCTTACGTCACCGCCATAGCACTTGGCAAGCACATCTTTACGCACCTGCTTAACCGTCTCGCGAGCGATGATCTTAGCGCCTATGGCAGCCTGTATGGCTATATCAAACTGCTGACGCGGCAGTAGTTCCTTCAACTTCTCACACATGCGGCGCCCGAAGTCGAGTGCGTTATCGCGGTGAGTCAGTGTGCTCAGTGCATCCACCTGCTCGCCGTTGAGCAATATATCCAGTTTGACGAGGTTGCTTGGACGGAATCCGTTCATGTGCCAATCGAAACTGGCGTAACCCTTACTGATGGACTTGAGCTTGTCGTAGAAGTCAATTACTATCTCGCCCAGCGGCATATCAAAGAGCAGTTCCATACGGTTGCCGCTTATATACTCCTGCTTAATCAGTTCGCCGCGCTTGCCCAGACATAGCGTCATTATCGGACCGATGAAGGTGCTTGTGGTGATGATGCTTGCGCGTATGTATGGTTCTTCTATATGGTCTATTTCTGTCAGGTCGGGCATACCGGCAGGGTTGTGCACTTCTTTCATGCCGCCGTCTTTGGTATAGACCTTATAGCTTACGTTTGGCACGGTCGTGATGACGTTCATGTCGAATTCTCGGTCCAGACGCTCTTGGATAATCTCCATATGCAGCAGCCCCAGGAATCCGCAGCGGAAGCCGAATCCGAGCGCTACCGAACTCTCCGGTTGGAAGGTCAGGCTGGCGTCGTTGAGTTGCAGTTTCTCCAGGCTGGCACGCAGGTCCTCATAGTCCTCAGCCTCTATCGGATACACACCGGCAAAGACCATCGGCTTAGCCTCTTGGAATCCGTCAATAGCTTTGTCGCACGGACGTGCTACGTGGGTTATTGTGTCGCCTACCTTTACCTCCGTACTCGTCTTGATACCCGAGATGATGTATCCCACATTGCCGGCACTCAGTTCTTTTGTCGGCTGCATATCCAGCTTCAGGACACCTATCTCGTCGGCGTCGTACTCCTTGCCTGTCTGCACGAAGCGTACGCGTTCACCGCTATGCAATGTACCGTTGACTACCTTGAAGTAAGCAATTATTCCGCGGAACGAGTTGAATACGCTGTCAAAGACCAGGCACTGCAGCGGAGCATCCTTGTCGCCTACAGGAGCAGGTATGCGCTCAACGATAGCATCCAGTATCTCAGGCACTCCTTCACCCGTCTTGGCGCTGCAACGCAGTATATCCTCGCGCTTGCAACCGAGCAGTTCCACTATCTCGTCTTCTACCATATCGGGCATGGCAGAGTCCATATCGCACTTGTTCATCACGGGGATTATCTCCAGGTCGTGATCAAGAGCCATGTATAGATTACTGATTGTCTGCGCCTGCACGCCTTGGGTGGCATCTACTACAAGTAGCGCGCCCTCGCAGGCAGCTATAGAACGACTTACCTCATACGAAAAATCCACATGCCCCGGAGTGTCGATGAGGTTGAGCGTGTAACCCTTGTACGCCATCTGTATAGCGTGTGATTTGATGGTTATTCCGCGCTCTTTCTCCAGGTCCATATCATCCAGCACTTGGTTCTCCATCTGACGAACATCCACCGTCCCCGTCAACTCCAACATCCTATCCGCCAGCGTACTCTTTCCGTGGTCAATATGAGCTATTATGCAAAAATTCCGTATCTTTTCCATTTCGGGTGCAAAATTACTACAAAAAAATGGAATGTACAAAAAAAAGTGCCCGAAGGCACTCTTTTTGTGTGACCGGCTTCGCCTGCAGGACCGTCCTCGGACTGTAAGACCAGTGCAGAGCACCTGTAGGACCGCCTACGGCTGTATGAATATACTCCTCTCATTCTTGTAGTCTCCTCATAGCCTCTGTGACCTCCGATTTACCTTTGGGTTACATCTGCGTCACATTTGGTTGACCTTTGGGCGACCTTTGGGCGACCTTTGGGGCACCTTTGGGTAAGGTGGCTCTGAAAAGGGACAAAAAATAGGACCTCGGTTGCGATGCCGAAGTCCTATTGATGTCCTATTCAAGTCCTATAGAGTGTGGCTAAATTGTTTAGTACATCCTCTATTTCTGTCATAAATCGCCGGACCAACCGTGCCCTAAGTCCCAGTGCTCATCATACCGGAACTCAAAATACGGCAAGGCAAAGTATTTATCTAATAACGCTGTCAGTTCATCCTCTTTGCCATTGGCCCAATTACCAACAAAAACAATGAAATGGTCTATATTCCAAGCCACTCTACCACGGGGCACTTTAGTATATATCTGGCGATGCAGACGCTGATAGTTGATATACGGCAAACCCTTATCTGCCGCTTCCTCAATCATCTTCGGCGTAAGTTCCTTCTTATATACACCAAAGAAATCATGCTCTTCGGGATCATACCAAAATATACCTACTGCCGGCATCGGTTCATCAAAGGACTTCATGTCCGCCATGATCGCCTCTTTCTCTGTATGTGATAAAGCTGTCATCGTAAATCCACTATTTTCACGCTGCAAAGTTACGGCTTTTTTTTGAAACTTGCAAATAAAAATGCGTAAAATCCTTGTATGTTCCAAATATTTGTTGTAATTTTGCAGGCTAATTGCCGAAAAGGGCGCAATAATTAAATCATAATGGAAGCAAAATACAATCCGACAGACATCGAAGCCAAATGGTATCAGTACTGGTTAGAGAACAAGTTATTTCACTCTGAACCGGACAAGCGTGAAGCATATACAATAGTTATTCCGCCACCAAACGTGACGGGAGTGCTGCATATGGGTCATGTGCTGAACGAGACGATACAAGACATACTCGTTCGCCGTGCTCGCCTGGAAGGCAAGAACGCTTGCTGGGTACCCGGTACAGACCATGCGTCAATAGCAACGGAAGCTAAGGTTATCAAGCGCCTCAAGGAGCAGGGAATCAACAAGAGCGACCTGACACGTGAGGAGTTCCTGAAGCATGCTTGGGCTTGGACCGATGAGCACGGAGGAATAATCCTGAAGCAGCTGCGCAAACTGGGTTGCTCTTGCGACTGGGACCGTACGGCATTCACCATGGATGAGACACGCAGCAAGGCTGTCATTAAAGTATTCTGCGACCTATATAATAAGGGGCTGATATACAGGGGCCTACGCATGGTCAACTGGGACCCCGAAAGGCAGACGGCACTTAGTGATGAGGAGGTTATCTATCACGACGAGCATAGTAAGTTCTACTACCTGCGTTACCGCGTAGCAGAGGACCCGACGAAGTACGCCGTAGTGGCAACAACGCGTCCGGAGACCATCTTCGGTGACATAGCCGTATGTATCAACCCTAAAGAGGAGAAAAACCAATGGCTCAAGGGCAAGCACGTGATAGTTCCGGGTGTAGGCCGCGTTATTCCGATAATCGAAGACAGATACGTTGAGATAGGCTTCGGTACAGGCTGCCTTAAGGTGACACCGGCACACGATGTGAACGACTATGCCTTGGGACAGAAATACGACCTCAAGACAATAGATATCTTCACGCCTGATGCACACCTCAACATGGACACCGTAGAGCCGGAGTTGCAGGATAATGTACGCAAATATCACGGCATGGAGCGCTTTGAGTGCCGCAAGCAGATAGTAGAGGACCTGAAGGCACTGGATCTGGTAGAGATGATTGAGGACTACGATAATAAAGTCGGCTATAGCGAGCGCACCAACGTACCTATCGAGCCGAGACTGAGTCTGCAGTGGTTCATCAAGATGAAGCACTTTGCCGACATAGCTCTGCCACCGGTAATGAACGACGATATAGTTTTCTACCCAACCAAGTACAAAAACACCTACCGCAACTGGCTGGAGAACATCAAAGACTGGTGCATCAGTCGTCAACTGTGGTGGGGACACAGGATTCCTGCTTACTACGACGCTGACCTGCTGGCAAAGACAGGACTGGAAGATTATCCGGCAGATAAGATTATCGTAAGCGAGACCAAGCCGGAAGGCAACTACGTACAAGACGAGGGAGCACTGGATACATGGTTCTCGAGTTGGCTCTGGCCAATCAGCCTGTTCGACGGAATCGAGCACCCTGATAATAAAGAGCTTAACTACTACTACCCCACTGCCGACCTGGTTACGGGTCCGGATATCATTTTCTTCTGGGTTGCCCGAATGATTATGGCCGGATATGAGTATGTTGGCAAGATGCCATTCAAGCACGTCTATTTCACAGGAATCGTACGCGATAAGCTGGGACGCAAGATGAGCAAGAGTCTGGGCAATAGTCCGGATCCGTTGGATCTGATTGAGCGCTACGGAGCCGATGGTGTGCGCATGGGAATACTGCTGAGTGCACCTGCCGGAAACGATATCCTGTACGATGATAGCCTGTGCGAGCAGGGTCGTAATTTCTGCAATAAGATATGGAACTGCTTCCGCATGGTGAAAGGACTGGAAGTGGCAGAGATTGCTCAACCGGAGACCAGCAAATACGCCATCCGTTGGTATGAGGTCAAGCTGGCCGAGACCGAAGCCGAGATAGCCGACTTATTCAGCAAATACCGTCTGAGCGAGGCCTTGATGGCCATTTATAAACTCTACTGCGACGAGTTCAGCGGTTGGTATCTGGAGATGATTAAACCTGCTTATCAGCAGCCGATAGACCGTGCGACATACGAAGCAACTCTCGCGTTCTTCGACCGTCTGCTACGTGTGCTGCATCCGTTTATGCCGTTCATCACAGAAGAACTCTGGCACGGCTTAGAGCCGAACAAAGAGGGCTGTGCCGTGAAGTCAATCATGAACACTACTTTGGAGCCGATAGGAGGAATAGACACCAAGCTTCTCGCCGAAGTAGAAGAGATTAAGGAGATTATCGCCGGGGTACGTAATGTCCGTGCATCAAAGAATATTCCGCAGAAGGAGCGCCTAACGCTCATCTCACCCGCTACGCTCAATGCCCTTGTAGATAAGCTGGCAAATGTTGAGATTCGTCTGACGAGTCAGACAGGTCCGACGGGTCAGATGTCTAAGTTCATTGTTGGCACGACTGAGTTCGCGATTCCTATGGACGCGTTCATCAACGTGGATGAGGAGTTAAAGAAACTGGAGGCTGACCTGCAACACCAAGAGGGATTCCTCCGCGGCGTGATGGCTAAGTTGAGCAACGAACGCTTTGTGCAGAACGCTAAGCCGGAGATAGTGGAACTGGAACGCAAGAAACAACACGACGCTGAACAGCGTATTGCAGCAATAAAAGAAAGCATTGCAGCCTTGCAAAAGTAAGATATTAGTTGTCGGTCCGTGCGCAGCAGAAACGGAGGAGCAGGTGTTGGCGACAGCACGTGCCGTTGCAGGTTTGGGCGTGCAGACAATCTTTCGTGCCGGAATATGGAAACCCAGAACATCGCCCGAGACATTTCAGGGGATAGGAGCGAAGGGATTGCCATGGCTGGTGAAAGCACAGGCAGAGACAGGCATGATTGCCACTACAGAGGTTTCTACGCCTGAACAACTGAAGGAATCTCTGCAAGCAGGACTACGCGGCATATGGATAGGTGCCAGAACAGGTGCCGATCCGATAGCTGTGCAGCATCTGGCAGATGCCTTGAGAGAGGCAGACAAGAAGCCGGAGGTAGTGCTGGTAAAGAATCCCGTGAATGAAGATGTTGATTTATGGATTGGTAATATTCGCCGTATTCAGTCGGCAGTGCCAACCACAACTGACGTGATAGCTGTTCATCGCGGTTGCAATCATCGTCCATGCTGGCGCATGGCCTATGCCCTAAAACAGGCGATGCCTGAGATGCCCTTGTTGCTTGACCCGAGTCACATGTCCGGTGAAGCAGACAAAGTGCAAGCATTGGTCAAAAAAGCTGCAGCACTTGGCTATGACGGCTACATGATAGAAGTGCACCCAACTCCATCTCAAGCTCTCAGTGACAGCCGTCAACAGATAACACCTGAACAACTAAAAGATATCCTCGAACAAGTCATACAGGTTGAGCCCGTCGGCCACAACGAACTACTCTGGCTTCGCGCACAGATAGATGAAGTGGACGACCGTCTTTGGTCTGCACTTGCTGAACGACTGAATGTTGTTCGTCAGATTGGTCAGTACAAGCACCAGCACGGCCTGGAAGCTTATCAGCCTGAGCGTTATCAGTCGATGATGGCAGAGCGTCTAATCTGGGCAAAAAAGAACGGACTGCCCGAAGAGACAGTCCGCTCAATTCTTGACGCTATTCATAGCGCCAGCGTTGGCTTACAACAGCATTAACTTACCGCTTGAAACAATTCGTTTTTCGGTCTCGTAGAATCCATAGATGTAAACCTTACCGCGTTGAAGTTGAATCTCGACGCCACTGGCACCACGTACGTCGTACAGCATCTCTGTACCGTTGTGCTCTACCCAGAGAGCATCGTTCGGGTCGCAAGGCTCAAGAACCTGATATACATGCAGCTGACCACGGTCATCGTAGACGAAGAAGCTTACATCGCGACGGATGGTAGCCACCTTGATGATACCATTACCCATAGCCTTAACAAGGCAGTCGTTAGCCTTAGGCATCTGAGCGTCCACAACCTCAGTGTTCGGGAAGGATACGATATACTCGTTCTCCGTCTCACCATCAGCAGCCGTCACGGTAATCAAGCAGTAAGCAACTGTAGAGTCTGTCTTATTGAAGTACATGTAGTTAATCTCTGCCAACGAATCCTGAGCCTGAGCCCTGAGATTCGGGTTGGTGTTCATGCCACGAGGCTTAATGTACTCGTAGGTGAAGATATTGGAGTCAAAGTCGTACATCTCGTCGAGTTGATTCGGGTTGTTCTGGTTTACCGTGTAAATCATCTCAAGCAGAGCATTGCTGCTCTTGACAATCTCCTGACGGATGACGTACGATGTCTTATAGTCCTCATCCTCTGCCTGAACATTAATTGTGATTATCAAGCCCTCTTGTTCTACAGAGGTCACCTCAGCGTCCTTGTAATGACCGGTGTAAGACAGCGTCCAGGTGATGTCCTCTGCCTTAATCAGGTCGGCCTCGGTTGTACCAAGCGGATGAACGATGGTGTAGTCGGTCTTGGCTGGATCGAAATCCTCAAGCGACTGCCCTTTGATGTAAATCATTTTGAGAGTAGCGTCGTCGCTCTTGGCAATCTGGAAGCGCAGTTTATATACATTCTCATCTACATCGTATTCCGGAGCAACAGATACTGTCAGCGAAACAAGTGAATCGTAGTGCTGAGTGTACTCAGAGCGCTCCTCTGCCACGGTCTGCAAATCGTGCCATGGCTCATACGTGATTACAGGCAGAGTATTTGTTCCTGCAGGCAGAGTGATATTATAGTTGAGCGTCTTGGGTTCAAAGCCCTCAAGAGGTTTGCCGTCAAGGTTAATCATTCTCAGGAAGGTGTGAACACCCTGCAACTCCTCATCCACATTAGGACGGAAGTAGATACGGTAGTCGTGAACGTAGTTGGTGTCCTCTGCCATAACGTGCAGTATAACCAGTTTACCATCCAAACTATCCCTATTCTCCTTAGTAACCTTCTGCTGAGGCTCCTTGGTGTACCACGTGATATCAGGAACGATAGAATCGTTAACAAGATACTCTTTGTAGAAGTACTTATCCGGCTCAAAGCCCTCTTGCGGAGCCTTACCACCGACGTAGATAAGCTGCAGGTCAGCCTCTGTGGACAACGTTATCGGGAAGTGGATTGTGTAAACGCGAGTAGGACCACTCTGCGGAGTTACATATATCTCCTTACGATAAGGCAACGACTTCTTACCGGTCAGCGAGTCCGGTACATTGAATACCTTTATCGTCTGATACGGGCTACCTGGAACGGTATCAACCTGCGGCAACGCAGTGGCTCCTACCGGCATCCAGTAGTCGTACTCTGTCTTGAGCGGATCAAATCCGACAAGGTCGGCGTTGTCAATCACAATCATCTGTAGAGTATTGACAGTATCCTTCTCTATCTCGTAGCTGATTGTGTAGATACGCTCTTTAAGGCTCTGGCTGACTACGTGGATCTGACGAACAAAGTTGTCTGCCGACGACTGTAGCGTATCCATGTAGACGGTATCCATCAGGTTTGCTTTAACCCACTCTTCATCCCACTCCAGACCAGGATAGTCCTTAGTGCCTACAGCAAGCGGAATATGGTAATTAGATACCAGCGGATCGTAATCCTTGATGAGGTTAATACCAGTAACGTCCTCTTGCCATACAGCGTTCAACGTGTTTACATCAGACAGTGTCTTCTCAAACAGAATGATGTAAGTAGCAACTGTTCCATCCTCGGCTGTGTCGCGCAAAGTAACCTTATTGCCCTCCTCGATTGGCTCTGCCAGACGCTGTACGGGTTCCATCTTTTCTCCACTAACCTCCGGAATCTCAACACCTGGTGCAAGAGTTACAGAATAGAAGTAGTAACTGGGCACAAACACTGTGTCGCTGAGGTACTTATTGATGGAATCACCACCAAGGTAGATCATGCTCAAGTCAGCATTACTTGATGCAGGAACGATGAAGGTGAGTATGTACTCGCCGGTTGTGACACCGTCCTTAGCTGTTACGGTGATAGTAACGACGAATCCGTCGCGGCTGACATTAACCGTCTGACCGGCCATCATGAGCTGTGCACTAATCTCAGGCAGGACTGTTGTTCCGGGCTTGAGGTAAATTGTGTAAACAGGTATCGTCGGCTTGAAGGTAAGACCGTTGTTCCACTCAGGTTCGAAGTTGTCAAACGACTTGTCATCAAGGAAGATATTAGCCAATTGAGTATTATTGGACTCCTGAACCTCAACAACGTCAACAACATATTGTTGTATTGTCACACCATCCTGAGCTGTCACTGCCAAAGTGTATTCCTTGCTACCCTGACTAACAATACTATCCAGTTGATGTGCCTGGAATGCATCATCAGTTGTCCATGCCAGTGTGGAAGTAGCCTCAGACGATATAGCTGAGTAGTAGTGACGTCCGGCCTCAAACCTATCTACCGGCTCACCGTTAACGAGTATTCCCGTCAGGTCTGCGTTATGGCTCGGCTCAGCTGTAATGAGCACTGTGTAGGTGTTACGTTTGGTCTTATCTTCGGCGGTAACCTCAACGGTTGTCTCCTCACCCAGAAGACCCATCTGAACCTCTACGCTTGAGCGCCAATCGGCAACATCATAGGTTACTATCGGCACTTCAGGTTCACTACGCTTGAAGCTTCCTGCAGGGATAACCCACTCGTAGTAGAACGAATCCGGACGGAAATTAGGCACTGCCATACCGCCAACGAGCAAGTTGTTCAACGTTGCCGTCGGAGAATTATAGTGCTTAATATTTATTATATAGGTGTCCTCATTAGCAGCCGGAGCGTTATGACGTGTGCTCGGAGCCGGTGTTGCAGCCTGCTGAGCAGTCTCAGGAATAACCTGAACGCGTACAACAGAGTCGCTTTGGATTGTAATCATCAACTTCTGAGTAACCTCTGCCGGCAGTACATCCAGCAGAACCGAGGCGTCATTAACATAAATAGTGTACTCGCGGATATCAGGATCGAAGTTCTGCAAGGTATCACCGTTGTGCATGATAACGCCAAGTTTAGTGTTGCTCGACTGAGTGTATATCACTGAATATACATGGCTCTCAGAACCATATACCTGCCATTCCATACCGCTCGGACGGCAGATAGTAACAACCGAATCCTTGGCATCCTTGCGCTCAAATGTCATCACGCGCGGGCGAACAATATTATTATATCCGGTGTACTTATCCATATCAAAGCCGCTGAGCTGTGTACCATCCATAAGGATATTGCTCAGTTGGCCGCTTGTAGCCACCTGTTTCAGCACAAAACCGTAAGAGAATTTGTCGCCATTCTCAGCTGTTACGTGAATGCTATCGCCGATGAGGTGAACAGTCTGACCGTAGGTCTTTCTCTCAAACGAAATATTCATCGGCAGAACTGTTGAATCCAGTGTACATGCCGAAATCATCGGGTCAAAGTCTGCATAAGCATCCTCGCCAAACGATATCGAGCGCAGGTACTTGTCAGCAGACTTCTGCTCCTTGAAGGTATAGTATGTGGTATCGCTTGCACCGCTCTCCGGAGTAACGATAACTCTTACGGTACGGCCATTGCGCGTTACGTCAACAATCTGGTGGATATTCTCGCGCTTAATCTCGAGGTCCGGCATAATCTTTGTTCCGAACGGAATCATAAAGTATGTCGTATCGTTGCTTACATCTGACGGCAGATTGCGCTTCGGAGTAACAGTTACTGCGGTGCTCGTCACTGCAGGACGACTCAGGATTACAGTGTATTCAGTCTTGTCCGTGCTGTTCTCACCGTAGTTAGTAACCTTACCTGTCAACTTACCACCAATCCACTCACCATTATTCAGCCACTCTATCGTCTGCATTTGGTCATGAACAGCCTTGTCGAATTTCAATGACGGGAATCCCAAATATTCATCACTAACAGTCTTTGAGAATACATTATTGGTCGGAGTAACTCCGGTGTTATCAATATAAGCCTTGGTAAGTGTCGAATTATAAACGAAATGAATATCGTTATACATCACACTGGACTCATAGATCGTATTTCCATTGAACTGACTAGCATTCTCTTGGTCGCAAGAAGACAGCATCACATTGAACTTGGATACGGCTCCCGTAACTCCAGAGTAACTAATCGGCACATTGACTGTATTCCATTTATTGATATTATCGAAATCTCCGGTATAATTACTCTCTTTGTAATGTGAACCGTCAGACATCGTCAGCCACATCTTCCAATTGGTGATACTATTCGTCGAAAGCGGTTTAACAAGGAACTCAAAGGCCTCTGGGGTATTCTTAAATTCTGTACCAACAGAAGCATTTTTGGTTACCGAAGAAGAAGAGTTTCCTGAACTTCCCAGAGTCAACGACATTGAGCCCAAAGTCATCATTCCCGGAACAGATGTATTCATCGGGGCACCACGGAGGGTCGACAACATTACACCGTTAGTTCCACCAGGAGTAACCTCCTTACCAGTCGTATAAGTCAAGTTGACAATTAAACTAATCTTCCATGTATATCCAGATGAACAGTCACCAGGCACTGTCCATTTAGCAGAAGGTTTGTATCCTACACCCTTCGAAACTGACACCCAATCACCGGAGAAATCTAGCAGACTATTGTATTGGGTATAGAACCAGCAAACACTATAAGTATCGCCGCCAGCAACCTTAAACGTAATCTGTTTCTTTATTGCGTCAATAGCAGAAACCGTCACTCCGGCATTATCATATGCCGTGTATGTAAAGTTCGCTGCTGTCGGCTGAGTAGTTACATTAATCATGTAGTTATACACATCC
>JAGCSQ010000118.1 GCA_017964045.1 Paludibacteraceae bacterium
CGACCCGACAAGTGCCCTACTGGAAGTGCTTGACCCTGAGCAGAATAGCGCTTTCCACGACAACTACTTGGATGTTGAATACGACCTGAGCAAGGTGCTCTTTATCGCAACAGCCAACACCCTCGATTCAATTCCATTGCCTCTACTCGACCGCATGGAACTTATCGAGATGACAGGCTATAGTATAGACGAGAAAATCGAAATAGCCAAACGTCATCTGCTGCCTAAAGTATTCACAGAGCACGGATTAAAAGACGGAGATGTCAATTTTCCGGATGATACAATCAAGTTCCTTATAGAAGGCTATACGCGTGAATCCGGTGTTCGCTCGCTGGACAGGCAGATTGCATCTGTTTGCCGTAAGGTGGTTAAGCATATAGCGCTGGAGGAGGATTACAACAAGACTCTCACCGACAAAGATATCATCGATTATCTTGGTCAACCGCGTTACAGCAAGGATACGTGGGAAACAAATAAATATATAGGTGTAGTAACCGGTCTGGCATGGACTCAAGTCGGTGGTGAGATACTGTTTATTGAGACCTCGCTTTCTCCGTCCAAGTCACCTACTCTCACCATCACCGGTAACCTGGGTGACGTGATGAAAGAGTCTGCAACAATAGCTCTCGGTTATATCAAGGCCCACGCTAAAGACTTTGGTATTCCGCAAAAGACTATTGACTCTAACTCCGTGCATATACACGTTCCTGAAGGCGCAATTCCTAAAGACGGACCCAGTGCCGGAATAACAATGACTACGGCTCTCGTATCTGTATTTACTGGTCGCAAGGTGCGCGAACGTATCGCTATGACTGGCGAGATGACTCTTCGTGGTAAGGTGTTGCCTATCGGTGGTGTCAAGGAGAAACTGCTGGCTGCTAAGCGTGCAGGTATAACTGACCTGATTCTGTGTGAGGATAACCGTAAAGATGTTAACGAAATACCGGCTCACTACCTGGAGGGACTAACCTTCCACTTTGTGCGTGATATCAGTGAGGTTATTGATTTCGCGCTTCTTAAAGACTGACCAACCGATAGTAAGGTAGATAACACGTGCTGCAAGGTGAACAAAGTATGCGATGTACAAAGCTTGTATGTCGCATATTTTATATAATGCCACATAGCTGACAACAAATCCTACTGCTGCCCAGATCATGGCATCACGTATCTGCTTACCGGCCGTAGCACCTATATATATTCCATCCCACATAAAGGCTAAAGTGGAAATTATTGGCATTGCAATTAGCCAAGGCATAAACGGCGGCAAGGCACCAAGTAAAACTGCGTCATCAGTCATCAACTGAACACACTCTCTGCCCCACCCGGCATAGATAAGAGTAAAAACAAGACCTACACCTAACGACCAGTTAAACAATAGTTTAACCAATCTGTCCAGTTCTTTATTGTCTGCTTCGCCTGTTTGTTTCTGTCCAAACCATTTGCCTACTAAAGCCTCACCCGCATAAGCAAAGCCGTCCACAAAGTACGAGAATAGCATGAACAGTTTCATCAAAATACTGCTTAGCGCCAACATATCGTCTCCGTAACGCGACGAAATCGATGTAAAGCCCACATATACTATCATAAAGCATAGCGAGCGTACAAACAGATTACCGTTCAACACAAGCAATCGACGTAGTTTATGCCAGCGTATAACATCCTTTATTCGACTGAAGGCCTGTATATAATCCGTGTATTTGGCAGCGATGATCACTATTGCCAGCAGCAGTCCCGTAAACTGAGCTATAACCGTTCCATAGGCTACGCCTATTGCCCCTAACGGAGTGTGAACAGCCAAGATATATGAGGCCGCCATATTCACGACATTAACCACTATATCACATGCCATAGGGCTGACTGTATCTTGCATACCTATAAACCAGCCCTTAAGCGCCATCAACGCCAAGGTTGCAGGTGCTGCCCAGATACGGATATAGAAGTAACTGCGAGCAAAGTCTGATACTGCCTCAGAACACGGAATACATGCCAGCGCCACCGTAACAAATAGCCACTGTATAAGCCATATAAAGGCTGTAGCTGCAGCAGTGATAGCCAACGACTGTGCCAACAGCGTGCTGCATTCGTCTTTATCGCCACGACCATATGCCTGTGCCGTCATTCCGCTGGTTCCTACTCTCAGGAAACCAAAGTTCCAATACAGCAAGTCAAACAGCATCGTCCCTATCGCTATGCCACCAATGATGGCAGCGTCGGCGATATGGCCAACAATAGCCGTATCCACCAATCCCACTAACGGAATAGTTATATTCGCTAAGATACTTGGGATAGCAAGGCGTAGGATTTGTCTATTCAACGTCATCGTATCAGGCCTCCTCCCACAAGCAGGTCGTCTTGGTATATCACAGCACTTTGACCCGGTGTAACTGCCCATACAGGATTAGTAAATAACAGTTTACTATCTTCATATCTGGCCTGAGTAGGTTGGCTGCGATAACGAATTTGGGCAAATATAGGTTGTTCACTATCACCTAGAAAACGGTAATCACGTAGATTTACTTCACGTGTATATAGGTCGTCGTGCTCACCAAGCGTTACACGGTTATTCTCGGCATCAATGGCTGTCACAAAGGCCGGCTTACCCAACGCAATACCTAAGCCCTTGCGCTGACCAATTGTATAGTTGGTATATCCGCAGTGTTTACCTACTACCCTGTCCTCAGCGTTAACATAATCGCCTGCTAATGAGTCAATTCCCTCACCGGCAAGAAACGTGCGATAGTCATTATTCGGCACAAAACATATCTCCTGCGACTCCCTCTTGCGGCTCAACTGTTCAAAGCCGTGCTTCAACGCTATCTCTCTTACCTCCGCTTTAGTCAAATCGCCCAGCGGGAATATCGTGCGACTAAGGTTCTGCTCTGTCAACATCCACAGGAAATAAGTCTGGTCCTTATGTGTGTCAGCAGCTTTCCTTAAGAAATAGTGTCCATCCTTCTGTGCTATTCGGGCATAATGACCCGTTGCTATATAATCGCAGCCGTATTCATCAGCGGCTGCCATTAGTTCACCCCATTTGATATGAGAATTACACAGCACACACGGATTAGGTGTACGGCCATGGCGGTATTCATCAACAAAATTGGCAATAACGTGCTTTCTGAACGTCTCACGGAAATCTAATATATGGTGCTCAAAGCCTAACTGCTCTGCCAGGTGCTTAGCTTCCATTATTGACTCTACTGAACAGCAACCCTTCTCTTTTGCCAGGCAACTCTCCTTAATTGAATCAAACGTGCGGAATGTCACGCCTACAAGGTCATAACCTTGCTCCAACAGCAGCATTGCAGCAACTGAGCTGTCAATACCACCCGACATTGCTATGAGGACACGCTTACTCATCAACTCCACGCAAGCATTTTTTCTATAGAAACCAGCGCTTTCTCTGACACATCCGAATCTACTGTCACTTCAGGTGATTCCGTCTGCAAACATTTGAGAAGAAGTTCCAAGGTGTTTTGACGCATGTATTCGCACTCATTACAATGGCAACCTACACCCTCCGTCATTTCCGGTGGAACCGGCAAAAAATGTACATCCGGACACGCTTTTTGCATCTCATGAATGACGCCCGACTCGGTGGCAATTATATATTCACTGTGGTTGGAATGTGTCTTTACATAATTGAGTAATGCCTGAGTTGAACCTATCACGTCGCTCAAATCAAGTATCACCTGCTTGCACTCGGGATGTGCCAGCACAGGAGCGTTCGGGTGCTCATTCTTCAGTGCCAACAAAGCCTCAACGCTAAAACGACTGTGTACGTGGCATGCACCGTTCCATAGTTCCATGTGCCTACCCGTTTCTGAGTTGATGTAATTGCCTAAATTATGATCCGGACCAAACAATATCTTAGCGTCTGCAGGTAGTTTGCCAACTATCTTCATGGCGTTACTGCTCGTCACAACTACGTCCGTAAGCGCCTTAACGGCTGCAGACGTGTTTACGTAACTGACAACGGTATAATCCGGGTGCATAGCCTTCCACACCGCCAAATCTTCTGCTTTACAGCTATCGGCCAACGAGCATCCTGCTGTCGCGTCAGGAATAAGAACTTTCTTGTCCGGACACAGTATCTTAGCAGTCTCTGCCATAAAATGCACACCGCACATAACTATTATATCCGCGTCCGTCTTTGCTGCCTGTTGGGCTAACGCCAACGAATCACCGATAAAATCGGCCACATCCTGTATTTCAGCACGCTGATAATAATGGGCCATAATGATGGCTTTCTTCAACTTGGCCAATCGCCTAATCTCTTGTTGTATCTCGTTCATTTTACTTACGTTTTGCCGGCTTGATGTTATGTTGATGTTATGTTTAAGGTGGCTCTGAAGGGGCACTGATTTGGGATTAAAGTATTTCTTTTAGGATCTCGCTGACAGTCGGATGCGGGAAGACGACTTGTTTGAACTCAGAAACCGTATAGCCCATCCTGACAGCAAAGGACGCTGCCGCAATGAACTCTGAACACGGATTGCCAATTGCATGAACGCCTAAAATAGATTGTGACTTCTTGTCTATCAGCATTTTACAGAGTCCGGTCTCACCCTCGTTCTCTGCCATAAAACGTCCGCTGAAGGTCATCGGCAGACGGCGCACCTCGCAATCCATGACTTCTTCGGTGATACCGACAGAAGCTATCTCGGGATTAGTGTAAACTACCGATGGAATGGCGTTATATGCTATTCTTTGCAGCGGTATTTGCTTGAGCATGCGACCTACAGCTACTTCGGCTTGACGAGAAGCAGCATGTGCGAGCATAATCTTGCCGGTGACATCTCCTGCAGCATATACGTTACTCAGGTTAGTGCGCATAAAGTCATCAACTTTTATGCCACGCTCGTATTCAAGATCAGTTAATGCTTCAAGTCCACTCAGATTAGCCCGTCTGCCGACACATACAAGAATACGTTCTGCAGCAAAATCGCCTTGTGAAGTAACTGCCGTATTGCCCTTTATTTCAAGCACTTTAGTATCCGTTAAAATCTGTACTCCGGCTTTCTCATAGCGTTCACGAAGCATGGCAGCAATCTCGCCATCTATATTAGGCAGAATCTGCGGCATCGCCTCGATGATAGTAACGGGAACACCCAGCTCGTGATATAGTGTGGCAAACTCCATTCCGATAACGCCGCCACCTACGATGACTATTGACTTCGGCAGTTCCTTAGCAGACAAAGCATCTGTGGAACTCCAAACGGCTTCGTTTTCTTTGATTCCGGGAATAGGCGGCACAAAGTTGGTGGAACCGGTACAAATAAGCAGGTTCTCTGCTTCGTACTCTACTCCATTACATGCGATTACGACTTTTTCATCTGTACGGCTGACCACGGCGGCTTCGCCTGTAACAAGCGTACAGAGTTCACTATTGAGGCGTTGTTTGATACCAGCAACCAGTTTGCGTACAACTATAGTCTTGCGCTTTTGCATGGCAGCGTAATCAAAGACTACGTTTTCTGCGGTTACACCGTATTTCTGTGCGTGCGTAGCGTTATAGTATTGTTTTGCGCTATAGAGCAAAGTCTTGGTCGGGATACAGCCTACGTTGAGGCATGTGCCTCCAAGGCTTTCTTTCTCAAATATAACGACCTGCTTACCGGCCTTAATTGCCTGTTCTGCAGCCGTATAACCGGCAGGTCCACCTCCTATGATTGCTAAAAAATTCATAAACAAACTTATTTGTGTGATAAAACAATCCTTACTGCTTCTGCTACCATCTCTATGCACGGTTGCTTACCGCTTGCCAGCAGTCGCTCGCAGGTTGTAGAACCGAACTTGGCACGATACTCGTTTGCGAGCATTTGGACGCGCGAGTAGTTCTTCATCTTGCCGGTCGGGTCGTTAGGAATTGCGCTACCAGTATTAAGCCCCTCGAGCATGAACATCCCGCAAGCCGCACCACATGTTTTACGCATACGGCCTATACCACCACCAAAGGCAGCAGATATACGCAGGGCTAACTCCTTGTCATTCAGTCCATAAAGATCGGAACAAGCCGCAAAAACAGCTTGGCTGCAGTTATACCCCATTTTGAATAGCGCTTTTGCTTTCAGCGCTCTTTCTTCTATGTCAGCAGGACTCATCATAATGTTATTAACTAAATTTGGCCGCAAAATTACAAAATTATTTGCACATATACAAAATTATTTGTATCTTTGCAGGCGGAAATGGAATTTATACAATGAAAATAACAGATCGTTTTTTGAAATACGTGTCTTTCTGCACCACGTCGGACGAGGAAACCAATATGACTCCCTCGACTCCCGGGCAGATGGAGTTTGCTGAGTATTTGGCAGCTGAACTGAAGCAGATAGGTCTTCAGGAAGTTTCACTCGACAAGAACGGCTACATTATGGCCACCCTACCCGCTAATACAGAAGGTAAGCCTGTCGTTGGCTTTATCGCCCACATGGACACAGCTCCCGATGCCAGCGGAAAGAATATCAAACCGCGTATTGTTAGCAATTACGACGGCAAGGATATCGTTCTCAACGAGAAACAAGGTATAGTGTTGGAGACGGCCAAGTACCCGGAGATACTGAATTATAAAGGTCAGGATATCATCGTTACCGACGGTACAACGCTTCTCGGTGCTGATGACAAGGCCGGTGTGGCAGAGATAGTTAGCGCTATGGAATACCTGGTTGCTCATCCCGAGATTAAACACGGCAAAATTCGTGTAGGCTTCACTCCTGATGAGGAGATAGGTCAAGGTGCAGACCACTTTGACGTTAAAGCCTTTGGCTGCGATTTTGCTTACACGATGGATGGTGGTGCTGTAGGAGAACTGGAGTTTGAGAACTTCAATGCTGCATCATGCAAGATAACCTGCCACGGCGTTAATGTTCATCCCGGCTACGGCTATCATAAGATGATTAACTCGATGCGTATCGCATATCAGTTGGCAGTTATGCTGCCTCGCTGGGAAACTCCTGAACACACACAAGGTTACGAAGGATTCTATCACCTGATAGGCATGAACGGTAGCGTAGAAGAGAC
Organism: Paludibacteraceae bacterium; assembly: GCA_017964045.1. Taxonomy (GTDB): domain Bacteria; phylum Bacteroidota; class Bacteroidia; order Bacteroidales; family Paludibacteraceae; genus Colicola. Next base: position 7,021 of record JAGCSQ010000118.1, read on the forward strand.
TACACTCAACTATATTATTCGTGATCACGACCGTGCTCGCTTTGAAAGTCGCAAGCGCGAAATGGAGCATTTGGTACGCAAGGTTAATCGCGAATATGGCGATGGAACCGCAGAAATTGTCATTCGTGACCAATACTACAATATGCGCGAAAAGGTAGAACCGGTGATGCATATAGTTACGTTGGTGGAAGAAGCCATGAAAGAAGTGGGTGTTACGCCTAAGGTTCAACCTATTCGTGGCGGTACGGACGGAGCACGACTGAGCTTTGAAGGACTGCCCTGCCCCAATATCTTTGCCGGTGGCGAGAACTTCCATAGCAGATTTGAGTATCTGCCGATACCGTCTCTCGAGGCCGCACGAGATGTTGTCCTCGAGATTGTTAAAAAGGTAGCTCTGCTACGTTAAATTGTTAAATTGTTAAATTGTTATATATGTTAAAAGAGACACCGTTTACACAAGTACATATCGCATTAGGTGCCAAAATGGCTGATTTTGCGGGATTTAATATGCCTATTCAATACCCTACAGGCATCAACCAGGAGCACATCATCGTTCGTAATGGCGTCGGAGTGTTTGATGTAAGTCATATGGGCGAATTCTGGGTAAAAGGCGAACGTGCACTTGACTTCTTACAGTACATAACGACCAATGACGTGAGCCGTCTGGATGCCGGAAAAGCACAATACACATGCTTCCCTAACGGTAAAGGCGGAATAGTGGATGACCTTATTATATATAAGTATTCTACAACTAAGTACCTGTTGGTCGTAAATGCCGGCAATATTGACAAGGACTGGGATTGGGTAAATAAGCAGAATAGCTTTGGTGTTAGTCTGGAGAATGCTTCTGACAGATACGGCCAATTGGCAGTTCAGGGTCCAAAGGCTACAGAACTACTGCAAAAGCTGACAGACGCGGATTTGAGCGCAATACCCTATTATGCCTTCCGTGAATGGAGCTTTGCCGGCGTACAGGGCGTTATCCTAAGTAATACAGGTTATACAGGTGCAGGTGGTTTTGAACTATATTTTCCGAAAGAGAATGCAATGCAAATCTGGAATGCATTGTTTGAAGTCGGTAAAGACTTTGGTCTGGCTCCTATCGGACTTGGTGCTCGTGATAGTTTGCGTCTGGAGAAATGGTATTGCCTGTACGGACATGATATAGACGATACTACTTCACCGCTTGAAGCCGGACTTGGATGGATAACCAAGTTTGATGCAAAAGACTTTATAGATAAGGATTTTCTGCTTAAGCAGAAAGCTGAAGGCGTAAAGCGCAAACTGGTACATTTTGAGTGCAAAGAACGCGCTATTCCTCGTAATGGTTACGAACTGTGCGACGCTGAGGGCCATAATATCGGCAATGTAACATCAGGTATAATGCTGCCGACCACCAAGGTAGGAATAGGCATGGGCTACGTAAAGACAGAATTTGCCAAGAAAGGTGGGGTTATCTACGTTAAGATACGTGAGAAACTTATTCCTTGTGAGATAGTATAAAAAAATGAGGAGCACCAATTAGCGCTCCTCAAATGTACCGTCGGTGTAGAAGATCATTATCTTATCTATCACCTTTGATTGAGCCGGAGCAGAGATAATCTGTTCTGGTTTATTTTCTGCTTTAATCTCCTGATGTTCAGACTGTTCAACCTCAATAGGCTTAATATCAAACAATGTAGTATCCGGTGCACCATTAGTTCTGTACATGCTACCTACGCCAAGTATCAGCCAATCGCTGCTGATAGTACGGAAGCGATTAAGTACACGTTGCATAACGTCTAAACTGGGATTATTACGACCGTTTACGATATTTGAAATCGTTCCGGCTTGAATACCCACTTCTTCTGCAAACTGTTTAGCAGTAAGTCCCTCAGACTCGATTATTTGCTCTAAGCGTTGTCTCTCGTTCATA
>JAGCSQ010000119.1 GCA_017964045.1 Paludibacteraceae bacterium
CTGAAGCGTGAGCATATCTCATCCAGCAACTCTCCTGTTCCGAGGCCCGTCTCCGCACTCAGGATAAACGGCTCGCCCAGTCCCAGCTTATAGAACTCAGGTGCTCCGTATTGCTGGTCAAAGCTATCTACTTTATTGACTGCCAGCAGTGTCTGCTTGCCTGACTGGCGCAGCAAATGTGCTACCTCCATATCAAACTGTGTGACACCCTCGTTGACATCCACAACCAGCAACACCACATCCGCTTCGCGTATAGCCAGGTCCACCTGACGGTTGATCTCGCTCTCAAACGTGTCGTCTGAGCCTACAACCCAACCGCCCGTGTCTATCACGGAGAATTCCTTGCCGCACCACTCGCTATGACCGTACTGACGGTCACGAGTAGTACCTGCTTCGCCCATAACTATCGCACGACGAGTTCTCGTCAAACGATTGAATAACGTCGATTTGCCCACATTGGGACGTCCTACTATTGCTAATATATTCGGCATATTACCACCAATTTACAGGTTTATTAGTGTTATCAACACTTGATTTATCATATTTCAAATCCGCCAACATCGATGCATTAACACCAATGTGGAAGGTATAGCTCTTATACGGACCAAACGGCACAAAGCTGGCTGACATATTCCAGCAGTGCAGGTCTCTGTTGACGGTGAAGTTGGTGTACGAGAACTGCTTGGCTTGGAAGTCGTAACTCGTCGTTGCACTAACCTTCCAGCCCTGTCCCAGACCTATCGTAGCTGAGAAACTCAGGTTGTGCGTCAGTTGCATGCGGTAGTACATCTTATCGTAGTCGAAGTCACTTCCCGGAGCGTATCTGAGGCTGTAGCTTACGCTCAGACTCCACGGTATCTCCACGCGTTCATAACCATCGTCGTCAACGGTGCTGGTCTGCTGACTCTCGTCCTTGCGCTTACCGTTGCTGACGGTTCCGTGCTCGTTGATGGTCACCGGCTCCATGTTGCCGTCGTCTTCATTCTTGTTCTTGTCCTTTTTATCCAGTCCAAACCACTTCTTAAGTGTCTGGTTATTAAAGGTATAGCTTAGGCTCGCACTCGTTCCCAGGAAGTGCGGGAACTTACCGTGATGCCAGTATTGCTTATTCGTTCTCACAGGCTTACCGGCTGCATTCAGCTCGTACATATACGGGTCAAACTGTCCGCTCAGGTTAATCGTGTAATTGACCTTAGGTATCTTCAGTCGCAGGTTAACCGTGAAGTTACTCCAGTTCATCGAGTCCGCAGCAAAGTTATACGCTCCGTGAATACCGATATTGTCGATGATGCTGTATATCTTATACGGTTCCTTACCCGTCGTATCTTTGCGGTTCTGCAGCTTCATCTCCACGTTGTTGTCCACACCGAAGGTCAAGGTTGCTGCCATTCCGTCAGGAGCGTTGCCGTAAAGTCCGTGCTGGAACTTATTATACCTGTTGCTCACCGTCATCGGATTGCCGTTGCCGTCAAGCTTAGGTTTCTTCTTGTTTGTCGCCAAATCAATGCCGTCATACACCGTCTCATCGTAGTAACCGTAGTAGTTCCACCAGTTCGTTCCAAAGTCAGGATGGTATGTTATGCTCACCGTCGGAGTGATGATATGCCTTACTTTCTCGAGTCTGCTGTTCGGGAACCACTTCCTATACGGAGTATAGAATCCGTATATCTTGGTCGAAAGACTCAACCCGACATTAAAGTCAAATACATTATAGAATCCGTCCGTTGTATCCCTTGCCAGCCGCTGCTGCTCTTCGTCCCAATGCTGGTCTATCCTGGTGAAGTACATCCTGTCAGTCAAACTGATATTGGGCGTAACGCTCAGGTACTTGAATAGCATGAACGTTGCATTCGTACTTAGCTTGTGGTTTAAGCCTGACTGCCAGTCTCTTAGGAAGTTAGATGTCGCAAAAGCTCTCTCCTTCATATTCGATGCTGCAATCTTGCCTGCACCCGAATAACTCAAGCTTATCTTTTCGTACCAACGCTCCTTGCCAACAGGTTTCTTACGCTTGAACGGGTAAATCCTACTCATGTTTACTGCGATATCGGGTAGGGTGAGGTTCAGCGTCGAGTCTTTGGTTCTCTGGCTCACAAGCAAACTGGCTGTAATGCTCCACGGACTCTCCGGGAAACGTTGTGTGTAACTGATACTTGATGCTTTCGTGTTCTCCGAGTTCAGCACCGCGTTATAGTAGCTGTTGATGTTGCTTCGGTTATAACCGGATGTCGAGAAGTTAACGCTCGCCGAGAAATTACAATACGGATTAGCCTTGGCATCCTGAGTGTGCGTCCATACTATATTAAAGTTCTGATGCTTCTGATAATCAGGCATCGTCGGCTCGCTCAGCACGTCCGAACGGTAGTTAATACTGATATTTCCGCTGAACTTATATCGCTTTTTATAGTGGCTTCTACCGTATATAGCCCACGTTCCTCGCGTGTATATATCGCCCGTTAACTCCAAATCTACGTAGTCGCTGATGGCAAAATAATAACCTATATTCTTCAGGTAGAAACCACGCTCGTAGTCATCGCCGAACGTTGGCATAATCAGTCCGCTGCTGTATGTGTCCGTGAATGGGAAGAAACCAAACGGTATAACCAGTGGCAACGGCACATCACCCACTACCATATATGCCGGACCTGTAGATATATCCTTGCCCGGACGAACCTTGGCACGCGTCATCTTCAGGTAAAAGTGCGGATGATCGTGGTGATTACACGTGGTGTACTTACCACCGGCCATCATCATGTCCTTCTCACTCGCTTTCTTCGTCTTTTCAGCCGTCACATATCCTTCACCCTGCTCGGTCACCACGTGCTTGATAAAACCCTTCTGGGTCTTCATGTTATACGTTATCTCATGGCTCTCATAACTGTCGCCCTGGTCCGTAAACACAGGCCTTCCAATCCATTCGTTCTCTGCCGTATCCAGCACACCGCAAGCATAAATAAGGTTGCTGTCCGAGTGTATCTGTATATACTCAGACGTCAATTCCATCGACTGATAGTTCACTTTACTGCTTCCGTGCAACGATGCTTTACCGTTCCCCATCAGCACTATCGAGTCTTTGGCCTCATACGAGATAGGGTGGTCTATACCTTCAGCCCACGATGCTATTGTGCTGATTATCAGCATCAATCCCACCGTCAGGATCCGCCGTTTTACCATCCGGACCTGCTCTTTACTAATATGTTCGCACTGGCGTATGCGCATATGTACGCAAAATAACACGCAAAGGTACTGCTTTTTTTTTATACCACCAAATTTTTTCTTATTCATCTGTGTTTTTCTGCTTTTGTAGCGGTATTTGTTGGTTTTTCTTTGTGCCTTGCGTCAAAAAGTACCACCTTTTTCGTCAATTTTTCTACTATCTTCTCGCCCTCTCTGCCTGTCCCAATTTTCGCCTTATGGAAGCCACCTTAAACATAACATGAACATAACATGAACATAACATCCCAGTACTTTAACTTTAGTGTCGCTATTCTACGCCTCTCGTACCGCTGAAACGCCTAAAAATTGCAAAAAAATTTGTACGTTCAAAAAAAAAGCCGTACCTTTGCACGCTAAACGCGCACTATGGGCGCGCACGCTTACTGTAATTAATAGATAAGTATATTATAAAACAACATGTCTCTGCAAGAAAGAATCGCTGCCTTGGAGCAGCAACCGAAAGACGTAAAAGCAGCAAATGCTGCAGAGTTGGAATCACTACGTATCAAGTATCTCGCGAAGAAAGGTGAGATC
>JAGCSQ010000012.1 GCA_017964045.1 Paludibacteraceae bacterium
AAGAAGCGCGCTCTGACGGATAACTCCATCACGGGCGTGCTTACGATTAGTATATTGGTGTCATCGGCACTGCTGCTCACGGCTTGGGCAATAGGACTAATTGACGTGCCAAGCGTGGACCTCAGAACGCACGGATTTATCTTCATCAAGTCGTGTTTGGTTCTGACCAGTTGGATATGTGCTTATGCAGCCACTAAACACCTGTCGCTCAGTGTAGTATCTCCTATGCAAGCCACTCGTCCGATGTGGACTCTGGCGGGTGCTCTCATCATCTTCGGCGAGCAGCTGAACGGATGGCAGTGGACGGGTGTAGCCTGTGCTCTCGGCAGCGTTTTTCTCTTCTCATTTGCAGAGACCAAGAAGGCCGACAATCGACGACTGATAAAGGAGGACAAGCGTTACTATATTCTCCTGGCTCTGGCAGTGCTCACAGGTTCAGCCAGTGGCCTGTACGACAAGTATATGATGCGCCTTTACGACCATAACGCCGTACAGGTTTATTATACTCTCTATCAGGCACTTCTCATGTGTGGTATATGGTTTATCCACCACCTTCGTCAAAAGCGAAGCGGCACGCCTACTCCACTACGTTGGCGTTGGGAGATAGTGGCTATATCAGTCTTCCTGGTGCTTAGCGATTACGTTTATCTTGTTGCTCTCAGCTACCCTGAATCACTGATTGCTGTCGTCAGCACTATTCGTCGTGCAGGAACGATTATTCCCTTCCTCTACGGGCTGATATTTCTACATGAAAAAGACCCGTGGAAAAAGCTGCTATGCTTAACAGGCATCCTCACGGGTCTTGTATTCTTGCTTATAGGTTCTCTATAGCTCTTATAGGAGGTGACAGGTAACTGTCAAACCGGCCATTACTATACTTACCATAGACATCAGCTTGATAAGGATATTCAGGCTCGGACCGGATGTGTCCTTGAACGGATCACCTACGGTGTCGCCTACTACGGTAGCCTTGTGGCAGTCGCTGCCCTTACCACCGAAGTGGCCTTCTTCTACGTACTTCTTGGCATTATCCCATGCACCACCGGCATTTGCCATGAACACTGCCAGAACAAAGCCTGTAGCCAGGCCACCAATCAGCAGACCCAGAACACCGGCTACGCCGAGAACCAGACCTGTGATGATAGGAACGATAATTGCCAATATTGACGGCAGCAACATCTCGCGTTGAGCACCCTTGGTTGAGATGGCTACGCAGCGAGCATAATCCGGATCAGCCTTGCCCTCAAGGATTCCTTTGATTGTTTGGAACTGACGGCGAACCTCCTCTACCATCTTCTGAGCAGCACGACCAACAGCATTCATTGTCATACCGCAGAATAGGAAGGCCATCATTGAGCCGATAAAGATACCTACGAGTACCATCGGGTTCATCAAGTTAACGTTATATGCTTCCATGAAGTCAACAAGCGTAGCTTTAGTTGCTTCAACGCCGTTAGGCAGGTTTTCACCCAGACGGATGAGAGCAATCTTAATCTCCTCTACGTACGAAGCCAGCAGGGCGAGTGCCGTCAGGGCAGCACTACCGATAGCGAAGCCCTTACCTGTTGCAGCAGTTGTGTTTCCCAGGGCGTCCAGAGCGTCGGTGCGTTGACGTACCTCTGCCGGCAGACCTGACATCTCAGCATTACCACCTGCATTATCAGCGATAGGTCCGTAAGCGTCGGTTGCCAACGTGATTCCCAGCGTTGACAGCATACCTACGGCAGCAATACCTATTCCGTACAGACCCATACTAAGGTTAGCTGCGCTGAACTCGATATGGAATCCGTTTGCGCACAGATAAGCCAGAACGATAGCAACACCTACGGTTACTACAGGAATAGCCGTTGAGAGCATACCCAATCCAAGGCCGCTGATGATAACGGTTGCCGGACCTGTTTGACTGCTCTCGCTGACTTTCTGAGTCGGCTTATAGCTCTGTGAGGTGTAGTACTCGGTTGATTGACCGATAATCATTCCGGCAATCAGACCTACAACAACTGACAAGCTCACTTGCCACCATTGGTTAGTTTCTGTGCCGAACAGCCAAGCAAATATACCGAATGTAACGGCTGCGATAAGGAATCCGGCTGTGTTTGTTCCGATAGCCAAAGCGCGGAGCAGTTCCTTCATACCGGCATTCTCTTTTGTCTTAACCAGGTAAATACCTATAATGCTCAGCAGCACACCGCAAGCAGCGATGAGCGACGGAGCCAGAACGGCCTTAAGCTGCAGACCCTCAACGGCTGAAGTAGCGAATGCCGAAGCACCCAACGCCATCGTTGCCAGGATTGAACCTGCATAGCTCTCATAAAGGTCAGCACCCATACCTGCAACGTCACCTACGTTATCACCTACGTTATCAGCGATTGTAGCGGGGTTACGCGGGTCATCCTCAGGGATATTGTACTCTGTTTTACCAACCAGGTCAGCACCTACGTCAGCAGCCTTTGTGTAGATACCGCCACCAACACGAGCAAACAATGCCTGAGTGGAAGCACCCATACCGAAAGTAAGCATCGTCGTGGTGATTGTAATCAGGTCACCCTCAGCACCAACGGCCTCCAGCAGACCTGTACCGTTAAGGATAAGGAACCAACCTGCAATGTCCAGCAGAGCCAAACCTACAACGGTCAAACCCATCACGGCACCACTACGGAATGCCACCTGCAATCCTGAGTTCAGACTCTGGCGAGCAGCGTTAGCTGTACGAGCAGAAGCGTAGGTTGCAGTCTTCATACCGAAGAATCCTGCCAAGCCGGAGAAGAAACCACCGGTGAGGAAGGCGAACCATACAATACCGTTCTGCAGATGGAAAACAGCCATCACAGCAAATACAATCGCCAGTACAACGAACACGATTGTAACCACCTTGTACTGTTGTTTCAGATAAGCCATCGCACCCTTACGAACGTGCGCGGCAATAGTGCGCATCAGCTCTGTGCCCTCATCCTTACCCAGCATGTTGCGGTAGAAATAGTAAGCAAAACCAAGAGCCAACACAGATGCAGCCAATACGACATACATCAATACTGTTAAATCTGTCATGATATTAAATTAATTTATTAAAAATATTATTGTTTAATCGTTATTTTTCTCAAAAAAGCCCGCAAAGGTACTAAAATATGATTAACTACGCAAATCTGCAAGCCACTTTTACGCCCAAATATGTTGCATAACATATAAAAAACGCGTTACTTCTTGTATATATGGAAAAAAAGTATTACCTTTGCGCCCAAATTGGCTTAATGTGCAAATAACTACACAATATTATATATTATATGGAACAGAAAAAACGTGTTTACACCTTTGGTAACGGTAAGGCCGAAGGTAATGCCCAAATGCGTGAGCAACTGGGTGGTAAAGGTGCCAACTGCGCCGAGATGAACCTCGTGGGTGTTCCCGTTCCTCCGGGATTCACTATCACTACTGACGTCTGCAACGAGTACTACGAAGTTGGTCAGGAGAAGATTATGGCTATCCTTAACGACGATGTTATCGCTGCCGTTCATCATATCGAGAACCTGATGAATAGCAAGTTCGGTGACCCTGCTAACCCGCTGCTGGTCAGCGTTCGTTCTGGTGCACGCGCTTCTATGCCGGGTATGATGGATACTATCCTCAACCTCGGTCTGAACGACGTAGTGGCTGAGGGCATGGTGGCTAAGACCAACAACCCCCACTTCGTTTATGACAGCTATCGCCGTTTCGTACAGATGTATGGCGACGTTGTTCTTGGAATGAAGCCCGTTAACAAAACTGATATCGACCCGTTTGAGAAGATTATCGAGGAGGTTAAGGAGATTCGTCATATCAAGCTCGACAAGGACCTCAACGTCGATGAACTCAAGCTGCTCGTAGCTCGCTTCAAAACGGCTATCAAGGAGCAAACAGGACATGACTTCCCCAATGATCCTATGGAGCAACTATGGGGCGCTATATGTGCTGTATTCCGTAGCTGGATGAACGAGCGTGCTATTCTCTATCGTAAGATGGAAGGAATTCCTGACGAATGGGGAACAGCCGTAAGCGTGATGGCTATGGTATTCGGTAATATGGGCGAAACCTCTGCTACCGGTGTATGCTTCAGCCGTGATGCTGCAACAGGTGAGAACCTCTTCAACGGTGAGTACCTGGTAAATGCACAGGGCGAGGACGTTGTTGCCGGTATTCGTACTCCGCAACAGATTACCCTCGAGGGCAGCCGCCGTTGGGCTAAGCTGCAGGGCATTAGCGAAGAGGAGCGCGCAAGCAAGTATCCTTCTATGGAAGAGGTTATGCCTGACCTGTATAAAGAACTCTACGGCATACAAGCCAAACTGCAAGCTCACTACCGCGACATGCAGGATATGGAGTTCACCGTTCAAGAGGGCAAACTCTGGTTCCTCCAGACTCGTAACGGTAAGCGTACAGGTACGGCTATGGTTAAGATTGCCATGGACCTTGTTCGCGAAGGCGTTATCTCCGAGAAAGAGGCTATCCTTCGCTGCGAACCGCAGAAACTTGATGAACTGCTCCACCCTGTCTTCGACAAGGACGCTATCAAGAAGGCTAAGGTCATCACTCAAGGTCTGCCCGCATCTCCGGGTGCTGCATGCGGACAAATCGTCTTCCATGCTGACGACGCTCAAGAGTGGCACGCTAACGGACATAAGGTTATCATGGTTCGTATCGAGACCAGTCCTGAGGACCTGGCAGGTATGTCTGCTGCTGAGGGTATCCTCACCGCACGTGGTGGTATGACCAGTCACGCTGCCGTTGTAGCTCGTGGTATGGGTAAGTGCTGCGTTTCGGGTGCAGGTGCTATCCAGGTTGATTATAAGGCTAAGACTGTTAAGATTGAAGGCGTAACCTATAAAGAGGGCGATTATATCTCGCTCAACGGTTCTACAGGACAAGTCTATGCAGGTGAGATTCCTACTAAGGCTGCTGAGCTCAGTGGTGACTTCAAGGACCTCATGGACCTCTGCGATAAATATACCAAACTGCAAGTTCGTACTAATGCCGATACTCCGCACGATGCACGCGTAGCACGCGCCTTTGGTGCTAAGGGTATTGGTTTGACACGTACCGAGCACATGTTCTTCGAGGACAAGAAGATTCTGGCTATGCGAGAGATGATTCTGGCTAAGGACAGCCAAGGTCGCGAGAAAGCACTGGCTAAGCTCCTCCCCTATCAGAAGGCTGACTTCAAGGGTATCCTTGAGGCTATGGACGGTTGCCCGGTTAATATTCGTCTGCTTGACCCGCCACTCCATGAGTTCGTACCTCATGATCTGAAGGGACAAGAGCAGATGGCTAAGGAGATGGGCGTATCTGTTGAGGAAATCCAGACCCGCGTAGCTTCTCTGGCTGAGAACAACCCGATGCTTGGTCACCGTGGTTGCCGTCTGGGTATCACCTTCCCCGAGATTACCGCTATGCAGACACGCGCTATCCTGAGTGCTGCGTGCGAGCTTAAGAAAGAGGGCAAGAACCCTATGCCGGAGATCATGGTTCCGCTGATTGGTATCTTGTACGAGCTTAAGCAACAGAAAGAGATTATCCAACGCGTTGCTAAAGAGGTCTTTGCTGAGTATGGCATTGAGGTTGAGTTCGAGATCGGTACCATGATCGAGATTCCGCGTGCTGCCCTGACTGCAGACCGTATTGCTACTGAGGCTCAATACTTTAGCTTCGGTACTAACGACCTCACTCAGATGACCTTCGGTTACAGCCGTGATGATATCGCATCCTTCTTGCCGGCATATCTTGAGAAGAAGATTCTTAAGGTTGACCCGTTCCAGGTTCTTGACCAGAATGGTGTTGGCCAACTGATCAAGATGGCAGTAGAGAAGGGCCGTGCCGTTCGTCCGGGATTGCGTACCGGTATCTGCGGTGAGCACGGTGGAGAACCCAGCTCTGTTAAGTTCTGCGCCCGCGTCGGCATGAACTACGCAAGCTGCTCACCTTTCCGTGTCCCCATCGCTCGTTTGGCTGCAGCACAAGCCGCTGTAGAAGACGAAAAGTAAATCATCGTCTAAACGATAACAAAAATAGCGCGACCCTTGCGGTCACGCTATTTTTTGTCTAAACGTCAGTCTAAAGCCTCCGGCTCTTGACTCTTCATTCCATTGGGGCCCCCGCAAAATACAGCATAGCGAAATTTTGTGGGGAGAGCGGAGGCACAGGTCGCTTTAATTTCGACGGGGTCGAAAGTCCGTGCGATCCTGTTGCCGAACGCGACTAGTCGTCTATCGTCGCCCACACGGTAGCAAACAGGAAGCCGTTGAAGGTCGTGTACTTCGACTGGTTACGGAAGGCGAGCTGGTCAGCTGCCTGATGCTCCATATCCATCTTACGTACCTTGACGGCTGCTGCCACGCGACGGAACTTATCCTGCGTTGCTGCTGCGCT
>JAGCSQ010000013.1 GCA_017964045.1 Paludibacteraceae bacterium
GAGGCTGAGGTTGAACGCCTTTGCCGTATTTTGCCTCGTCATCGGGTAGAGCAAGCGCTTAAGTATAAACACACGTTTGGTCAATTCTGTTGCCTTAAGTCCTATGAAATGCTGCTTTCCTTAGGACTACCGCAAACGCCTTTCTCCTACAACGAATACGGTAAGCCATTTATTCCTAACGGTCCGTATTTCTCTATATCACATTGCAAGGAGGCAATAGCCGTTTGTATAGACGATGAACCTGTTGGTGTGGACATTGAGAGCCTTCGTAGCGCCGATAGTTCACTTATTGAGCGAACGATGAATGCCGAAGAGCAAAGGCAGATAGCGGAATCAGATGCACCCCAATGCCAGTTTATAGCTCTTTGGACGCGTAAGGAGGCATATCTTAAATACAAGGGAACAGGCATCATTGACGACCTGCACAATGTTCTTGTAAATATAGATTCCGATGTTAAAATAGAGACGCAATTACTGCATCATAGTGATATTCCATTCGCCGCTGTCACATTCGTCAGGAAAGCGGGTCATGGTGTCGGGAATATACGGGTGTGATACCATCTGTATCGCAGCGGACATCTGCACGCCTATAAGTATCAACAGACAGGTCCACTGAAGCCAAATCATCAATATCGGTATAACTGCAAAAGCGCCATATACAACGCTGGTGCGGCTCAAAAAGAGTAGCACATAGACTGACAGATTCTGCAGTAATTGGAAAATTGTTCCCATCAATATTCCCGGAATAATAGCAGCCGACCACTTAACTGTCGTATTTGGTACGGCCCAGTACATCCATGAGAATACGCACCATGCCACCACAAACTGAACAACACGTATAATCCAGTGGTGATAACGGGCAAAGAAGGTCATATTCAGGCTTTCTGTGGTGCTGCTAAGGAAAATACTTAATCCGGAGGTTACGATTATAAGAACCGGAATCACAAACAGGATAGCAATATATGTCGTCACCTGACGCAACAACGAACGTGTATTCTTGAGTCCCCATACGCGATTAAAAGCTTGTTCAACGTTCTGAAAGAACGAATACACAGCCCAAACCAATACAAGTATACCAACACCGATGAACACTCCGCCTTGTGCGGTTTCCAAATAGCGGTTGACAATCTCCATGATTGTAGGAACAAAATTGGTCTCTCCCAGCCAGGATTTCTGCAATTGCTGTTCGATTAACTCAGACATGCCAAAACCTTTGGCAACGGCCATCACCAATGCCAACAGTGGCACAATGGCAAACAGCAGAGAGTAGGTTAGTCCGCTTGCACGGATATTGAGGTCCATATTATTGAATCCTTTGACTACCAGAACCAGCGTCTGCCATAGTTTCTGCCAGAAATCATGACAGATAAACCTAACTATTTTATCTTTTATCTTCATTGTTTTCAAAATAAGATAGCAAATCTATAAGCCGGGTTCTGTACTCATTGCTGAGTGTCGGTCATTAATCTTGAGACACGTGTTACCACGTACTTCTATCGCTTCCTACCCTCCGACGCTTAACTTGCGTTAATTGGCGCGAGCCACGCTCTACCGTCGGTTTACATGGAATTGCAGCCCACAGTGTGCTCGTTTCACATTACTCGTCTCTGTAGCAGGGACCAAATCTTCAGACTTACGTCTTCAACCTGACGGCCGTTAACCGCTGTGGTGCTCTGTGCTGCCCGGACTTTCCTCTAACGGCGGGATTAAGCAACGGATTGCTTTCTTCCGGCCATTAGCGACCAACCGATTTGCTATCAGGCCGCAAAAGTACTACATTTTTTTGAATTGTGCAAATTTACTTGCTTTTCTGCCACATTTCAGCCACCAAAATACTGACCACATAGTCACCACATAGTCACCACATAGTCACCAGTCAATGTTGTTACTATGTCTTTACAATCAATTACAAGTCCGAAATGTAACGTTTATCGCTTATTTTTTGAAAAAAAATTGCATAGATGCAAAATTTGTTGTAACTTTGCAGGCGGAATCATTAAATACGAAAAACTATGGTAAAGAAAAACGTACTGTTTCTTGTGGCAGCGATTGTGATGTGTTTTGCTGCGTGCAATAATGATAATGAACCTGATGGTGGTCAAGTAGGCGCTTTCCAAATCACGATGTACTACATAAGCTATGGTTATTGTAACTTTACTATTACTCCAACAGATAAGTCGACAGGATGGGCATTTTTCTGCCATAAAACTTCGGTTATCGAAACAATAGGAGGAAATATGATGGCTGCCATGAATGGTTTGGCAGAGCTTAAACAAGTCTATGGAAATTACGAAACGGCCAAGGCACAAGGGGAGATTCTTGAGGGTAACTATAGTAATAGTGCTTTTTCCCTTGATGAGCCGAATACCCAATACACCATGTTGGTATTCAAAGTAAATAAAGAGCTTGAATTGGTAGGCGAAGTGTATTCACACACTTTCTATTCTCTGCCCAATCAATTTGTGGATTTAGGCTTGTCATCCGGCACATTATGGAAAATATTTGAAGAGGATAATGCCAATTCGAATCCCTTGATTCTAACGTATAATGAGGCAGCAGAGAGAGGAACTATACCGACCAGGGAACAGTGGGAAGAATTGCTGAATAATTGCTCAAAAGAATGGTGCTTTGATCCTCTTTTGGGCAACTGCTTAATTCTTGTTGGTGCTAATGGGCGCATTACAGGATTATATTCTACCGGCAAGTACGGAAGTGACGGAAAGCGTGGTGACGATGGTGAATGTAAAGGGTATTACTGGACATCCACGCAAACGGGATCGATAGTGAAACAAAATGATGTGTTCATCATCAATTTTGATACAGAAGAGACCTCTTTTGGCCAACGCCCACCAGCAACAATGGATGTATGCGGAGCAATCCTGGTTACAGAGAACCCGAATAAAAAAATAAAAAAGTAAAGTTTTTGTGCAAAATATTTGCATATGTCAAAAAAAAGCAGTACTTTTGCAGCGGATTGAGATGAGGGGACCCGAAAAGGTTCCCTCAGTTTATAGGAATTATGATAGTTAAAGACGACATAAAAACACTTGTCGAAAGGCTGCTCAGCGGCTCTGACTACGAGCTGCAACGCCTGGAAATAGACAGCGAGAACAATATCCTCGTTGAGATTGACCGACTTGGCATCGTGGATGTTGACTTTTGTGCTGAGCTCAACCGTAAGATCGTTGACGCCCTCGGCGATAAAGACGATTACTCGCTTGAAGTAGGTAGTGTCAGCCTGACTGACCCTTTCATCAGTAAACTGCAGTATATCAAGCATGTAGGTGATGAGGTAGAGGTGCTCGCTGACGGTAAGAAACTACGTGGACAACTGATCAGCGCGGACGACGATACTTTCGCCATCGAAATAGAGGTTATGGTGCTGCCTGAAGGTAAAAAACGCAAGGTGAAAGAACTGCAGACACTGACCTTCCGCTACGACGAGGTAACTTATACGAAATATAATTTAAAATTTTAAATATAAATGGCAAAAAATCAAGAGTCAATCAACTTGATTGACATTTTTACAGAGTTCAAGGAGCTCAAAAACATTGACCGTCAGACATTTATCAACGTGCTGGAAGACTCTTTCCGCACAGTTATTGCTAAGATGTATGGCACTGACGCTAACTACGACGTGATTATCAACCCCGACAAAGGTGACCTTGAAATCTATCGTAACCGTCTGATTATGGAAGATGACGATGTGGCTAATCCTGAGACACAGATATCTCTCAGTGATGCACGTAAGATTGACGACGAGGCAGAAGTAGGTGAGGAAATCGCCGACAAGGTTGACTTCCAGTCATTTGGCCGTCGTATGATTCTTAACTTGCGTCAGACTCTGGCAAGCAAAATCCTCGAGCTCCAGAAAGAGAACCTCTACATCAAGTATTCAGACATGTTGGGTCAAATCGTTTCCGGTGAACTCTACCAGGTATGGAAGAAAGAGATGCTGCTTCTCGACGAGGACGGCAACGAACTCTACTTGCCAAAGCAAAACCAGATTCCTACCGACTTTTACCGCAAGGGCGATACCGTTCGTGCCGTAGTTGTACAAGTAGATAACAAAAACCAGAATCCTAAGATCATCCTCAGTCGTACCAGCCCTCTGTTCTTGCAACGTATGTTTGAGCAGGAAGTACCTGAGGTTCACGATGGACTAATCGCTATCAAGAATATTGCTCGTATTCCGGGTGAACGTGCTAAGGTGGCTGTTGAGTCATTTGACGACCGCATTGACCCTGTAGGCGCTTGCGTTGGTATAAAGGGTGCTCGTATTCATGGTATCGTTCGCGAACTAAGAAACGAGAACATTGATGTCATCAACTACACAAGTAATATCAATCTTTACATCCAACGTGCTCTTGCTCCAGCTAAGATTTCATCCATGAATATCAATGAAGAGGAGAAGAAGGCAGAGGTTTACCTTAAGTCAGAAGAAGTTAGTCTGGCTATTGGTAAAGGCGGATTCAATATCAAGCTTGCAAGTATGTTAACCGGCTATCAGATAGACGTTTACCGCGAGATGGATGAAGAGGATGTTGAAGATATCTATTTGGACGAATTCAACGATGAAATCGATCAATGGGTTATCGACCAATTCAAGGCTATCGGTCTCGATACCGCTAAGGCTGTTCTGGATAAACCGAAAGAGGAACTCATCAAGAGTACCGACCTCGAGGAAGAAACTATTGATGAGGTTCTGCGTATTCTTGCTGCTGAATTCGAAGAGTAATCTGACAATAAACAATTATTAATTATAAATAAGGAATAACTTTATGGCAATAAAACTTATCAAGGCTTGTAAAGAACTCAATATCGGCATGTCCACTGCCGTTGAATTCTGTGCAAAGCAGGGTAAGGAAATTCAAACGGACCCTAATGTTCGTATTGATGACGACCTCTATCTGCTTCTCGCTAAGGAATTTAACAAGGACATGGCGCTTAAATTGGAGGCAGAGAAACAGGCCCAAGAACGCCAAGAACGTGAAATACCACAAAAGGTCTCTATTGATGAGCCTAAAGCTCCAGAGCATATAGCTACGGAGATTCCCAAACCCAAGGTTGTCGGTAAAATAGACCTTAATCCTGCTGCTCCTGAGCCGGAACCGGCCAAAGAGCCGGAACAGGCTAAGAAAAAGGAGGCAGTTAAAGAACCAGAACCTGTTAAGGAAGAGCCTAAGCAGGAGCCGCAAGAACCTAAGGAGAAAAAAGACGCGGAGATATTCAAGCTCCGTAAGCCTGAACTCAAGAACCAACCTAAGGTTGTCGGTAAAATAGACCTGGGTAGTATTAACCAGGCTACTCATCCGACAAAGAAATCTAAGGAGGAGAAAAAACGTGAACGCGAAGAACGTCAGCAATTGCAGCAACAACAAAATGCTCAGGCTGCCGAGAAGCGCAAACGCGAGCGCATCAAACAAAATAAAGTGGACATAAATGATGCACGCAACCAAAAGGGCTCCGGAAAAAATAAACAAAAGAAAGGTTTCAAAGTCGAAATCAATGACGAGGAAGTTCAACGTCAGATAAAAGAGACCCTCAATCGTCTGCAAGGACAGAAGGGTAAAACGCTGACCAGCAAGCATAAACGTGAACGCCGTGAGCAGGAACGTGAAAAAATGGCAGAGGCTAAGGCTGAGGAACAAGCACAATCCAAAGTACTCAAACTCACCGAGTTCGTTACTGCTAACGACCTTGCTGTCATGATGAATATCCCCGTTAACAAGATTATCGGTGCTTGCATGATGCTGGGTATAGTGGTCAGCATTAACCAGCGTCTGGACGCTGAGACTATCAATCTTGTCGCAGAGGAATTCGGCTTTACAACGGAATACGTTTCTGCACACGTTACCGATGAAATCAACGCTGACGAGCAAATTAATGACGAGGATATCGAGCCGCGTTGCCCGATTGTAACCGTCATGGGACACGTTGATCACGGTAAAACTAGTTTGCTCGACCATATACGTAACACTAACGTTATCGCCGGTGAGGCTGGTGGTATAACACAGCACATTGGTGCATATAACGTTAAACTTAAGAACGGACAACACATAACCTTCTTGGACACTCCGGGTCACGAGGCATTTACCGCCATGCGTGCTCGTGGTGCCAAGGTTACGGATATAGCTATCATCATCGTAGCTGCTGACGACGCTGTCATGCCTCAGACAATAGAGGCTATAAACCACGCACAGGCTGCAGGTGTTCCGATGATCTTTGCTATCAATAAGTGCGATAAACCTGGAGCTAACCCCGATAAAATCAAGGAACAACTCAGTAATATGAATATCCTTGTAGAAGACTGGGGTGGTAAATACCAAAGCCAGGATATATCTGCCAAGAACGGTACAGGCGTATATGAACTACTGGAGAAAGTGCTCCTGGAGGCTGAAATGCTTGAATTGAAGGCTAACCCCAAACGTCGTGCCAAAGGTTCTATCATTGAGTCCTCACTTGATAAAGGACGTGGCTACGTGGCTACAGTGCTTGTCAGCGACGGTACGCTCCATATGGGCGATATAGTCCTTGCAGGAACCTATCATGGTAAGATCAAGGCTATGTTCAATGAGCGTGGACAGAAGATCCAACAAGCCCTTCCTGGCGAACCGTGTCTTATCCTTGGTCTTAATGGTGCTCCACAGGCTGGTGACGAGTTCAACGTTCTGCCAACAGAGCAGGAAGCACGTGATATAGCCAATAAACGTGAGCAGTTGCAACGTGAGCAGTCTATCCGTACAAAGAAACACGTTGGACTCGATGAAATTGGACGTCGTCTGGCTATCGGAGACTTCAAAGAACTCAATATTATCGTCAAAGGTGACGTGGACGGTTCTGTTGAAGCACTCACGGACTCGCTCATCAAACTATCTACCGAGAATATACAAGTTAACGTCATCCACGGAGCTGTCGGTGCTATATCTGATTCCGATGTGCTTCTGGCTGCCGCTTCCAACGCTATTATCGTCGGATTTAACGTACGTCCTACTTCTACAGCACGTAAGATGGCTGAGAATGAGGAGGTTGATATACGTATTTACTCTATTATCTACGATACAATCGAAGAAATCAAGGCCGCTATGAGTGGTATGCTTTCACCGGATATTAAGGAAAATGTAACCGCTTCCCTTGAAGTATTGCAGACCTTCCATATATCCAAAGTCGGTACTATTGCCGGATGTATCGTTCGAGAGGGTAAGGCTAAACGTACTAATAAAGTACGCCTCATCCGTGACGGTATCGTTATCCATACAGGTGAAATCCTTGCTCTCAAGCACGGAAAAGACGATATCAAGGAGATTGGTGTTAACCAGGAGTGCGGTATTAGCATCAAATCCTATAATGACATCAAAGAAGGCGATATAATCGAGACATTTGAACAAGTAGAAGTAGCTAAGACACTATAATCACATTTTATAGTCTTATTACATTAAATAGCGCTTACCATCAGGTAGGCGCTATTTTTTTGACATAGGGTAGAGTAGCCGTAGAAAAGTGAACACTATAACGCCCTACAAAACGTGAACTTCACAATATCCTGACAGGCAATATTCACTAATATTGTCCACCTCAACACGTTTTTAATTTACATCTGAAATCACAGAGAGAATAAATTATATATTCCTGAATAATATTCCACGCAATAATAATACGAAATACCTAACTTACTATATATCAGCAGTTACGTGATTTACCTAAAGTGTAACACATAGATATTCTTAAACATTGTGAACCGCCTCGTAAATTATCAGATAGTTAGCAATTTATAAAAATATAAATCACTATAAATGAGCAAATTATCAGTATTGTCTAAAGTAATTATGCATATATAACCCGCTATGGCACTTGGCCACAGATTATATTGTTATTTGCAAATGTGAATTAGAGTTATTTGTAATTTTGTGAACAAATAAATTTGCACATGTGAAAAAGTTTTCGTAATTTTGCAGCCAAATTTAATACAATATTATGAACGAGAGACAACGCTTAGAGCAAATAATCGAGTCTGAGGGACTTACTGCTAAACAGTTTGCAGAAGAAGTAGGTATTCAAGCCGGAACGATTTCAAATATCGTAAATGGTCGTAATAATCCCAGTTTAGACGTTATGCAACGTGTACTTAACCGCTTCCGTACTATCAGCAGCGATTGGCTGATACTTGGCGTAGGCAGCATGTACAGAACTAATGGTGCACCGGATACTACATTGTTTGATATCAAGCCTATTGAGGTTGAACAGTCTGAACATCAGGAGATTAAAGCAGAAAATAAACCAGAACAGATTATCTCTGCTCCGGCTCAATCAAAGGTGATAGATAAGATAATGATCTTCTA
>JAGCSQ010000014.1 GCA_017964045.1 Paludibacteraceae bacterium
CAAAGCCTTCACGGCACAGGTGGTAGCACTGACGATGCTTGCACTCTGTATCGGCAAGGAGAAAGGCACAATGACTAAAGAGCAATACCTGCGCATAGTGCGTGAATTGGGACAAATACCCGATAAGATTGAACGCGTACTAGGTCAGAACAAGCGCATCGCCGACTTTGCCAAGACATTTACTTACGCACAGAACTTCATCTACCTTGGCCGTGGCTACAACTACCCCGTGGCTATGGAAGGAGCGCTCAAACTAAAGGAGATAAGTTATATCCACGCCGAAGGCTATCCTGCTGCTGAGATGAAACACGGACCGATAGCACTGATATCGCAGGAGATGCCAGTCGTTGTGGTCGCTCCGCGTTGCGGAACATATGAAAAGGTGGTAAGCAATATCCAGGAAATCAAAGCCCGTAAGGGACGCGTCATAGCTGTCGTCACCGAAGGAGATGAACTGGTCAGCAAGATTGCCGATTACATCATCGAAGTGCCAAAGACCGAAGAGTGCCTGACACCACTATTGACGGTTATTCCGCTGCAATTGCTTGCATACCACATAGCAGTCGTAAAGGGTTGTGACGTAGATCAACCACGTAACCTGGCAAAATCTGTTACCGTCGAGTAACGATTTTGCATTTGACATTTGACATTTTAAATTTGATATTTATATGAAAGTAGCAATTTTAGGTTACGGCAATATAGGCCGTGCCGCAGAGATGGCCGTTAAGGCTGCGTCAGACATGGAGTTGGTGGGAATATTTCACCACGACGACCGGATTGAGAACATAGATGCTGATGTCGTGCTCGTGTGCACTCCCACACGCGAGGTTGAGCCGTTTGCTTCGCTGCTAGCTAAGCGTGGTGTATGCACGGTTGACAGTTTTGATATCCACGGAGAGATAAGTTCGCTGCGCAAGACCTTGATGCCTGTATGTCAGGCCAATAAAGCCGTTAGTATCATCTCTGCCGGTTGGGACCCGGGTTCAGACTCGATGGTACGTGCACTGATGTCTGCCCTGATGCCGGACGGAACGACCTACACCAATTTTGGTCCGGGTCGAAGTATGGGACATACGGTAGCCGCTAAGGCTATCCCCGGCGTCAAGGATGCACTGTCAATGACTTTGCCTGCGGGTAAAGGAGTACACAACCGTCACGTCTATATAGAGCTCAAAGACGGCTATAAGTTCGAAGACGTCAAGGCCGCACTGCTGCGTGATGATTACTTTGCACATGATAAGACAGAGGTTGAACTCGTAGAGAGCGTTGCTGCGCTCAACACTACTGCTCACGGAGTTCTCATCGAGCGCGACGGCATTGTTGGTGGACACGAAGGCCAACATCTGGATTATGGCATGCGCATAGACAACCCCTCATTGACTGGTCAGTTTATGGTCAGTTGCGCACGTGCTGCAGTCCGCATGCGAGATGACGGACGATACGGGGCATATACGACCATTGAACTTGCCCCGATAGACCTTTTGCTGGGAGGAAAAGAAGACATAATCAAGAGTCTTGTATAGAAAAAGCGCCCTTAAGGGCGTTTTTTTTTGCGTATATAAAATATTTGTTGTACCTTCGGCCCTCCCGCAAGCGGGTTCCCGCCGAAGCTACATTCACATAGTTGTGTGAATGACAAAGATTTTACCCTAAAAATTCAAATATATTTGATTTTTACCGTCAAATCCTTGTACGTTCCAAATATTTGTTGTACCTTTGCGGGTTGAAACGAAAACAAAATAACATTATATAATGAAACAGAATATTTTAACGGTATTATTATTTGCGGCTGCTACGGTATTTGCAGCTGAAGACAAGGTATTGCTGACCATTGATGGCGAGCCGATTATGGAATCGGAATTCGAGTACATTTACGAAAAGAACAACAGTGCCACCACTATTGAAAAGAAGACTAAAGACGAGTACCTGGATTTGTTCATCAACTTCAAGCTCAAGGTTAAAGAGGCTGAGGCACAAGGTATAGACACCACGGCTGCCTTCAAGAAAGAACTTAAGGGTTATCGTGCTCAGGCTACTCCCAAGTACATGCGTGATGACGCTGCTGTGGATAGTCTGGTTGACATGAGCTACAACCGTATGGCTAACGACCGTCGTGCTGCTCATATCGTAGTGGCTTGTCCGATGGATGCCGGCGATAGCGCCAACCAAGCAGCTTTAGAAAAGATTAACACCCTGCGTGAGCGAGTAACCGTAGGTCTGCCCGTCAAGAAAGGCAAAGGTCGCAAGGCTAAGATAACACGTACACCTGAAGACTTCTATGCTGTAGCTATTGAGGCAAGTGAAGATCCGGATATAGCCAATAACAAAGGCGAACTGGGATGGATTATTCCTTTCCGCTACGTCTATCCTTTTGAGGATGCTGTTTATCGCACTCCTGTTGGTCAGGTCAGTGAGGTATTCCGCACTCCCTTCGGTTATCATATAGCCCTTGTGGAAGAAGAGCGCCCGAATGCAGAGGTGCACGCAGCTCATATCATGAAGATGGTTCCGCGTGACCAGCCTCAGACAGAAGAAACAGCCAAAGCAGCTATTGATAGCATATATGCCCTACTCAAGGACGGTGCTGATTTTGCCAAGACGGCCCAAGAGCTATCGGATGATAAAGGTAGCGCTATGCGTGGTGGCGACCTGGGTTGGTTCCGTCGAGGTATGATGGTTCGCTCATTCGAGAACGTAGCCTTTGGACTGAACGGTGAGAATGCCCTCAGCGAACCTTTCCGCTCTGAGTACGGATGGCACATTGTCCTCAAGTACGGCGAACGTGGTATCCAACCGCTTGATAGTCTGCGTGAACAGATAAAGACGAACGTACAACGTGACGAGCGTATGAAAGAGGCCGATAAGAGTTTTGTTCGCAAGGCACGTGCCGAGTACAATCTGCCGGCAGAGATGACAGATGCAGAGGTAAAGGAATATGCTGACGCTCATCTGGAGGATAAGTATCCCGACCTCAAGAACCTGGTTCGCGAGTATCATGACGGTATCCTGCTCTTCGAGGTAAGCCTCAAGGAAGTTTGGGACAAGGCCAGTCAGGATAAAGAAGGCCTGCAACGCTATTTCAATGAGCACCGCAGCGAATATACATGGGACAAACCTAAATACAAAGGCTACTTTGTTCAGTGCAAGACCAAAGCCGCAGCACGTGCTGCTAAGTCCATCATCAAAAACTGCATGTACAACGAGCCGGATTCTATAGCTTCACTGCTTGACAAACGTCTAAACCTCGACAGCGTGACGTATGTTAAGTACAAACACGGTCTGTGGGAGCAAGGTCAAAACAAAGCCATCGATAAGTATGCCTTTGGCGACAAGAAGAGCGAGTTTGCTCCGTCAGAGGAACTGCCGTACGTATTCGTTGTAGGTAAGAAACTAAAGAATCCTGAGGACTACACCGACGAGCGCGCTAAGGTGACGACGGCTTATCAAGACGAGTTGGAGAAGAAGTGGGTTGAAGAACTGAGACGTAAACATACTGTGGTGATTAAATGAAAAAGGCCCTGGTCATATTCGTATCTATCTGTGCTGCCGTAGTGGCACTGAACGTGTTGGTGCATTTTGTGCCGATGCGCTACGATATGACCGACGACCATCGTTATAGCCTCAGCGAGCCGACCAAGCACATGCTCAAGAGTCTGGACGCTCCAATAGAGGTTACCAACTACCTTGACGGTGAACTGAATGCCGGATTCAAGCGGCTACGCAAGGCCCTCAACGAGACCATGGACGAGATGGCGGTATATGCTGACATACACCACATCGAACCCGCCGAAGACGAAGCTGCCAAGGCAGGATTGACGCCAACAGTCATTCACGAACGTGCCAAAGACGGACGGACAGTGCAGACAACTATTTATCCGTACATAGCGTTGCGTTATAAGGACAAGAAAACATACGTTCAACTGCTACGCAACAATCGCGGACTAAGCGGTGAGGAAAACCTCAACAGCAGTATGGAGAATATGGAATATGCCATTGCAGAGGCTATTCACACCTTGTCTGCCACCGACACCTTGCGTGTTGCCTTCATCGAAGGACATGGCGAACTGCCTGAGCGTTATGTGCTGGACCTGACGATGCAATTGAGCAAGTACGCTCAAGTGGACCGTGGACGATTGGGAACCGACCCCGCTGAACTGGATGCTTATAAGGTCATAATCATCGCTGACCCGCATGAGAGTTTTAGCGAGAGCGACAAGTACATCCTGGACCAATACCTCATGCGCGGCGGACGAATCCTGTGGGTCATCAACGGAGTACAGTTCTCCTCCGATGCCCTCAGCAGCGAAGGCTTCACTCCTGCCATACCGCTCGACCTCAATCTTCAGGATCTGCTCTTCCGCTACGGTGTACGTGTAGCACCGGCGTTGATACAAGACATTCAGTGCTTGCCCGTTCCGGTTGATGTATCGGCAGGTGGCGACGAACATAACTATCAGCCCATGCCCTGGCATTACGCTCCGTTGCTGCTCACATCGCAGGTGTCACCGATAACACGCAACCTGATGCAGGTCAGCAGCACCTTTGCCTCTCCAATAGAAGTCGTGGGGGGCGAAGACGGCATACGCAAGGAAGTGCTCATTGCCACATCCACAGCCAGCCGTTTGATACCCACACCGGCTAAGGTGGACCTGGGAGAACTAAACCCCGATTTGGAAACATTTAAGTGGCAATATATACCGGTTGGCATACTCCTTGAAGGAGTGTTTCCATCAGCCTTTGCTCACCGCATGCAGCCGGAAGGCATAACCGCAACTCGAGCAACGGCTAAAGAGAGCGTGAACACCAAGCAGATTATCATCGCCTCAGGCAGTATAATCCGCAACGAGTGGCAAAAAGGACAGATGACGCCTATGGGCTACGACCGTTACTCAGGTGTTCAGTTTGGTAATCGCGACCTGATGGTCAACGCTGTGCTCTACCTCAGCGACGACGAGGGACTAATGAGCTTGAGACAACGCGAACTGACACTCCGTCTGCTAAACGAGCGACGAGCATATGACAAACGCAAACAAATACAGACAATAACTATAATCGTTCCGATAATAATTCTGGCATTGGTTGTTGGTCTTGTTATCGTAATACGCAAAAAGAGATACACATGAAAAGAAGTCTTATATACATACTTGCAATAGGACTGGCGACTCTCACAGCCATCCGCACGCAAGCACAACTGCTGCCCTACCCGATTGACACTATCAACGGACAGGCATTCTATCGCTATGAGGTTGAGAAAAGCATCGGACTATATCGCGTCAGCAAGAACTTCGAGGTAACTCAAGAAGAGATTATCCGTTGGAATCCGGGCATCGAGAAGACCGGTCTGCGTTACGGAGAGACCGTTCTACGTATCCCGGTCAAGCAGAAGCCGCTTGTTGAGCCTCAACCAGCAGTAGAGCCTCAACCCGTCATTGAGCAACCTCAACCTGTCGCAGAGCCTGTTGCTGAACCTGTTGCTGAACTTGTTGCTGAACCCGTCAAGGTGGATAGCGTAGTGGCCGACACCACTGAAGCCGTCATCGAAGAGCCGGTTCATGAGACTAAAGTTCATAAGTTAGCACTTCTGCTGCCCTTGCAGGCGAATATCATTCAGCGTGACGCTACTATGGATCGCTTTGTTGACTTCTACGAAGGAGTGCTTCTGGCCATTCGCGACCTGCAGGATGCAGATAACCACTATGAACTGCACGTCTTTGACGTCGGTCGTTCGCAAGATGGAGTTCAACGACTCGTTGACAACAACACATTGCACGGCATGGATGCCGTCATCGGTCCCGCTTATCCGGCACAGGTGCTCACTATATCCGATTGGGCAAAGCAAGATAGCACACCGGTGCTAATTCCTTTCATAGACAAAGTGATTGACCTGGCTACGAACCCTAACCTCCTTCAGTTTAACACTCCGGAGGACGTGGAAGCACAGGCCATGGTCAACTATCTCATTGAGCATCGTGATAGTATCAACTGTGTTCTCGTAGAGGCTCCTGAACATGATATACCTAAGGACATCCGTATCATCCGTGACGGAATACGCCAGGGCGGTGTACCATATACAACAACCAGCATACGCGACATCCTTGGCGACTCACTCAATATGGCGCTCAAACCGGATGTGGAGAATATAATCATCTTCAACACCCAGAAATATAGCAACGTCCACTTCCTTATGCCACGCGTTCTGACTAATGTCGGGCTATACCGCATCACCTTGCTCAGTCAGTTCTCATGGCAGAGCGAAAACATATTGTTGCCGCAAATCTTCACTTCAGACTTTGCTATTGACAATACTATTGATCGCGATCGCTACGAACAGGCATACGCTCTCTACTTTGGCAACGAGCATGCCGAACTGCTGCCTCGTTACGACCTTCTGGGCTACGACCTGACACGTGAACTCGTTGCTTGGCTTGATCACACCGAATACAACGGCATCCAGTCTGAGGTTCGCTTCGAGCGCGTCAACGAAAATGGAGGTTGGCTCAATAAATTCATACAGGTTGTGAGAAAATAATGAAACGCATACTCGTCATATTGTTCCTCGTCATCTGTGCCACAACAATAGCTACGGCACAGCCGCGACTTCGTCAACCCGAGTACTATCTCGGCGTCCGTGGCGGAGCGGTTGCATCCACGACGACCTTCCTGCCTACCGTAGAGAACATGACGCCTTTCCTTAAGTCCGTTCTTGTCAGCGGCACAGGAGGACTGGTTTTCCAATTTAACGGTCAGAAATATTGCGGCTTGCAGGTTGAAGCCAACTACTTGCCTAAAGGATGGAAAGAAGGTAATTATACGCGAACGCTTCATTATGTCGAGTTCCCGATGATGATGCACCTCTACTTTGGTAGCCCGTCGTGGCGATTCATCGTCAACGCAGGTCCGATGATTGGCGCTTGCGTTTATGACGACACCAAGCAAGCTGAGGGAAACGAGATGACGCAACGCGATAAGATAACCAATATCTTCGACTGGGGTATCGTTGGAGGCATAGGAGTTAACTTCCGTTCCAAGAACGCCGGGGCCTACCAATTCGAAATAAGATATAACTATAGCTTCGGTAACCTCTATTCCGACCGAGCAACCGACTACTTCTCCAAATCCAATACCATGGCCCTAAGTGCCACTCTGGCTTGGATGTGGGAGTTCAAGAAGAAAACAGATAAAAAATAAACATATATGAAAACAAATTACGAAATAAGGTACGCGGCTCATCCGCGTGATGCTAAAAACTACGACACCAGTCGTCTGCGTGAGGATTTCCTCATCGAGAAGCTGTTCGCTGCTGACGAAGTGAACATGGTTTATTCCATGTACGACCGAATGATTGTCGGTGGAGCTATGCCTGTAAAGGAAGCACTCAAACTTGAGGCCATTGACCCGCTTAAGGCTCCATTCTTCCTCACACGACGCGAACTGGGTATCTTCAACGTCGGCGGAGAAGGTATCGTGCGTGCAGGAGATAAAGAGTATAAACTCGGTTACAAAGAGGCACTCTACCTCGGCCGTGGCGACAGAGACGTATTCTTTGAGTCAAAGGATGCAAACAAACCGGCTCTCTTCTACTTCAACTCAACCAACGCTCACACCACCTTCCCCGACAAGCACATCACTAAAGCTGACGCTGTTGTAGCTCACATGGGTAGCCTTGAGATGTCCAACGAGCGTAATATCAACAAGATGATTGTCAACCAGGTGCTGCCTACATGCCAACTGCAAATGGGTATGACCGAACTGGCTCCGGGTAGTGTATGGAACACTATGCCGGCACACGTTCACAGTCGTCGTATGGAGGCTTACTTCTACTTCGAGGTTCCCGAAGACCAAGCTGTTTGCCACTTCATGGGCGAAGTAACTGAGACACGACATATCTGGATGCGTGGAAATCAGGCTGTCCTCTCACCCGAATGGTCTATACATAGCGCAGCCGCTACTCACAACTACACATTCATATGGGGTATGGGCGGAGAAAATCTTGATTACGGAGACCAAGATTTCAGTCTCATCACCGACCTCAAATAAAGCCGCCTATAACATAACATCAACATAACATCACAGAACTATGACAAATCTATTTTCATTGGAAGGAAAGAACGCTTGGATAACAGGAGCGTCTTACGGAATCGGTTTTAACATTGCTAAGGCATTTGTTGCTGCCGGAGTAAAGAACATCATATTCAACGATATTAACGAGGCAGCCTTGGAAAAAGGACTTGCTAATTATGCAGCAGAGGGTATCAAGAACGTCAAAGGCTATGTCTGCGATGTAACTAAGGAAGACGAAGTAAAAGCTCTCGTTGAGAAAATCCACGCTGAGGTAGGTCAGATTGATATTCTGGTTAATAACGCAGGTATCATCAAGCGTATTCCTATGCACGAGATGAAGCGTCAGGAGTTTCAACAGGTTATTGATGTTGACCTGGTTGCTCCTTATATCGTCAGTGCAGCTGTCATCCCTGAGATGATGGAACGCCGCGAGGGTAAGATTATCAACATCTGCTCTATGATGTCTGAACTGGGACGTGAAACCGTTAGCGCTTATGCAGCAGCTAAGGGTGGACTGAAAATGCTCACACGCAATATCTGCTCTGAGTACGGCGAGTACAACATTCAGTGCAATGGCATCGGCCCCGGCTACATAGCTACTCCTCAAACAGCGCCTCTGCGCGAGCGTCAACCTGATGGCAGTCGTCATCCGTTTGACTCATTCATCTGCGCTAAGACTCCTGCAGGACGTTGGCTTGACCCGTCTGAATTAGGCGGACCGGCAGTATTCCTGGCTAGTCACGCTTCGGATGCTGTAAACGGACATATACTTTACGTTGACGGAGGTATCCTCGCATATATCGGTAAACAACCGCAATAAATATTGATAAATGGGAAAAATAATTAGTATAGCTAACCAAAAAGGCGGTGTCGGAAAAACTACCACCGCCATCAATCTCTCGGCAGGTTTGGCACGTGAGGGCAAGCGTGTTTTGCTCATTGACGCTGACCCACAGGCTAATGCCTCATCGGGCTTAGGAGTTGAAATTCGTGAACTGAACACTACTATCTACGAATGCCTTGTCAGCGACATAGATCCGCATAAGGCTATCGTAGAAACAGGTGTGGACGGATTGGCTCTTATCCCCAGCCACATTGACCTGGTGGGAGCAGAGATAGAAATGCAGACGATGGATGGTCGTGAGCAACGAATGAAACGCATCCTGGATGCCGTACGCAGTGAGTACGATTATATCATCATCGACTGCTCTCCATCACTCGGACTAATCACCGTCAATGCCCTGACAGGCTGCGACTCTGTGATCATCCCTGTGCAGTGCGAATTCTTTGCTCTCGAAGGTATTGCCAAACTGCTTAACACAATTAAGATTATCAAGTCTAACCTCAACCCTGCACTCAAGATAGAGGGTTTTCTTCTCACTATGTACGACAACCGTTTGCGTCTGAGCAATCAGGTATATGAAGAGGTTAAGCGTCACTTCGGAGAATTGGTATTCAACACAGTTATCACCCGAAATGTACGCCTGAGCGAAGCACCAAGTCACGGTTTGAGTGTAATGGATTACGACCCTTCCAGCAAGGGAGCTAAATGCTACTCTGCGCTGGCTAAAGAACTAATTAAGAGATAATTATGATTAAACGAACAGGATTAGGTCGCGGACTGGATGCCCTGATTGACACCACACATGTGGCAACAGACGGTGGCAGCAGCATCAACGAAGTAGAAATTAGTAAGATTGTTGCTAACCCTGCACAACCCCGTCGCACATTCGACGAGGAAGCTTTGGACGAGTTGGCAGACTCAATACGCGAGCACGGAGTAATATCACCTATTACGTTGCGCAAGAACGCTGACGACACGTATATGATCATAGCCGGTGAACGTCGTTTCCGCGCGGCAAAGAAAGCAGGATTGACTACTATACCCGCTTACATTCGTACAGCCAAAGACGAGCAAGTGATGGAATGGGCTCTCATCGAGAACATCCAACGTGAAGACTTGGATGCTATTGAGATTTCTCTGGCTTATCAACGCCTGATGGATGAGTACTCACTGACGCAAGAGCGTATGGCAGAACGTGTAGGCAAAAAGCGTGCTACGGTTGCCAACTATCTTCGTCTGCTCAAGTTGCCGGCAGAAGTACAAATGGGTATCAAGGACAAAAAGATTGATATGGGTCATGCCCGTGCACTACTTGGTCTGGAGTCCGCAGAGCAACAACTGTCGCTCTACAAGAAGATTCTGCAAAACGGGCTATCGGTACGACGCGTAGAGGAAATGGTCAGCAATGCCAAAGAGGAAAAGCCTCTGCCGACAAAAGCCAATAAACAATTTGCAGCCAAGGAGAAAGCCCTAAGCAAATTGCTGGGTAAGAAGATCAAAATCACTGACAACAAGATTACCATCCCCTTCAAGAACGAGGATGAGTTAAACGATATCATCGCCAAACTGAGTTGAAACGACTGACGCTCATATTAATAGCTATTGTTGCATGCCTTGGTGCTTGGGGGCAAGACTCTGCTGCTGTTAAGTCTAATGTGGCATTGGATACTGTTATTCATATGCCTGGTGGAACGCAGATCATCAGTGAGTCTCACCAGCGAACTATGCCCACACACGACTATTGGAAGCCCAATCCGACTAAGTCGGTGTGGCTGGCAGCGATTGTGCCGGGCTTAGGGCAGATATACAACCGTAGTTACTGGAAACTACCTATTCTCTATGGCGGCCTAATGGGTTGTGCTTATGCCATTTCATGGAATAATGCCCGTTATCAGGATTACCACCAAGCATATCGTGATATTCTCAACGATAAAGAACTATCTACCGACCCTAATCGCTCGTACAACGCGATGTTGCCTAAGGGTTATACCGTAGAGAGCATGGGTGGCCGGGCATATTATACTAAGGTGCTCAAGGATAAACAAAACACTTACCACCGTTATCGCGACTTGAGTATTGTGATTACGGTTGCCGTATATGCACTAAGTATAGTTGATGCCTTTGTTGATGCCCAACTCTTTGACTTTGATATATCACCGGATCTGAGTTTGAATGTAGAACCGCAGATTTATTACGACATACAACATGAGCGGCAACACTCTGCGGAAATAAAATTAGCACTAACAATCAAGTAATGAAATTACTATTTATACTATTTAGCATCTTAGTATCTGCCGCAGAACCGGATTCGTTGGCAATAGATACCATCTCATTAGACTCTATTGCATTAGACAGTCTGGTTGCTGACACACTCGTTGCAGATACGCTCTTCTTTGACGAAACGCTTGAGGGTATCAACATCGATAGTTGTGGTGCCATCCCGGCCATTGTAGAGGAATTGCCCGACTCTGTCTATAAAGAGCGCCTTCAGGCACTGCCGTTTATTATTGAGACTCCGTATAACCAAGTCGTCAGAGCCTTCATACTGCGTTATGTAAAGCATAACCCCAAGCAGTTGGCCCGCTTGCAGAGCAAGTCGGATTATTACTTCCCTCTTTTCACAGACATCCTTGCCAAGTACGACCTGCCATACGAGTTATGTTACCTGGCTGTCATCGAGTCTGCTCTCAACCCGCAAGCTCGTTCACATGCCGGAGCTGCCGGATTATGGCAGTTCATGCCCTCTACGGGACGTCTGTATGGTCTGGAGATAAACTCTCTCATCGACGAGCGCATGGATCCGGTTAAATCAACAGAAGCCGCTTGCCGTTTCCTTAAGTCGCTATATATGGTCTTCAACGACTGGAACCTGGCTCTGGCTGCATATAACTGCGGACCGGGTAATGTAAACAAGGCCATCCACCGTAGTGGAGGCAAACGTGATTTCTGGTCTATCTATCCCTTCCTGCCTCGTGAGACAAGAGGGTATGTGCCCATTTATATCGCAGCCTCGTATGCTATGAACTATGCCGACTACCACGGTATCTGTCCCGCTCCGTACGAGATGACTATGAATACAGACACCGTACGTCTCTCTGAGCGCATGCACCTCAAGCAGGTTGCTGATGTCCTGGAACTGAATATAGACGAGTTGCGACTGCTCAATCCGCAGTACGCTCGTGATATCATCCCCGGCGGCAAGAGCTATGAACTGCGTCTGCCGGCCGACAGAGTAACCGATTTCATCGACATGCAGGATAGTATCCGTTCGTACCATGCAGACGAACTAATCAATAACCGTCGTGCAGAGATTGATCTGCTGCAGAAGACAAGCGTCAACGGAGCATATTCGGTTAACGGCGTAACATATTACAAGATTAAGAATGGTGACACCCTTGGCGCTATTGCTAAGAAGTTCCACTGCTCGGTAAAACAACTAAAGACCTGGAACGGACTCAAGAACGACAATATCCGTGCCGGCAAAACACTCAAAATCTGCAGATGACAGACTCTAACAAAGTATATTATTCCGTACGTGAGACAATGCTTGAAACCAAGCTCTCTCTGCCTACGCTTCGTTATTGGGAAAGTCGTTTCCCGCAAGTCAATCCGCGTAAAGACGGTCATGGCAATCGTTATTACACACTGGATGACATTGCCTTGCTTAAGCGTATTAAGTATATCCGTGACGAACTAAAGATAACTCGTATTGATGCCATTCAGCGCGAACTGCAGAACTCTACTCTGCACACCGACGCACGCCAGCAAGCCGCCGAGATCCTCCGCCACGTCCGCAACGAACTACTTCAAATCAGATCACATATATGAAACAAATAGATTGGAAAAAAGCATTACCGTATTGTATTATATTTGTAGTTTTCATACTTGCATCTATTATTTATTTCTTCCCTTCCTTGCAAGGCAAAGTGCTGTATTCCGCTGATAACATCAGTGGACTGTCAGCCGTAAAGCAATGTTGGGATTATAATAATGGCGAGAATGCTAATACATTCTGGAATGATGCTATGTTCTCCGGTATGCCAAACTACCAGATGGGGGGTCACACATATCTCAATCGTCGCGTTTTAGGTCCAATCTATACGTTCTTCCACTTAGGCGAACGAGAACATACAACGTATCTGATATTCTTCTTCTATCTTTGCGCTTTTTTCCTGCTACTACGCTCTTTCAAGGTAGATAAATGGCTTTCTCTGGCTGGTGCATTTGCCATTGCCATGAGCAGTTACTTCTTTATCATTATTGCTGCATCGCACATGGGTAAAACCAGTGCTATCGCATGGATGACACTGGTGCTGGCCGGATTTATTCTTATCTTCCGCAAGGAATATGCATGGGGAAGCATCTTTATTATGTTCTTCCTGCCGATGGGATTCTTCAATCACCCGCAGATGGCATATTATATATGCATGCTGATTGGCGTACTGTACTTTGCTGAATTGTACACACATATACATGAGCGCCGTTGGAAAGACTTGGGAATAGGAACACTTATTTTTGCACTATCATTCTTGATTGGTTTTGGTGCTGGTAGTGCTGATGTCTTTGCCAACAAGGAATATGCCGAGCAAACCATGCGAGGCGGACACAGTGACCTCAGCAAGGCCAATGATGCAACAAATAAGACTAAAGGCTTGGACCTTGACTACGCAACGGCTTGGAGTTATGGCATTGACGAAACAATGACTTTCCTGATTCCCAATTGGGAAGGTGGAGCCAGTGGATACAATGTAGGCACCAAGTCTGTGTTATATAAAGAACTTGTTAGCAATGGCGTTCCTAAGAAGTCTGCTGCATCCTTCTGCAAAGGAGCACCCACTTACCACGGAGAGAAAGCCTTTACAAGCGGACCCGTTTACATTGGGGCTATCATTTGTTTCCTTTTCTTGTTGGGATTACTTATTGTACCCGGACCATATAAATGGGCACTGCTGGCAGCGACGTTGTTTTCCGTCTTCCTCAGCTGGGGACATAACTTCATGTGGCTAACCAAACTATTCTTCAGTTACTTCCCCGTGTACAATAAGTTCCGAGCTGTAGAGAGCATACTTATTGTGGCTGAGATAACAATGCCGCTACTTGGCATCCTGGCATTGAAAGCAATCAGTGACCCCAATAATGATGAACACAAAAAACTTTGGCACAAACGGGCAATCTTAATCTCAGGAGGCATTACCGCTGCCGTATGCTTGTTCGTAGGTTTGTTTGCCGGCATATTTGATGTTACATCATCATATGATGCACAGTGGACAGGACAAATGCCGCGCTTTGTAGTTGACGCCGTTATGGCACAGCGTACAGCTATGATTCGTAGCGACGCATGGCGTTCTCTGATATTCATCGTGCTTGGAGCAGGAGTCGTTTACTGGTATGCTCAAACAGCCAAAAGCAACAAAACAATCATTGCAGCTTTAGCTCTTTGCGCACTGATTGTTGCCGATCTATGGACCGTGGACAAACGCTTCTGCAATAACGATAGTTTCGTGCCTCAACGCGAGAGAGATAAAGCCTTTATCATGACTAACGACGAGAAGCAAATTCTGCAAGACACGTCACACTTCCGCGTACTCAATCTCACATGCAATACGTTTAATGATGCACGCACCAGCTATTATCTAAAATCTATCGGAGGATATTCTGCTGCCAAACTGCGTCGCTACCAAGACCTGATTGACGAGCATATCAGCAAGATGAACTGGAATGTCCTCAATATGCTGAACACCAAATACGTTATCACTCAACGTGGTGTAGTGCAGAATCCGGAGGCACTGGGCAATGTCTGGCTCGTCAACAATGTTTCTTTAGTAGGTAACGCCAACGATGAATCAGACGCACTCAAAACGGCAGACCTTAAGTCTGTGGCAATTGCAGATAGTACATATGCGCCCAATAAAGCATTATGCACTATAACGACTGATGCCGCACCCGATGATTACATCGAGCTGACCAGTGCCAAGATGGACAAGCTCAACTACTACGCTAATGTCCGTTCCGACCGTTTGGCTGTATTCTCTGAGATATACTACCCTTACGGCTGGCATGCAACCGTAGATGGTAAACCGGCTGAACATTTCCGCGTGGACTACATGCTGCGAGCAATGATTATTCCGGCAGGAGAACATCAAATTGAGTTCACCTTCCGACCGGAATCTGTACGCAATGGAGAAATACTATCACTTATATGCATAATCCTCACTGCCCTGACAATGCTCAGTTGCGCAGGATATTGGATATATCGAAAGAGGACTTCCAAGTAAGTTTATGTATTGGCGTCAGACTACAAATCTGGCGCCATTGTTTTTCACTTATTGGCTTACCCATAAATTCCTGTAACATCAGAGAATTCACGTTGGGAATATATAGCATGTCGTCAAACAGGCTCTTTGCCTCTGTATTTTCTGTTACCAGGATATAGAATAGTATATAGAAGTTATAGTAGTTTATCAAGCCCTTTTCTCGCTTCCAGAAGTCATATAGCAGTTCCAGTTCTCTCTGCATCAACGGATGTGCCTTCGCTGAAACGATAAACCAGTTAGATGACACCATCGGCTGCTGGAATGGACGAGGCGTTTGGAACATAAACAGCGGCTCACTAAGTATTTCATCCGGTATCTTACCTGTAAGCAACACTGTTGAATCAATCCATATCCCGCCATGTTCGACTAATATGGCTGTACGTAACACGTCCGAGAAATGAGCGTGTGGGATGCGACCTTGTGCATATCGATTCAATATATATTCCGGCAATGCAGCATACCGCTGTATATTACTTATATCAACGCGTATAATCTCATAGTCCTTGCAGTTCTTTTCTATTGATGCAACACAGGTCTTGACTACTTCCGGTGCCTTATCAAATCCCTGCAACCAGCATACCCATATCTTATTCGGAGCCTTAGTCTCGGTCATGCCACATAGAGGCTTCCGACCCAAACAACCATAGCGACGACGCAAGTACCTATATGTTCGCCAAGCATAAATAGAATCTATAGCCACCGTATTTCTTGTGAACCACAGTGGCATAAACCGTCTCATCGCGTCCCTGAAGCAGAACACAAAGCCCTTACGACGATAGGCTGCTATTAACTCACTTACGCTCCGCATAGTTCCTTAAATTTATCTATTACTGCTTGCTCCGAATATTTGTCCATATACAACTGTCGAGCCGCAGCGTTATATCTTTTGCGTGGCTTGTTGATAAAGTCATTTATGCATGCGATAAACTCATCTGCCGTATTACATCTCCAGCCGCTTACGCCTTCTACTATATCATACCCCTCCAATGCTTCATCCGTGCCGATGATATTCTTGCCGTACATCAGGCTCTCGCAGGTCTTTACCTTCATTCCGCTACCGGCAAATATCGGCAACACCATTATATCCGCATCCTCAAAGTACGGAGCCAAATCCGGAGCATCAGATATAACTTCAATATCGCGTAGCAACTCCGCTTGCTCCTCCTTTAACTTATGCATGCCGCGCCCAACAATCTTAACCTCTACATCCAAATGAGGATATATATTCTCCATAAACCACACTATGCCTTCGTTGTTAGCAGCGAAATAGGAACCCAGAAACAAGCATATCGGTTGCTTGCGTGTCTGCTGCTTAGTATCAAATTTTATCACACTGCACTTATCCTCCAATGTCACAGGTATCTCAATATCTGCCTTCCTATTATATCGCTTCTGTAGCTCAGCGTTGTCTCTGCTGTTTAATGCAACCACTATATCCGAATACTCGCAACTCCATCTGTCGTTCTTGTCTGCACATTGAATAGCCACATTCCGGAATGGCAAATGCTTAGGCATCTTGGCTTCCATATATAACACTTCTATATTCTGGAACGACGATATTATTTTGCCGCCATATCCCGCCCCCTTTAACTCCTTCGCGATAACGCCGAATATACTCCTCTCAATAAATACATAGTCATATCCCCTTGACAAACTGACAATAGCTTTAATATTATGCGGTGTCACGCCAAAGAAATATCCAAACGGCATCAACAATGTACCACATATATACTCCAACAACGAACTCTTCCCTTCTCTATTGTGCAGATAATACACATCCACATTTTCCTCCCCAAGCACACGACGAAGCATATCCAGGTTCTTCTTTGTCCCCTGGTCTCCACCGTTCATCACCGCCCCGAACGGTCTGTATTGTATAAAAAGTAGTTTCGACATATAATAATTTACTCGTCAATAGATATTAAAGACTATATTACAAAATCTACCACAAAGGTACTGCATTTTTCTGATATATACAAAAAAAATACTATTTTGTGAATATAGAACATCTTATGGCTTCTTATTACAAAAATTCATTATCTCACATATTGGATTTATCATGTATTTAGCAAATGGTCTTTGAGCCATATATGTTAAAGTTGGTATCGTCAAGCATACTAGTACCAATGATTGCCATAATGTTATCTCGTATAAGCCTATTACTGCAAATATAAAAGTCTGAATATAATATATGAATAATGTGTTTGTTCCATATATGGCCAATTTCTGTATTACTGTCGAATTGGTTACCAAAACCAACACAAAAGCACTTATACATAATGCACAAAAAAGCAAGCCATATCTATTTAGAAATATCAAATATGTCTCTATATCTGTATAACGTTTTAAATCTAACAAACATTCTGTATGAAATTCAGTTTTGAATTGTAGAATACTAGCGGTTAAAATAACATATATAACTGCCGAAGCACCCAAAATTATGAACGTGTCCCGATACGTTGAGATTATACCTTTCAGACGTCCTTTAAGACAATAGCCGAGTATAAAAAATGGATAAAAACCTACTGCTCTTCCTATTGACAAATAGCCTCCATGTTGAAAAAAACAAAAGACCAAAAGATCAAAAAATAAGCTTATACCTAAGATTTGCCAATCCGTAAGATACTTGAGCAAAAAATTGGTTCCAATTCTCCAATATATTAGACATAGTAAAAACCAAGCTGGACCGCCAAATATTAGCAAATCCTTTATAGATAAATCAATTCCCTTTCTTATTAGAACAAAACCGATATGAGTAATAAGACAAGCCTCCAATAGAGGGATACATTTCTTTAATTCCAGAGCAATCGAACGTTGTTTATAAAGATAGCCACTAATCATAATGAAGAGCGGCATATGAAATGAGTATATTATACAATACAATGTACACGTAAAAGAGTTTGTATACCTAGAAGGCTCTATAAAATGCCCAAGTACGACAAGAACAATTAAAATATACTTTGTCGCATCTAATACTTTATCTCTTTCCATGCATCTAATAATCCCGCCGATAACAACGCTCGCCTGTCCATTTATGGCGGGTCTTGTGAGTCTTTAAATCCCAATTCTTCACCGGAGTCATATAATCATCTGCGTACAATGCCCTACACCATGCATCCGCTTCAACAGGCAAATAGACTTGCACACCCAAGAAATCTTGTCTCTCAAACTTACATTGCGGTACATATGCACGAACTGTAGGGAAGCCATCTGTTGCATTCGCTTCTTTCCAGTCTTTGTATTCATGGTGTTTAGGACCAAAAGCATACCAATCCGGACCATCTTCAAAGAAGAAATACAGATCAATACCAACTCCCTTATAATTATATGTTTCCTCTGTAATCCAGTCGCCTTTCTCCGTGCGAATATATGTTTGACGAGTCATTTTGAGACCATGTGCCTTCATCGCCTTGTGGATCTCTTCCGTCGGTCCATCAGCTACAATGCCTACATCTAGATCATAATCAAACGGAATGAATCCATGATCCCGAACAGCACCTAACAAGGTGCCAAAAATCAAAAACATCTCATGACCACACTCAGTCAATGCCGCATCCGCCTGACGCAAAGTCTCTACACCATACTTCTTTACTCTTTTTGCTTCATAGGCTTCTTTAAAGTAGCTGATCCATTTAACTGCGGTTTTATATAGACCAAATTTGACTAATATTTTGACCACTAAATCTCTCATATCATTTCTTCCTTTTTACATCAATCACCTCTCCGGTACATTCCGAAGTTATCGTATTCAGCGAAACTATTGCTACTTCTTCCGATTTCAGCAAAGTATCTTCCGGCTCATTACCAAAATTAGATACGCGCATAGGCGTTTTTGTTCGCTCAGGGTTAATACAATTGACACGGATCTTGTCATTAGACCATTCTTCCGCCAAAGCTTGTACCAAATTAACAACAGCAGCCTTTGTCGCTGAATAGATACTATACATCATCCGTCCCCGCGTGTAACTGCTGCTGGTATAGGCGAGCAAAGCACCCTGCGTTTGGCATAGATAAGGATACGCTGCTTTTGCTACATTAATGATTCCTAACACATTCACATTCACCGAATTAACGATCCGTTCATGTTCCATAGAAGCGAGTGCTTCTTTGACTAAAATACCCGCCGTATTAACAACATAATGAATCGCGCCTTCCGTCTCCACCACCTGCTTCAAAGCCGCTTCCACTTGTGCCATATCGCTTACATCCACATTATTCAGCGACCTGCTAAAGCAATATACTTTCGAACCGTTCTCTTTCGCTAAACGAACTACATCGGCTCCGATGCCGTAACTACCGCCAAAGACGACCACCACCTTGTCTTGCAACCGCGTTTTGGTAACATCCGAAATCTTTTCCTGACTGCCTTCCTGACTCTTGAGTTGGAAGAGTTTATCCACCAAGAAAAGGTCCTCTTTGTAGGTAATCTTCATATTAAACACCTCGCCTTTCACTACATATACCGGCGTGTCTGGTAAATATTTGCGTACTACACCGCAATCATCGGTCGTCACAAAATGCGGATCTTGCAACGCTATCTGATAAGCCCTATTGATCACGCCGCGCTTGAAACATTGCGGTGTTTGTCCGCTGCGTAACAACGAACGAGTCGGGATAGCGCTGATACAATCCGTTTCATCCACTTGAATGATCGTATCTGCTACAGGAATGGCTACATCTACGGCATCATAATGTTTCAATGCATCTACACAGTCATTGATAATACGGTCGTTCACCAACGGACGAACGGCATCATGGAAAATCAAATTATCGCTATCATTCGTGTAGGCATTGATAGCCGATAGGCTGGAATGGTACCGCTCCTTTCCTCCAATCAAGATCTTACGCACCTTGGTATAATGATTATTCACCACCATTTGCTCCAGATCCGCAATAAATTCCTGACGAGTCACTACAGCAATCTCATCAATAAGCGCATTGTATTCGAACACATCTATCGTGTGCTCAATCACTTTCTTTCCGGCTACTTTGAGAAATTGTTTGGGCAAATCCTGTCCAAAGCGAGCACCGCTTCCTCCGGCCAATATTACCGCTATATTTTTACTCATCTATCAACCTTATTTAGCTTCTTTCTAAAAATTTACTCTGAGAAAAGTGAGATTTCTCAGAATTCTCACAATTCTCATGTTATTTTTTGCATGACCAAGTTGACCATCTTGACCAACTTCTACTTCAACTTGGACTACCTACCCTTGTCCTAGTATTATCCTATCAGTCACCTCTCTAATCGCTCCCTGACCACCCGGTGTCTTCAGCACATGTATGCCCTTTACTGCCAATACCTCTGGACGAGCATTAGGCGGACAACACGGAAAACCTACCGACTCCAGCAGCTCTACATCATTGATATCATCCCCCACAAAGGCTACATCCTTCAGCCCAATACCCAACTCATCACATATCTCCTGTGCGGCCTGCAGTTTCGTCAGACAATTCGGATTCACCTTACTGCCTACGCCCAAATACAAGTACCTCAGCTTCAGCTTCTCAGCACGAGCCTTAACCACCATCGAGTTCTCACTCGTCAATATCCCACACGGAATGCCGGCCTGCTGCAGACATACCATACCCATGCCGTCATAAACACAGAAACGCTTCATAACCTCGCCTTCCGACGTGTAGTACATTCCACCATCCGTCAGGCAACCATCTACATCCGTTAAAAAAAGTTTAATTCTCATATCCCTAAACTACCGCAAAGGTAGTGTGATGTTATGTTCATGTTATGTTAAAGGCGGCTAAAGTCCGAGGCAAATGTGAGTTTGCGATTAGACTCCTCACCGGGTACGATAAAGATCTTTTGGTCGGGCACATATTTCCTTACTATTCCGCAGTCATCTGTAGCCGCTATTCCATCGGGATCACTCAACGCCAAACGATATGCCCGCTCAATCAAACTCAGGCGAAAAGCCTGCGGCGTCTGTGCTCGCATAAAGTCCTGCCGTTGAGGCACAGCCACAACCTGTCCGTCCGCCACCTGATACAAAGTATCCGTTGCGGGAACAGCAACCGTCACAGCCTCGTGGTCCTGCAGAGCCTGACACACATCTTCAATAATACGTTTGCTGACAAACGGACGAGCACAATCATGAAGAAGGACGTTCAGTTCATTGCGGTAATGAGCCAAAGCCTTAATGGCATTCAGGCTGCTTTGCCAGCGTTCGTCGCCTCCGGCGATGATGGACAGGCGATAAGGCATAAGCAACTTATCCGCCTCAGCGACATGGTCGGGATGCATTACGACAACGATACGGTCGATGCAACCGCACGCTGCAAACGCCTCCACACAGGTCTCGATGACAGTACGTCCGTCATCCAACCTGCGGAACTGCTTTGCAACACCCGCGCCGGCTCTGCTGCCGGTTCCACCTGCTAATATCACAGCCACATTCTCCATTTTCGTTGCAAAAGTACAACTTTTTTTGCATATATACAAAATTATTTGTAATTTTGCGGCAAATTTATAAAATTGTGTTATTGTGCGGATAGGAATTTTAGGAACATGTTGGCCATATCGTGGCGGTTTGTCAGCGTTCAATGAGCGTTTGGCTCGTCAGTTTATGTCAGAAGGACATGAGGTTGAATTATTCACCTTCACGATGCAATATCCCGACTTCCTCTTTCCCGGCAAGACACAATATTCAGACGCTCCCCAGCCTGCAGATTTGTCCATCACGCGGACGATGAACAGCATTGAGCCAATATCATGGTTCAGGACAGTTAAACTACTGAAGCAGAAGCGCATAGAGATGCTCGTCATCAAATTCTGGATACCGCTGATGGCACCCTGTTTGGGTACAATAGCCCGTCTGGCGAGGCGTGAAGGGATACGCGTTGTGTCCATACTGGACAATGTGATACCGCATGAGCCGCACTTCTGGGACAAACTGCTAATACGTTATTTCATTGGTAGCGTTGACAGGTTTGTGGCAATGTCGGAGAGTGTGCAGCGCGATTGCCGAATTTTCCTGCCGGAGAGCAGAAAGGACGATGTGCTATTGTCGCCGCATCCGCTATATGACAACTTTGGCGAGAGTATTGACAAAGCCGAAGCCCGCAAGGCATTGGACTTACCGAAGGATAAAACGCTGCTGCTGTTCTTCGGTTTTATACGCGATTACAAGGGACTGGACCTGCTGATGAAATCGTATGCGAAAGTGAATAGTGAAGATCAATTGAGACTGGTGGTGGCAGGTGAGTTCTATAATAACGGAGAGCAATACAAGGAGTTGGAGCGTGAGTTGGGATTGGAAGGTAAGATTATCTGGCGTACGGACTTTATTCCCGATGACAAAGTGCGTTATTATTTCTCTGCTGCCGACATGGTTGTTCAGCCGTACAAGAGCGCTACGCAAAGTGGTGTAACTCAGATAGCCTATCACTTTGAGAAGCCTATGCTTGTAACCAACGTAGGCGGACTGGCAGAGATTGTGCCGGATGGAAAAGTGGGATATGTGTGCGAAGTGGATGCTGACAGCATAGCCGCAGCAATAACTAAGTTTGCAGAGATGCCCGCAGACAAGAGAGAGTCACACTTTATAA
This sequence comes from Paludibacteraceae bacterium, assembly GCA_017964045.1. Classification (GTDB taxonomy): domain Bacteria; phylum Bacteroidota; class Bacteroidia; order Bacteroidales; family Paludibacteraceae; genus Colicola. The sequence continues at coordinate 22,783 of JAGCSQ010000014.1, forward strand.
AGAACATAAAAAAGGAAAAAGAAAAATACGGTTGGTCAAAGATGACCGCAAAACTATATGATTATACGAAGTAAAGCACCATTGCGATTAGGATTGGCAGGCGGAGGCACAGACGTATCTCCCTACTCTGACCTATACGGCGGAGCTATCCTGAATGCAACAATATCGCTCTATGCCTATACAACCATAGAGCCGATGGATAACGGCAAGATAATATTCTCGTCACCGGACGCAGGACTTGAGGAAGTATATGACAGCGTTGAGCAGTTGCCTACAGACGGATTCTTTGTGCTGAGTAAGGGCGTTTACAACCGCGTTATCAAGGACTTCAGTCACCGCCCGTTGTCGTTCAAGATAACGAGTCACGTGGATGCTCCAGCAGGTAGCGGACTAGGCACATCAAGCACGCTGGTAGTCAGCATATTAGGTGCGTTCACAGAGTGGCTTAAATTGCCGCTAGGTGAGTACGATCTGGCTCGTTTGGCATATGAGATAGAGCGTATTGACCTCAAGATGGCAGGTGGTAAGCAAGACCAATATGCAGCAACGTTCGGTGGATTCAACTACATGCAGTTCCTGCAGGATGATAAGGTGATAGTCAACCCGCTTCGTATCCGTCAGCGCTATCAGGATGAGTTGGCCCATAATCTGCTGCTTTATTACACAGAGACCAGTCATGTGAGCGCTGAAATCATACAGGGTCAGATTGATAATGTCAAGGCCAAGAATTCGACTTCAATAGAAGCTATGCACCAACTCAAGGAACAAGCCGTGTGGATGAAAGAGAGTCTGCTGAAAGGCGACATAGATGCCATCGGCGAGATACTCAATTTCGGCTGGGAGCACAAGAAGAAAACTGCCTCGCGCATCAGCAATCCTCTGCTGGACGATATATACAAGACAGCCCTGTCCGCAGGAGCTACAGGCGGTAAGGTCAGTGGTGCCGGAGGCGGAGGATTTATGTTCTTCTACTGCCCTAACACAACCCGTTATGCCGTTGAACGCGCTCTGTGCGATAAGTTCTCCGGTCAGGTTAAACGATATGAATTTACAACAGAAGGATTAAAGACATGGACACTATAATTCGTTCTATCCAAGATAGTATAGCCGCCAAGCAAGCCATACTTGGCAATGAGGATATGCTCAAGCGCATTGAGCGTGTAGCCGATGTGATGGTGGAAACGCTTAAGCAAGGCAAACGTGTGCTGTGGTGCGGCAATGGCGGTAGTGCCGCTGACGCTCAACACCTGGCAGCAGAGTTGTCGGGATGCTTCTACTACGACCGTCCGCCGCTTAACTCAGAGGCCCTGCATTGCAACACATCCTATATGACAGCTGTGGCTAATGACTATGGCTACGAGCATATCTACTCACGAATGATAGACGGAGCCTGCAAACCCGGTGATATACTTGTCGGCATATCCACATCGGGCAACTCGCTGAATATATACAACGCCTTCTGCAAGGCAAAAGACCTGGGTGTGGTGACAGTAGCTATGACAGGTGAAACAGGAGGTAAACTGGCCACCAAAGCCGATTACCTGCTAAACGTGCCATCGACGGATACGCCACGTATTCAGGAGTCGCATATATTGATAGGTCATATTATCTGCGAGATTGTCGAATCTCACATGTTCCCTCGTGATTAAGCAAGCCGTTATATTAGCAGGCGGTTTCGGTACTCGACTGAGTCATGTCATCGACAATGTGCCAAAGCCAATGGCTCCGGTGGCAGGCAGGCCGTTTCTGTGCTATGTGCTGGATAAACTCATCGACAACGGCATACAGTCGGTGGTTCTTGCCACAGGTCATCTGCATGAACAGATAGAATCGTACTTTGCACGTGGTTACAGAAATCTGGAACTACGCTTTTCTAACGAGGACACTCCTCTCTTTACCGGTGGAGCCATACTCAAGGCAACTCAACTCGTTGACGATGAACACTTTATTGTCATCAACGGAGATACATTGTTTGACGCAAACCTGAATCAGTTAGCGGACTTTCATATCAGCCATAACGCCAACTTGACAATAGTGCTGAGACGTGTCAGCGACACCTCACGCTATGGATCGGTGCTGACCGATAAAGATGGACAAATAACGGCCTTCTGCGAGAAACAGAACTCACACGGAGAAGGACTAATCAACGGAGGTATTTATGCTATCAGCAAATCGTGGTTTCGTTCAAAAAATATGCCTGAGAAGTTCTCGTTTGAGAAGGAAGTGATGGAACCGTCTGCAGGCAACGATGGCTTCTATGGTATCAGTTCTGACGGATACTTCATTGATATTGGTATTCCGGAGGATTATTACCGCGCCAATAGAGAGTTCATAGATATTTTCCCTAAAGACGAGTTCCTATTTCTGGATCGTGACGGTGTGCTCAACAAACATCTGCCGGGCGATTATGTCCGTCGTTGGGATATGTGGCAATGGATTCCGGGAGCGCTGGAAGCTTTGGCTGTGTTGAGCAAAAGGTATAAACGAATATTCATCGTTACCAACCAGCAGGGTGTAGGTAAAGGATTGATGAGTCAAGCCGACCTGGATGATATACATGCTCACATGGTCCGTGATATAGAATCTGCAGGCGGACATATTGATCGTATCTACGTATGCACCGACCTGCAAGATAGCGGCAGCCATAACCGTAAACCCGCTATAGGAATGGCGTTGCAGGCACAACACGACTTTCCTGAAGTCGAGTTGACACGTTCAACGATGATAGGTGACAGTGCGAGCGATATGCTCTTTGCCCGCAACGCTCAGATGCGAGAGGTTCTGCTCGCTAATCAGCAAACGCTTGCCAGCCTTGTGCTTTGAGGGCGATTTCCTCACCATTACGACCAATGAGGTTCATGCCGTATTCAGGCTTGGTGATGTGACCAATCAGGTAAACATCATCCAGCGGAATCAGTTTCTCGTAGTCCTTGATATCACAAGTGAAGAGTAGTTCGTAATCCTCACCGCCATTAAGGGCACAGGTGACGATATTCAGGTTCATCTCCTCAGCCAACGCAGCCGCAGCAAAGTCAATAGGCAGCTTATCCTCATAGACAGCGCAACCTACTCCGGACTGGTGGCAAATATGCATCAGTTCACTGCTCAATCCATCACTCACATCCATCATAGCAGTAGGTTTGATACCTGCTTCGCGCAGTTTCTCTATGATATCACGTCGAGCCTCAGGCTTTAGTTGGCGTTCAAGCAGGTACTCGCGTCCCTCAAAAGCCGGTGTAGCCTTATCGTTAGCAGCCATCACTTGGCGCTCACGCTCCAGCAGCTGCAATCCCATAAAGGCTGTGCCCAGGTTTCCGGTAACGCAGATAAGGTTATTCTCTTTGGCTCCGTTACGATAGACAATATCTCCCTCGCGGGCAGTTCCAAGGCAGGTTATGGAAATCGTCAATCCTGTCATGCTGGCACTGGTGTCACCACCGACGAGGTCAACGCCATAACGCTCGCAAGCAAGGCGAATACCACTGTACAGTTCCTCTATATCCTCTACCGAGAAACGCTTGCTTAATCCCAAAGACACAGTTATCTGCCTCGGCGTAGCGTTCATGGCGTATATATCCGAGAAATTAACCACTGCTGCCTTATATCCAAGGTGCTTAAGCGGCACGTACTCAAGGTTAAAATGCACACCCTCCAGCAATAGGTCGGTTGTCATCAGCACACGCTCGCCTGCGGCGTACTTCATCACTGCGGCGTCGTCACCAACGCCTTTGATGGTTGAGGGTTGACGTTTCTCCATTTTGTCGGTGAGGTGCCTGATAAGGCCAAATTCACCCAGCGTAGATATTTCTGTTCGAGCCATAATTACCAAATTATGCTGCAAAGGTACACTTTTTTTTGCATGTATGCAAATTTTGTAGTACTTTTGCAGCGAAAATGACTACACAAGATATACAAAATATCAAACAGCGTTTCGGAATTATCGGATCGAACGCCCAACTTAATCGCGGAATAGAGATTGCCGTTCAGGTTGCTCCGACGGATTTGAGTGTGCTGATAACGGGTGAAAGCGGTGTGGGAAAAGAGTTCTTTCCTCAGATAATCCACGCCTACTCTGCTCGCAAGCACGGTCCGTACTTCGCCATTAACTGCGGTGCCATACCCGAAGGCACAATAGACAGCGAACTATTTGGACATGAGAAGGGCGCATTCACGGACGCTAAGGCCGACCGCAAGGGTTACTTTGAGATTGCCAATGGTGGAACACTCTTCCTGGACGAAGTGGGCGAATTGCCACTATCGACACAAGTGCGACTGCTGCGTGTACTGGAGACGGGTGAATTCATCAAGATGGGGTCCAGTCAGGTGCTAAAGACGAACGTCAGAGTGGTGGCGGCTACTAATCTGGATATGGCTAAGGCCATTCAGGAAGGTCGTTTCCGTGAAGACCTGTACTACCGTCTAAACACGGTGGAGATAAAAGTGCCGGCACTACGTGAACGCAGAGAGGATATACCACTGCTTTTCCGCAAGTTTGCCGTTGACTTCTCAGAGAAATATCGTATGCCGGCAGTTAAGTTGACTGAAGATGCCACGCAACTGCTTAAGTCTTACTATTGGTACGGAAATATCCGCCAACTCAAGAATATAGCTGAGCAAATAAGCATCATTGAGCGAAATCACGACGTTAACGCCGAGACACTGCGCAAGTACTTGCCACAGAATGAAGGTGAACGCAGTCTCGCCATAGCCGCGCCCAAACAAGCCACAGGAGATAACTTCATGAATGAGAGGGAACTTCTGTACAAGGTTTTGTTTGATATGAAGCGGGACATGAATGAGCTTAGGCAACAAGTGGCTCAACTGTCAAGCAATCAGCAGGCAGGCATCAACACCCCGCAGGCAGAGGATTATCAGGTTGTTGAGGAAGTGAAAGATGAGGTTTTGTCACTGGAAGACATAGAGCGTGAGACCATACGCAAAGCCTTGGAGAAGAGTGGCGGCAACAGAAAAGAAGCAGCTGACAGTCTGGGATTCTCAGAGAGAACGCTGTATAGAAAGATAAAAGAGTATGGGCTGTGATAGTTAAGAGTGAAAAGTGAAGAGTAAAAAGTATATATTAGCTCTTTTAGGCGCAATGGTGATGATGCTGAGCGGTTGTACAGTTTCGTTCAAGATGAACGGAGCCAGCATTGACTATCAGAAGATACATACTATCTTCATTGCTGACTTCCCCAACCTGGCTCCACTGGTTTATCCCCCACTGAGCAGTAATCTGAGTGAGGGTATCCGTGATGTCTTCCAGCGTCAGACGCGCTTGCAGCAGTCACGTGGTACAGGCGACCTGGAACTGGAAGGTGAGATAACAGGCTATGAGATAACACCGATGGCTATCAGTGCGGACAGTTACGCTGCCGAGACCAAACTGACGATGACTATACGTGTCAGATTCACCAATAACATATCACCGGATGAGAGCTTCGAAAAGACCTATTCAGCCTATCAGACATTCGACTCATCACGAATGCTCAACGATGTGCAAGAAGAACTGTGCGTGGTGATGGTAAAAGAAATATCTGACCAAATATTTAATGATACAGTAGCAAAATGGTAAATTTATTTGCACACATGCAAAAAAAGCATTACCTTTGCAGCCGATTTTGAAATTAAAAGATAAAAACTATGTATATTTTCTTAACAGTATTGATTGTAGTAGCAGCTATTTTGCTGATTTTGTTGGTATTAGTTCAGAACAGCAAGGGTGGCGGTTTGGCAGCCGGCTTTGCAAGCGGCAACCAGGTTATGGGTGCTCCGCGTACTGCAGACTTCCTTGAAAAAGCCAGTTGGACCTTGGCAGCCGTAGTTGTATTCCTGAGCATTTTTGCCGTAGGCGTACACAACGGTCAAGCTAACGCTAATCGTGCCGATGAGAGTGAGATCACTACTCAGGTACAAGAGGCAGCAGACGCTCTACCAACTCCGGCGCAAGAATCCGCCGAATAAGCAGATAAGCATATAATAGGGATAGATAAGTCCCAAGAGTAATGCTACAGGTAAAGAGATCTTCGGGTCTCTTTTTTTTATCAGATAATAGTCTATAGGGAACTTAATAAGTATAAACGGTGTGCAGAATAATTGCAGCAGATTAGCCAACAGCACAATTGCTCCGCATAGATTGATATCATGGTCGGTGTACTTAGGAGCCTTTCCTGCCCAACGCATACGTTGCTTAAAGAGAGCCGATAACGACGTCTGCGGACGCACAACTGCGGTGTAATCAGCCTCATCAATGACAGAAACCGTCAGTCCGCGACGCTTGAACGACTCCAGCAGAAACATATCGTCGCCGCTGGGGATTTCAGGATGAAGATCCTCGTACGACTCCAACCAACGACTACGACGAACAATCATATTGGCTCCCGAGCACATAACTGTCTTACCACGCTTGGCGCTTATCATCGTCAGTTCTTGAATAGCAGCGTACTCTGCAATCTGCAATTCCTCCAATAATGAAGGTTTTTCAGAAAGGCTCTCCATCTTCAGCGGCAGAATAAATAAATCGCTCTGCGGTAGAACCGCTCCGCTGTAAGACCGCTTTGGCGGCACCACGTCATCATCCTGCAACCACACAAATTCGGTGGTGGCAGCAGAGATGAGCTTGTGTAGGGCATATTTCTTGCCCTTACCCTCATCATTGATTCCGCGACGCGGAGTGATGACGGTGTAGTTGGTCATAAAAGTCGGGATAAGACTTAGATATACATTCTATATCGTCGCACGCTATATCTGCAGCCAACAGTGCCATCGCTATACGGTGATCTCCCGACGCGGAGAGCGTCTTAACCGCCTGCAGGCGATCAGACTCTTTAAGCCGCAACGATGAAGTCCCGTGCGCCAAGAGAGGTATATGCAACTGACGACAGGTGATAGCAACAGCAGGATAAAGGTCAGGGCAGTGACGGAAATTCCATATACGCGGGTAGTGCAACACCTTGCCGCTACGGTAGATGGTTATACCATCATCCTCATAGCGAGTGCGAACACCAAGCGAACGGAACATATCGGCAACAATCTTATCGCCCTGCAATGATTCTGCCGTCAAACCATTAAGGTGCAATTCTCCGCCGTGAAGAGCCACGTACTCATACCAGAAAGCGGCACTACTCCAGTCTGCCTCAAGCTTAGGCAGCTGTCCCTGGTTGAAGAGATCGACGATACGTCGCGTCATCGTGATATATGGCGACGAGAAGTCCGAGTCTGCATTCATACCAATAAGCAGCAGAGCTGAGATAAACTGCGATGAGTCAGGACTATTGACATTTATCTTGCGGACCTCAGCAGCAATCGGGGTATGCAGTTTGCGTCCATGAATACGTAGTGGCGGAAAACCAAATTCACCATCGTACCATATATCCGCTCCACAAGCAATGAGCGCTGTAACCAGTTGTCCTATCGGGCGCTGGCGCATACGGTCTGTGCCATCAAGCCAGACAGTCTTACCCTTAAGTTGTGCACAGTAAGCAGTAAGAAAACGCATCGCCGTACCACAGTTACCGATATTGATACGCTCCTTGCCGGCTGCTATGTCGGTCAGCGCCTGATGCAAGACCTTGACATCGTCAGGTACAGCAGCAGATGATATATCCAACAGGGGCTGACCATGCAGCGCTTGCAATATCAGCACCCTGTTGGCAATAGACTTAGATATAGGCAGATCAATTGACATCTGGCAGTGGACTATAATCACGGCTGTAGCGCAGGTGTTGCTCTACATAGCCTTCAGTGTAATCAATTGTAACGTCTGTGATATTACCTTCAGCATCGTGCTCTGCCTTATAGACAGGATTAACGAATCCCTTGTACGGAGCCAGGTTAAGTTTGGAATAACGATCCAGCACCTCTTGATGCAATATCGGATCCACCTTAACGGCATATGTCTCAACCATATCCTTAGCTGCAACGTAATCGCCCTCAGAGGTGATACGCTGGATCTCTGCCAAGAGTTGACCATAGAGATGACGCAGACCGTCGTAGTCGTTAATCTGCAGATAGTGTTTGCCATCACGCTCGATTATCTCAACCTCCTTATTGGTTGCATGCTCATAGACCCAGCGGGCAATGAGTTGACGGTTGCGCATGTGAGCTTCCTCAATATCATTACCGGGCACAATACGAACAAGTTGCGTCATCAGTCCGTTCATCATCTGCTGGTAGAATCCGGCCTTATAAGCATCCATATTAGGCAGCAAGCCCAGTTCAACGAGTTTCGGGTCTGCCAGATAATAGAGTCCGAACAGGTCTGCACGAGCTTCCTCAATCGTTGAAGCGTGCTCTTTAAGGGCATCCTTGGTTATACCGGGAAGCAGTTTACCCGAACCGTGACCGACACATTCATGCAGGTCGGTGTGCAGGTCGTTGCATATGGCTCCGTATTGCTCATACAGACCACGTATCTTATCGTCAATCATGAACTCCTCGTTAAATCCATTACCCTTAGCGGCCTCGTTATAAGCATGCATAAGGTTATCTATGGTAACTGACTTAGAGCCATACTCCTTACGAATCCAATTAGCATTTGGCAAGTTAATACCTATAGGCGTTGCCGGATAGCAGTCGCCACC
>JAGCSQ010000015.1 GCA_017964045.1 Paludibacteraceae bacterium
AGTGAGGAGGTAAGGAATATCTTCACGGCGTTAGGTATTACGTTTGGCACGGAGGAGGATCCGAAGGCGCTGAACTTGAGCAAGATAAGGTACCACAAGGTTATTATTATGGCGGATGCCGATGTTGATGGTGCTCATATTGCGACGTTGATAATGACGTTATTCTTCCGTCATATGAAGGAGGTTATTGAGCAGGGGCACCTTTATATTGCCATGGCTCCGTTGTATTTATGTTCGAAGGGTAATTACAAGGAGTATTGCTGGAACGATGCTCAACGTGCAGCTTTCATTCAGAACTACGGTGGTGGTGATGAGAAGCAGATCAAAACTCAGCGTTATAAGGGTCTTGGTGAGATGAGTGATGAGCAGTTGTGGGAGACGACTATGAATCCTGCGACGCGCCTACTGAAGAAGGTGACGATTGAGAACGCAGCAGAGGCTGATCGCACGATAGCGATGCTGATGGGTGATGATGTAGCGCCACGTCGTGAGTTCATTGAACAGAATGCCACCTATGCAAAGATTGATGCTTGATGTAGCAATCTCTGCGTTAAGTTGTTAAAATATGAAGATAGCGGTATATTGTAGTGCTAAGGACGCGATTAATGAGGAATATTTGCGGCTTGGTGATGAGTTGGGTGCTTGGATAGGCCATGATGGTCATACGTTGGTGTATGGTGGCGCTACAGGTGGGTTGATGAGTCGCGTGAGTGCTGCGGCCAAGTCGAGTGGGGCATATGTTATAGGAGTTATACCGCCTAAGATTATCAAGATGGGCAGGCAGGCAGACCATTGTGATGAGTTAGTGATGGTGGCAGATATGGCCGAGCGCAAGCGTGTTATACGTGAGATGGCTGATTGTTGCGTATGTTTGCCCGGAGGATATGGGACCTTGGATGAGATGTTTGATGTGATAGGTTCGGGTACGGTTGGTGAGCATAATAAGCCACTATTTATAGTTAATTATGGTGGTATTTATGACGGCATTAAGGACGTGGCAGGGCGAATGCAGCAGTTAGGATTTATACCGACTCCGGAGAATTATAGTCCTATATTTGTAAGTGATATAGCAGAGTTGACAGACAAGATAATAAAAATACAAACTAAACGATAAGATTTATGAATCTGTTTTTTAAGAAACTGACCGGTCGTCTCCACTCGACAGATAAGATGGAGCGTCACATTATGGCGGAAGAGGAGCGTATAGTTCGTTACCGTCAAGTAGAAAAATCCGCTGAGTTGAAGGAATTCTTTGAGCTTAAGGCGATAGTAGAGAGTAAGGAGTTTCAGCAGAAGAAGTACAATTGGATTCACACCAAGTACAAATCGACTCCGACTTATGCTACTATTCGTGAGTATAAGGACCTATTGCACAACAAGGGTTTGCAGCTGTATTTAGAGCTGGAGAACAGCAAGCAGTTGAAGGACTTTTTGGCCTTCCGTGCGTCGGAGAACTACGTTAAGCTTCAGAGTCGCAAGGAAGTCCGCAACTCGCTGGAGTTGAGGCAGATGGCCGAGTTTGAGAAGTCGAAGGCATATAAGTGTTATTTGACGTACCGTGACTCGAAGTTACCTGCTCGTTTTAAGGCATTGGTAGAGGAGGTTGCTACGGATGAGTACAAGAAGAAGCATGCCTTCTGGAGCAATCCGAGTCGTTGGAAGACGACAGATGAGTACCAGCAGGAGGCTCGTTTCAAGAGGTTGTCAGCGATGACGGATATCAACTTCTATCTGCAGCAGGACAAGAATGAGATAGAGCGTTTGGAGAAGTGGCGTACGGTATTTGAGGACGAGTTTGACTGGGTTAAATTGTCCGATTCGCCGTGGCGCGCGGGTTTTGCTTATGATAATCCGAAACTGCTGAAGATGCACTCGTTTGCTAATGAGAAGCAGGCTAATAACGGGGGCAAGAATGTAGGAACGATAGACGGCAATCTGCATTTATTCACCAAGAATGAGATGACTACTGCTCCGGCATGGGATGTTAAGAAGGGCTTTGTGAATAAGGAGTTTGAGTACACCTCAGATATCATACAGACTGCAGACAGTTTCCGTGAGCGTGGCGGATTGTTTATGGCTAAAGTTCGTTGTGAGGGCCATATTCATCACGCGTTGTGGCTTGGCACTGGCAAGAAGTTGCCTATGCTAAGTTTGTTCCACTATAACGGCAAGAACATCACCGTTGGTAACTACAGTGAGAAGGGTTTTGAGGGTCAAGTTATCCGTGGTATCTCTTCGCAGTTCTACTATATTTACTCACTTCGTTGGACTGAGAAGGAGTTGATATGGTATGTTAACAACGTAGAAGTTTATCGTACAAGTCATAATATCCCGAAGGACAAGCTCTTCTTTGCCATCTCGTCGTTCATAGATGAGAAGCAGCGTGCAAGTGAAGGTCAGATTAATGTGGCTTGGATACGTGTATTCAAAAACGATAACGAAAAATAAGCATCGGTTATGTTTCTGATAGCAGGCCCTTGTGCCATTGAAAATAGGGATATGGTAATGACGACTGCAGACACGTTGAAGGAAGTGTGTGAGCAGTTGGGCATAAAGCTTATCTTCAAGTCGTCTTACGACAAGGCTAATCGCACGTCGATGAGCAGTCGTGGCATAGGTATGGACGAGGGCTTACGTATATTGGATGAGGTCAAGCATCAGTTGGCGTTGCCGATTTTGACAGATGTTCATGAGTCATGGCAGTGCAAGCCGGTGGCTGAGGTTGCCGATGTGCTGCAGATACCTGCTTTTTTGAGTCGTCAGACTGATTTGCTGTTAGCAGCAGGTGAGACGGGCAAGATTGTGAATGTCAAGAAGGGGCAGTTTATGGCTCCGTGGGACATAAAGGGTGCTGTAGATAAGGTTCACAGCACGGGCAATAAGCAGGTATGGTTGACTGAACGTGGCAGCAGCTTTGGCTATGGTAACCTGGTTGTAGATATGACGTCGCTTGTGGAGATGCGCAAGTTTGGTTGCCCGATAGTGTTTGATGCCACTCACTCGGTGCAGAAGCCAAGCAGTCAGGCCGGAGTTACGGGTGGTAACCGTGAGATGGTTCCTCACCTGATGCGTGCTGCGTTGGCAGTGGGTGTTGACGGTATATTTTTAGAGGTTCATCCCGACCCCGACAAGGCGATATCTGATGCAGCTAATCAGGTTAGGTTAAGTGATATTAAAAAGATACTTGAACAGGCAAGAGAGTATGACTTATTCGCAAAGAGCAAAGCAAATCTTTGATGAAGAGATAGCCGAGTTGGTTAAACTGAGTGAGGCTATTAGTCCGGACTTTGATAAGGTAGTGGAACTTATTTATCAGAGTCGTGGTAAGCTGGTAGTGATGGGTATTGGTAAGACCGGTATCATTGGTCATAAGATAGCGTCGTCATTAGCCTCGACGGGTACGTCGGCTATTTTTGTGAACGCAGCCGAGGCTGTTCACGGCGACCTGGGTATGATCAATGGCACGGATATTGTGATGCTTGTGAGCAACAGCGGTTCGACGAACGAGATCCTGAACGTGATAGCTCCGTTGCGCAAGATAGGTTGTACGTTGGTGGCGATGACGGGGGATACAGGTTCACGTTTGGCACAAGAGTGTGATTATGTGTTATCGGTGCATGTTGACCATGAGGCCTGTCCGTTGGATTTGGCTCCTTCGACCTCGACGACGGCGACGCTGGTGATGGGTGATGCGCTGATGGTGTGCCTGATGGAGAAGCGAGCTTTTAAGGCAGAGAACTTTGCTGTTTACCACCCTGGTGGAGCCTTGGGACGCAGGTTGTTGGCACGTGTCAAGAACAACATGACGGAGGCTGTTCCTCGTGTACAATTGGATGCTAACTTCCGCGAGTTGGTACATGAGATGTCGGATAAGCACTTGGGTATGACGATGGTTTATGACGGAAAGAAGTGTGTAGGTATAATCACTGATGGCGACTTGAGGCGTGCTATTCAACGTTATGATGACGTACAGAACGTTACAGCGGCAGAGGTGATGACTCCGTCGTATAAGCATATCCATAAAGAGGCTTTGATGAGCGATGCGTTGGCAGTTATGGACAGGTATGATATCACGACGCTGGCAGTAACAGAGACTCCGGAATCGGAGGACATAATAGGAATTATCTCAATACACCATATCATTAACTTCAATTAGTTCTTATTCGTTATGCAAGACACAATCACCATTTATTGTAAGAACAACAAGCAGTATTACGATATCCGTCGTGGGACGCCCCTCTTGGATGTGTACAAACAAATCGGTATTCAGTTGCCTTATCCTGTTGTGGCCGCATTGGTCAACTACAAGGTTCAGGACTTAACGTTCCTGGTTTACAAGCCTAAGGATATTGAGTTTCTAGATGCGAGTTGCTCGACCGGTATGTGCTGCTATGTTCGTACACTAATGATGGTGATGGCGATGGCTATCAATGAACTATATCCGGATGCTGACCTGCGTGTTGAGCACCCGATATCCCGTGGTTACTTTTGCCGTCTGCAGTGGAATAAAAATAGTGATCCTAAGGATATTGATGTGGAGATGATTCAGGCCATCAAGCGTCGTATGCAGGAGATAATAACCGCCGATAAGCCAATAATAGCAGAGGAGAAACAGACCAAAGAGGTTATGCGTTTGTTCCATGAGCGTATGGACGATGAGACGACGCTGTTTGAGACGCTGGGCAATCCGTATTGCCGTTATTTCCGTATAGGTGAATACATTGACTACTATACCGATGCCTTGATGCCCTCGACGGGGTATATTAATGTCTTTGAGCTTGAGCCGTATCACGATGGTATGCTCCTTAGGATTCCGAATCGTCAAGATCCAAGAGAGTTGGAGGAGAACGTGCCGCAGGATAAGATGTTTGAGATATTCAAAGAGTATCTGGGCTGGAATAAGCTGCTGCAGATACGTAATGTTGGTCAGTTCAATAAGGCTTGCAAGAACAATAAGTCGTTCGAGATGATTAAGCTTAGCGAGGCGCTTCATGAGAAGAAGATAGCTCAGATAGCTGATACGATAGTCAGTCGTGAACGTCGTCCTAAGTTTATCATGATTTCCGGTCCGTCGTCATCAGGAAAAACGACGTTCTCAAAGCGTCTGGGTATTCAGCTGCTGGTGAACGGTATACGTCCGATAACGTTGTCTCTGGATAATTACTTTGTCAACCGTGATGATACCCCTCGTGATGAGAATGGCGATTGGGATTTTGAGCATATCGATGCCTTGGATTTGCCGTTGCTTCGCCAACAGATTCAGGACCTTATGGATGGCAAGGAGATAAAACTGCCGACATATAACTTTGAGACCGGTAAGCGTGAGTATCGTGGTAATACGTTGCAGTTGGGTGAAAACACTATCGTCGTTTTGGAGGGTTTGCATGCTCTTAATCCTAACTTGCTGCCCGATGTGCCGAAGGAGGCTGCGTTTAAGATCTTTGTCAGCTGCCTGACGACGGTCAACCTAGATAATCATAACTGGATACCTACTACGGACATTCGTTTGATACGTCGTATCGTTCGTGATTACCGTTATCGTGGTTACTCTGCTCGTGACACCATCGCTCGTTGTCCGAGTGTGCGTCGTGGTGAGGAGAAATGGATTTATCCGTATCAGGAGTATGCAGATGTTATGTTTAACTCAGCCTTGCTCTTTGAGTTGGCGGTACTCAAACGTCATGCAGAGCCGATATTGGAAGAGGTTCCGAAGTATTGCGATGAGTATAGCGAAGCCCATCGTCTGCAGAAGTTCCTTAGTTACTTTGAGTCGATTCCTGAGCGTGAGATTCCGCCAACATCATTCTTACGTGAGTTCGTAGGTGGTAGTTCGTTCAGATACTAAGATGCGAAGATGAGAAGATTTATAATAATATTAATGTGTTCGTCTATGTTTTGTGCAGTAAGTGCTCAGAGCATATACGACGCTATGCCTTATGCAACGGTATATCAGGATTCATTGATAACCAAGCTGTTGGAGGCTAAGATTAGTGGTGCTGAGCGTCAGGAGAAAGAGGTTGACGGTTATCGTGTGCAGATATATTCATCCAATCGTCAGCAGATAGCTAAGGGTGAAGCTATCAGTCTTCAGCAACAATTATCCAATCAATTGGACCTGCCGATTTATGTTCAGTATATGCCTCCGTTCTGGAAGGTGCGCGTTGGTGACTTTCAGAGCTATGATGCCGCAAGGGAGTATAAAGAGCGCATTATAAGTTTATTCCCGGAGTTGCAAGGTGATACTTATGTTGTGAGAGATAAAATACACGTGCTACAATGAATTTACAAGAATTTATGCCTAATAAAGCCGTTACAGATGCTGTAGCAGAGAATATTACGTCCATACTGACTCAGCTTGGCGAAGACCCTTCTCGCGAAGGTTTGCTTCGTACGCCTCATCGTGTTGGTAAAGCATTTCAGTTTATGACGAAGGGGTATAATGAAGACCCCGAGACCATACTTCGCTCGGCATTATTTGAGGCAAAGTATCAACAGATGGTCGTGGTTAAGGATATAGATTTCTACTCTCTGTGCGAACATCATTTGTTGCCGTTCTTTGGTAAGGCACATGTGGCATATATCCCTAACGGATATATCACGGGACTGAGTAAGATTGCACGTGTTGTGGATGTGTTTGCTCGTCGTCTGCAGGTGCAGGAGAATATGACGACTCAGATAAAAGAGTGTATACAGAACACACTAAATCCGCTTGGAGTGATGGTTGTGATAGAGGCGGAACACCTATGCATGCAGATGCGCGGAGTAGAGAAACAACACGCTATGACTGTCACCAGCGACTTTACCGGTGCGTTCAATCGCAAGGAAACACGCGATGAGTTCCTGAAGTTGATACGTGGTTAGCATTATTCTCCTGTTCTTCAAAAAGTAAGAGTGCTATGACAGCAAATGGCACTGATAGTGTTAAATAGGAGATATCACATCCGAATTTAAATATGCCGTTTGCAGAACCTGTATATATCAGGCTCATTAGCATTAGCATCATAAATGCAAACATATATATGGATGTGCTGCTAGTGTAGTGTAGGAAATCTTGTTTTTTGTGAGAAATACAGATTGCGATTATAACCATAAATACTAATAACCACGTATTTCCTAGTGAAGTTTGCGACAAAAATGGATTGCGGCTAAAGAATACCCATGTATTGGTATCCCAGAATATATATGGCACAAGAAAACAGAAAACAACACCTGTTGCAATAACGATGAATCCAACTTTAACTTTCCAATTTGCCGCGAGCCATGGATAAAATAGATATAATGCAAGAGGTATAACTGAACTGAGTCTGGTTGAGGCAATACAGCCTGATACAATAGCTAATAGCCACCATTTGTTTTCCATCTTAATAGGGTAGCGCTCAATGAAAAGAATACATGCGCAAACAAGTAAAATATTGCTTACCCCATCGCTACGTGTGGCTATTTCCCACCAGTAGGCAGGCGAACCAAGTAATATCAGCAATGTGAGAAGTACAGACTTCCATGAGCGGAAATAATAATAGATAGCACCTAGGAATACAAGTAAAAAGAAAGCTTGAATCCATCCTACGTCTCCCATGAGCCAGAATGGAAAATTTAAGTAATGCCACAGCGGGAATGGCGATGGAAAATTACTCTCAAACAAATGTGTATGTATTCCATAGGGATAGACTCCATTAAACAATCCGTCTAAGAAAAATGTGGTGGCAGACCAGCGATCTACACCGATGGAATAGGGATCTATGTAAATAATTGATATCGCTATGCTTGCTACGAGCAGTGCTGTTAGTGCAACGGATAGTCCTAAGGCGATTCGTTCAGAGGTACGTCTATTAATTTGGCTACGATATAATAATGCAAATCCGCTGAAGATTACAGCATAGATGAAACAGCAGATGATTGGATTTAGGCCGGCTCGCGGACTATACTTACATACAAAAAGGAGATTGGTTATTAGAATCAAAAGCCATTGAAGGCCCTCTGCGATGAAGTATTTAGTTGTTTTGTGCATTATCGTATAACTAAAATCTTAACAACTGTATGTTCACTTTCGGTATTACACATAGCAGTATATACCCCTGCAGTTGCGCGCTTACCATTTGCCAAGCATCCGTCCCAGACGGCCAAACCGCCATTTGAACGTGTCTTGCAAACCAAATTTCCTCCACTATCCATTATATAAACAGTTGTGTTATCCATTAGTCCTGTGATGGCAATTGTTCCTTGATAATTAGGTCTGACGGGATTGGGATAGGCATAGGCTTTGTCAAAGTTCTCTTTGGGTGCGTTGGCATCACTCTGATATGAGACTAACCCTCCGCCGGTACAGATAAATACCTCTCCTGTCTTAGGACGTATATCAATATCGTTTATTTGGTTTGACGGTAGGGGAGAGTTGTCAACTGTAAAATGTTCTATTGTTTCAAGTCCATCCTGTGACACCAAAAATAATCCAGATGCTTTGGTACCTATCCATTTGCGACCGGCACCATCTTCAACTATAATGGATATTTCCTCACTATCCAGCAGATAATCTGCCAAATTAGTGCCGTCATTGCGCGGAATCTTGATACGACGACATTTATTAGATTTGTATAATGTAGTCGGATTATCTATGATGAAAAGTCCGTTATTTGTTCCTGCCCATAAACTGCCATCTTTCATTTGGCAGATGGTGTAGATATAATCAGGAGTGATAGATTTATTGTCTTGATCAACAAACGCACTCACAAACACGGATTTGTCATCACTCATGTTGCGATAAGTGCCATTGTCATTAAATAAACCTATGCCGGCAGGTGATTTAATCATTGTATAAATTTTTAAATTTTTATCATCATTAGAGATTAGAATGTTGTGTGTGCGTCCGATAGGAGTATTATAATTGAATCTATACCACTGACCGTCTTTATTTGTCATTTTGAATAAATATCCGTTATCAGTACAATTGGCAAGCCACAAATTACCCATTGGATCAAATTTAGTGGTTAACACCCATATATATGGACGTTCCTTTATCGGCTCTCGTGTTTTTACATCAGCGATAGAATCTATAATGCTATTGTATGGTGTATGTCGCTTGTAAAAAGTATTGTTCCTAAACTCTATCATTCCGTGTCCGTAACTTGAGATGAAGAAATGTGAGTCATCATTCGGGTCTATCTCTACGTCAACAAAATCAGTTGTGTGCACATCGTCACACCATTCGTGGAAATTATCTATTGTGTAATTGGTCCAAGTGTAACTATCATTCTTCTCATCAAATATCATTACTCCTCCTGGTCGAAAGTATTGAGTTAAACTCTCAAAGTATCCGGGAACCATTACCAGTTTATCATTAGATACGGCAGCCTTAAAACTAAAGTTCTCGTATGGTCCTGTAGGTTTAAAGAATTGCGTCATATCTTGCTCTGATGTACCAAAGCGTGGTATCTTGACAACTCCTCTAGTGCCTGCAGCTAACCAGATATCTCTATTTGAGTTATAAATCATGTCTGTCATAGCCCTACAACTGGCAGCAGAAACACAATAGAATTGTAGATTTTTTAATTCGTTGCCTTCCACCAAATATGTTTCGCCAACCAAACTAAGCAGTATCTTTCCATTGCTGGATTTGATGTGCTGCCACGCGTATCCTGCATGAAATGGTGTCCAACTCTTAGTTTGTGTACGTGACCAGATGTTAGTTCCGCTATGAAGGTATATCGTGTTGTCACAAACAACGATCTCGACATTTTTATCTGCACTCGGTAGAGTTTTCTCCGTGTGCCAATTATTGTAATCAGACAGGTTATCATTAAGATTCGCAATATACAACGAATCCGCTGATATGGCATATATGCTATCTTGAAGGATTGCAACCTGTAATATTCCGACCTCTTCACCATTACTGCCGGGATGGTATGTATCCGCTATCTCTCTTCGCTGCAGATTGACAACCAACACACCAAAAGGCATGCCAAGATATGCCTTGCCGTCCCTTATGAAGATGCTATTTGATTTCTTGCTGCTTGATATTTGCTGATTGGCAAGGTCCGGAAGAACGTATATAGACCCATTGACTATGCAGTCCATTAGACCGTTGGCGTACGCCACCAGTAATGTGCGCGTCTTGGCATCATAACCTATATTGCTTATATTTGAGCCATTCAGTCCGGTTAGCTTGGAGTAGTAGGTTATCTCTTCTGACTTTTTATCAATAGACAGCAGTGAACCACTTGCAATGGCGTAAATATCATTTCCTGTATCTGCGAGTTCGCTTACGTTTGCATACGAAAGGTGCGAACGCCATTGTTTCATATTGCCGTACGACACATTCTCTGCAACGGCTGCGGCAGAGAACAAGGTTATAAACGCAATAATCAGGTGCTTGGTTTTCATAGTTATAGAAGTTTATTTCTTAATATCTGTAATGCTCGAGCTCGATGACTGATGCTGTTTTTTACTTCTTCTGGTAATTCGGCAAACGTCTTGTCATATCCATCAGGAATAAATAGCGAGTCATAACCGAACCCTCTTTCTCCATGTTCCTCTGTTCCGATGATGCCTTTGACGATTCCGCTCATCTGCTCTTCACCTGCATCTTTTCTGATAAGAGTGATCACGGTGCGGAACTTTGCGTTTCGATTCTCATTATCCTGCAGTTCCCTTAGTGCCTTAGCTCTGTTTTTTGCATCACAAGCAGGCTCACCTGCCCATCTGGCAGTATACACACCCGGTTCGCCACCTAAAGCCTCTATCTCCAATCCGGTATCGTCGGCAATTACGCCATCATAAGAGTCGGCCTTATCATGTTCAACAAGCCATCTCCATAGAAAGTCTGCTTTGATGTGCGAGTTTGCCTCCAATGTTGTTCCGTCCTCAACAATATCTGCAATGCAACCGACTTCTGCCATGCTCGCAACAACTATTGGATGAAGTATTCGCCTAACCTCATCTAACTTGTGGGCATTATTGCTTGCAAAAACCAAAGTCATAATCTTTCTCTATAGTGGATCAATGGCTTGAGCAATCGAGTTGGCTATCGATGCCATCTCATCGCTGTCCAAACTCAATTTCTTTCCTGCAAAATTAAGATCACCTTCGCTATTCATCGGAACAAGATGGATATGCACGTGGTTTATCTCCATGCCCAGCACTGCCACACCAACTCGTTTGCAACCGGTGGCTTGCTTGATTCCAATGGCTACTTTCTTGGCAAATATCATTAGGTCTGCCAATACTTTGTCGTCTAAGTCGAAGATATAATCTGCCTCCGGCTCTGACAATTTGGGAATAACTAATGTGTGTCCCTTCTGTAGCGGGTTGATATCCAGGAAGGCGTAGTTCTTCTCGTCTTCAGCTACTTTGTAACTCGGTATCTCTCCGTTAATGATTCTCGTGAAAAGTGTCATCTCGACCTCCTTCCTGTTTAACGACTTATCTCTACAATCTTAAATTCAATCAGTCCTGCCGGAACCTGTACTTGAGCTATCTCGCCAATCTTTTTGCCAAGTAATCCTTTGGCAATTGGTGTCGTGACGGCTATCTTGCCCTCAAGGATGTTCGCTTCGCTCTCGGTTACTAATTGATAAACTTTCTCTTGTCCGTTCTTGAGATTCTGAACTTTTACCTTAGTCAAAATCTGAACTTCGTCCGTCTTGATTGTACTCTCGTCAATGATGCGAGCATCCATAATCTTAGCTTTCAGCATAGCGATTTTGCTTTCAAGGTGGCCTTGCTCCTCTTTGGCTGCATCGTATTCGGCGTTCTCACTCAAATCGCCCTTATCGCGTGCTTCTGCTATTGCTGCAATGACGCGTGGGCGTTCGGTGCCCTCTAAGAATTGTAACTCGTCTTTTAGTTTCTGTAGACCTTCTGCGGTCATGTAAGTTGTTGCCATATTAATATTTTCGGTTTAAGATTTCACTTGCTATTATCGATTTGCGTACCTCATTTATGTCTGTTAAATCAGGCACTATTGAGGTTTCGTGTATGTCAATGTTTTTATTCATATATTTATGGTGTTATATTCCTTATTATATCAGTGTATCTATAAAAAAATTAGCCCCATTGGGGCGGGTCTTTTAAAAACAACAGGAAACTTCACAGCCTCCTGTTGCCATTAAACCTAAACCTTAACTATGAAAATTTTATTTGTTTTCGGTGCAAAGGTACTGCTATTTTCCTATATGTCCAAATATTTCTGCGAAAAAAAGTATTTTGTAACATTATTTAGGCAATTTCTCCCTTTAAAGTGGCTGCACTTGCCTCCAAAATGTGTACAAAAACCTTCTCTCCAATGTGTCTTCCCTCTCTCGGGAACACAACTGTCTTATACTGCGATGTTCTACCATACATATAATCCTTGCTCCTTTTAGAATATCCTTCCACCAGCACTTCGACAGTTTTACCTATCTCCTTCTTATTGCTCTGCAGCGATAGGTCGTTCTGCAACGCAATTATCTCATTCAGTCGTCTTACCTTTTCCTCTTCCGGTACGTTGTCCGGCAAATGCTTCTGAGCATATGTGCCCGGACGTTCGCTGTACTTGAACATAAACGCCGTATCAAACCCTACTTCTTTCATCAGGCTCAATGTCTCGGCATGGTCTTCAAGTGTCTCGTCATGAAATCCGCAGAATACATCTGTTCCAATAGTGGCCTCAGGCAGAATCCTCCGTATGGCGGCTATCCTCTCCAAATACCACTCGCGTGTGTACTTGCGATTCATCAACTTAAGTATCTTGTTGCTCCCGCTCTGTACCGGCAGGTGTATGAATTTGCATAAGTTATCATGTCTCGCTATCACCTCCAATGTCCTATCTGACATATCCTTCGGATGTGATGTCGTAAACCTTACTCGCATATCCGGCACTGCCTCAGCGACAATCTCCAACAGCTGCGGAAAATCAATCTCACCGTATTTATACGAGTTTACATTCTGTCCCAACAGCGTCACCTCCTTATATCCCTTCTGCTCCAAGTCCTTAACCTCTGCCAAGATACTCTCCACATCTCTGCTGCGCTCTCGTCCTCTGGTATAAGGAACCACGCAGTAAGAACAGAAATTATTACATCCCCTCATAATACTCACAAAGCCACTAATCGTCTTGCCTATCCTGGAGGGAATAATTGACGCATATGTCTCCGTCGTACTCAGTTCCACATTGATAGCCTTATTACCGCTTTCACATTGCGCTATCAGGTTCGGCAGGTCCATATATGCATCCGGACCTGCAACGAAATCAACACCATGCTTATCTATCAACTCTTGACCCATGCGCTCTGCCATGCAACCGATAACACCGAAGATAACATCTCTCCGACCGGCTTTCTTCGTAAGCGCTTGTATCTCCTGCAAACGATGCTGTACTGTCTGCTCTGCCTTGTCTCTGATGGAACAGGTGTTCAATAGTACTATATCAGCATCGTCTATGTTTTCGCACAGCTCAGCGTCGGTGGTATGCAGTATTGCTGCAACCACCTCGCTGTCTGCTACGTTCATCTGACAGCCATACGTTTCTATGTAAAAACGCTTGGTCATCTCTTATAGTTCTCCCACTTGGTATTACGCATATCACCGCTCTTCATGAACTCCTCATGCATAGCGAAGGCGCAACTCAATTCGTGCTGGGTCTGACCGTGCTTAGCTATCTTCAAATAGTCGCGAAGCATCTCCTTGTATTCAGGAGCAACACAGTTATTGATAATCTCCTCTGCACGCTGACGCGGACTCTTGCCGCGTAGGTCTGCTACGCCCTGTTCGGTCACAAGCACCTTAACGGAGTGCTCACTGTGATCCTGGTGAGTTACCATCGGAACAATCGACGAGATAGCACCGTTCTTGGCTGTCGAGGCGGTCGTGAAGATGCTTAGGTAGGCGTTGCGGGCAAAGTCGCCACTACCACCGATACCATTCATCATCTTCGTTCCGCATACATGCGTTGAGTTGACGTTGCCATAGATGTCTGCCTCCAATGCTGTATTGATGGCAATGAGTCCTAAGCGACGGATAACCTCAGGGTTATTAGATGTCTCCTGCGGACGCAGAAGCAGTTTGTCGCGGTAGAAATCCAGATCAGCCAACACTTCTGCCATCTTGCTCTCAACAAGTCGCAGCGAGCAACCGCTGGCAAACTTGCAATGACCGGCTTTAATCAGGTCAACAACAGAGTCTTGCACAACCTCTGAGTACATCTCAAATGGCGGAATATGCGGGTTCTTGCCCAGCTCACCCAATACGGCATTGGCTACATTACCTACGCCACTTTGTATCGGCAGGAACGACGCAGGAATCCTTCCTGCATGCATCTCCTTCTCCAGGAACAAGGCTACGTTCTCACCAATCTTGGCCGTAACAGCATCCACAGGAGTGAATGCGGCAATCTCATTCGGACGATTGGTCTTAACTACTGCAGCAATCTTGTTCGGGTCAACCTTGATATGGTCGATGCCACAACGGTCTGACGGCTTGTAGATAGGTATCTCCTTGCGATACGGAGGATCCAATGGCTCGTACAAATCGTGCATACCGCGCATGCTGGCAGGGAACATCTCATTGAGCTCAATGATTATCTTATCTGCCATGCGGCATATCGTCGGCATGATACCTACACCGGCTGCAGGAACAATCACGCCGTCCTCACCAACATACGAAGCCTCTATGATAGCCCACTTCGGACGAGGCAGAAAACCATAACGCAAGTCCTGAGGCATGTGGCTCAGGTGAGCGTCAAAGTAATGCGTTCCTTCTGCATTAATCTCCTCGCGCATGGACTTGTTCGACTGGTACGGAGTACGGAACTCCACAGCATGTGCACGTGCAAGAGCACCGTCACAACTGTCACCCATTGATGCACCGGTCTCCAGGCCTACACGGAAGGGCTTACCCTCTGCATGCAGACGCTCTGCACGTTGGGCCAATGCATAAGGAACTGCCTTGGGCACTCCGGTGGCGGTAAAACCACCAAGGCCCAAGACATCACCATGTTGTATAAGCTCGGCAGCCTGCTCGGCTGTCATATAAGGAAGTGCCATATTATGCTTTTCCGTCTGATCCTAATACGTTGATAATCTTATGCTTGTACAGCTCCTCCATCAGGTCGCGAGCAGGACCGCAGTATTTACGTGGGTCAAACTCACCCGGCTTCTCTGCCAATACCTTACGAACTGCTGCCGTGAAGGCAAGACGGCTATCGCTATCGATGTTGATCTTGCATACAGCACTCTTGGCAGCCTTGCGCAGTTGCTCCTCAGGGATACCTACTGCATCTGGCAACTTGCCACCGTATTGATTGATCATATCAACATACTCTTGTGGAACACTGGAGGAACCGTGAAGAACGATTGGGAAGCCCGGCAATTTCTCCATGATAGCATCCAATACGTCAAATGCCAATGGTGGAGGTACCAAACGACCTGTCTTCGGGTCTCTTGTGCACTGCTCTGGTTTGAACTTATATGCACCGTGGCTCGTACCAATTGAGATTGCCAAACTATCGCAACCTGTGCGGGTAGCAAAGTCGATAACCTCCTCCGGACGGGTATAGTGGCTCTCCTCAGCTTGTACTTCGTCTTCAACGCCTGCAAGAACACCAAGCTCTGCCTCTACGGTTACATCATACTTGTGTGCGTAGTCAACAACCTTGCGGGTCAATGCTATATTCTCTTCGTACGGCAGTGCGCTGGCATCAATCATAACGCTTGAGAAACCAAAGTCAACGCAACTCTTGCACAGCTCAAAGCTATCACCGTGATCCAGGTGCAAGCATATCTGAGGATGCTCCCAACCTAATTCCTTTGCATACTCAACAGCTCCCTGAGCCATGTATTGCAGCAGTGTTTGGTTGGCATAGTTACGAGCACCTTTACTAACTTGCAGAATAACAGGACTCTTGGTCTCGGCACATGCCTTAACGATTGCCTGTAACTGCTCCATGTTGTTGAAGTTAAATGCTGGGATGGCATATCCACCCTTGATGGCTTTGGCGAACATATCACGTGTATTCACCAGTCCTAAGTCTTTGTAACTTACCATAGTAATACTTATTTAAGGGTTAATTTATAATTGTTTATTGTTTATTTCTTCTTACTTGCTATCATAAAGTATGCAATCAATGCCGCATACATCACTATTCCTACTATCGCTGCACCACCTGTGCTTGCCCAATTGCTGAGGAACCAGTCTGCACCTGCAAACTTAACTATCGCACTCACTACGCCCATCAATGCACCACCGGCAATGAATCCGCTGGCTATCAACGTGCCCTTCTCACTGTTGCCGGTCAGCCAACTGATGGCTCCGCCAACGAGTAGCGGCGTGTTCAGCGTCAACGGAATGAACATTCCCAATGCAAAGGCCAATACCGGCACTCCCAGCACATTCAGTATCAATGCCAACACCGCTCCTGCCAGGTATAGCATCCAAGGTGCTCCCTGACCTGACATCAACGGTTCAATCACAGCTGCCATGGCATTAGCCTGTGGAGCTACCAACGCGTTCTCACCAACAAAACCATAGGTCTTGTTCAGCACTAACATCACGCCGCCTACCGTCGCCGCCGATACCAGTGTTCCTAAGAACTTCCATGTCTCCTGCTTAGCCGGAGTCGTTCCTATCCAGTATCCAATCTTCAGGTCGGTGATGAATCCTCCTGCCATGGCCAGTGCCGTACAAACCACACCACCTATAACCATCGCTCCTACCATACCGCTTGCACCCTTCATGCCGATAGCCACGAACACAACGCTCGCTACTATCAGTGTCATCAGCGTCATGCCGCTAACGGGGTTGCTGCCCACGATGGCTATCGCATTTGCGGCAACGGTAGTAAACAGAAACGATATCACAGCCACTACCAGAAAAGCTACCAATGCCTGAGTGAAATTATGCAGTACGCCTACCCAGAAGAACACCAGTGTGCATACCAGTGCCACCACGGCGGCAATCATCATCAGCTTCATACTCATATCCTTCTCCGTACGCAGCACATTAGCCGTATCATGACCCTTAGTACTCTGCTTAATCAGTCCGAACGCGCTCTTGATAACGCCCCAACTCTTCACAATGCCAATCAGTCCGGCCATTGCAATCGCACCGATACCTATATTCCTGCCGTACTGAACAAACAGCACCTGCGGGTCCACATCTGCCATAGCCGGAGTGCTGCCTAATATAGGCAACAGCACCCACCATACAAAGAAACTACCTGCACATATCACGGCGGCATACTTGAGTCCGATGATATAACCCAATCCCAGCACCGCCGCACTCGTGTTCATGCTGAATACCAATTTGGTCTTAGCTGCCAGAGCCTCACCCCAAACGGTCATCCTTGTGCTCAGGCTCTCGGTCCACAATCCAAACGTGCTAACAGCAAAGTCGTATAGTCCGCCTATGCCGGCTGCCCAGATAAGCGGCTTAGCCGATGAACCGCTCTCGCCACTCACCAATACCTGTGTCGTTGCTGTGGCTTCCGGGAACGGATACTCACCGTGCTTCTCCTGCACAAAATACTTCCTGAACGGTATCAAAAACAGTATTCCCAAGCATCCGCCAAGCAGACTGCTCAAGAATACCTGCAAAAAGTTAACACTTATCTCCGGATACTTATCCTGCAGTATATACAGAGCGGGTAGGGTGAATATAGCACCGGCTACAATCACGCCGCTGCTTGCACCTATGCTTTGTATAATCACGTTCTCACCCAGCGCATTCTTTCTGCCCAGAGCACTCGACATGCCTACGGCTATAATCGCAATAGGTATCGCAGCCTCAAATACCTGTCCTACCTTCAGTCCCAAATACGCTGCGGCTGCGGAGAAGATAATAGCCATTATCACACCCGTAACCACACTGTACGGTGTAACTTCAGGGTACTGCTTGTCGCCCTTCAATAACGGCTCATATTTCTCTCCGGCCTTCAATGGCCTTCCCGCATTTTCCGGTAATTGCATAATCTTTATCTTTATTTCAGCCTGCAAAGATACGGTTTTTTTCTGAATTACACAAATATTTTCAAAAAAATGCAAAAAAACACTTTTATTTTTTGTTATTTTCAATTATTTGTTGTACCTTTGCGCACCAAAATTCTTTGAATTATGTCACTAAATAGTATCTTTGCATCACTCCTTCCTAAGGAAGACGGATTTTTTCCAGCTATCAAAAACATGTCGTCACGACTCGTTGTAGCCGCTGACTTGTTCACCGAACTCATCTCGGCTAACGACCACGACAAACGTATCGAACTCAACACTAAAATCAAGGCTATCGAGACCGAATGCGACCAAATCATGGTCGGCATCTACGATGACCTCGATAACTCCTTCGTCGCTCCTTTCGACCGCGAGGATATCCATCAGCTCTGCGATGACCTCGACGACGTTATGGACTACATCAACGATTCCGCTAAGCGTATCATCCTCTACAACCCCAAGACCATGCCTAATAAGGCTATGCACATGGGCGAGATAGTGCTCGAGTGCGCTAAGGCTGTTGACGCTGCTATCGGCGAACTCAAGACGATGCGTTCCAACCCCACTATCGCTCTCGAACAATGCGCTAAACTGCATGACCTCGAGCACGAAGGCGACGATGTTTACGATAACTTCGTAAAAGAACTCTTCGAGTCTGAGGCTGACCCCAAGGAACTCATCAAACTCAAGGAGATTATGCAATCCATGGAGACTGCTACCGACTCGGCTAACCACGTTTCCAAGACTCTACATATCATCATCGTTAAGTACGCATAAATCATAAATCCTCATATTTATGGCTTGGCTTATTGCTATCATTGTCCTGGCTATTGCCTTCGACTTTATCAATGGCTTCCACGACTCTGCCAACTCCATTGCTACGGTCGTTTCCACTAAGGTCCTCAAGCCTTTTGTGGCCGTGGTGTGGGCTGCATTCTTTAACTTTGTGGCGTTCTTTATTGCTGAGTACCTGCTCGGTTTTAATATCGCCAACACGGTCCAGAAGGTTGTTGAGGCTGAGGTCGTGACGCTGCCTATCATCATTGCCGGTCTGACGGCTGCTATCGTGTGGTCGCTCATAACGTGGTGGAAGGGAATCCCTTCTTCTTCGTCACATACGCTCATCGGCGGACTCGTCGGTGCTGCCATCTGCTCCAAAGGTGTTGCCGCTGTTCACTGGTCCACTGTGGGTATCATCGTCGGATTCATCTTCATCGCACCGCTCATTGGTTTCATCGCTGGTAACCTCATCACGCTCTGCTCCTACTGGCTCTGCCGTCGTGTTCTGCCACATAAGATGGAGATCTGGTCCAAACGACTCCAACTCGTCTCATCCGCTTGCCTCTCTATCGGTCACGGCTTGAACGACTCGCAGAAGGAGATTGGTGTCATCGCCTGTGCTTTGGCTGCTTTTGGCACCCAGTACGGACTGGACGCTCTGCCCGCATGGCTCCTGCCGGATACGATCTCGCATGCCGGCGAAGTAGGACATAACTTCACCGGTGCTCCTTCCTGGATTCCTGTTGCATGTATCACGGCTATCGCTATCGGTACAATGTCAGGAGGATGGAAGATTATCAAGACTATGGGTAATAAAATCACCAAGATAACCCCCTACGAAGGACTCTGCTCACAGGCTGCCGGTGCTATCACCCTCTTTGTAACGCAGAACCTCGGTGTGCCTGTTTCCACAACGCACGTTATCTCAGGTTCAATCATGGGCGTCGGCTCAGTTAAGCGTATGTCGGCTGTCCGCTGGGGTGTAACCATCGACCTCGTTACTGCATGGATAATCACTATTCCTATCTCCGCTCTCATCGGTGCTTGCACCTACGGAGTTATGATGATTTGGATTTAATCGATTGAATAATATGAAGCGCAATATCTTTATCTTGGCAGCTTTGTTTGCTGCAATGTCTATTTCTGCACAGGTCTCCGGCATGCTCGGCGACTGGAAAACCGTTGACGACAAAACCGGCGAAGTGCGCTCAATCGTTCATGTCTATAAGGCTACTGACGGACTC
>JAGCSQ010000016.1 GCA_017964045.1 Paludibacteraceae bacterium
AGCATGAGATCGAGGCGCTGCATAATCGTGACAGCTTGGAGCGTTACGCCCGTGAGAAATGCCTGATGCATGAGGCAAACGAGGATGTTTATCTGATAGAGGAAGAGTAAGATGATAGATAAATTGGTAGAGAAACATCGTATTCTTGGTATCGACCCCGGAACGTTGCTGATGGGCTGGGCGCTGTTGGATACAGCCGGTGCTAAGGCTGAAATAGTTGACTTTGGCGCTCTTGATGTGCGTAAGTTCGACGGCCAGTATGCTCGTCTGCAGCAGGAGTTTTTCTTCCTGCAGAAGATGATTGATGAATATCATCCCACCGAGTTGGCGATTGAAACTCAGTTCGTTGATAAGAACCCGCAGACGATGATTAAAATCGTTCATGCTCAGGGAGTTGCGATTGCTGCAGCGCTCAGCCGTGACCTGCCTGTCAATGAGTATTCGCCTATGAAGGTCAAGATGGCAATCACCGGAAACGGACATTCCGATAAGTCGCAGGTGGCAGATATGTTGCAGCGCTTCCTGCATATCCCGGAGGAGAAGATGCCCAAGAAACTGGATGCCACAGATGCTCTGGGTATTGCCTACTGCCATTTCCTGCAATTGGGCCTGCCAATCAATAAAGATGCCGGTGCAAAGGACTGGACTACGTTTGCCAAGCGTAAGGGCCTGACTGATAGTGGCTTAACCGGACCTAATGCCAAACTGCTGGCAGCCATGGCAACTGCCAAAAAGAATAAAAAATAAAAATATATCAATAAATATTTGCAGGGGTCAAGTATTTGTTGTACCTTTGCAATTGGTTTTTATAAAAACAAATATTATGGCTTACAAAATTTCTAACGACTGTGTTGCTTGCGGTACTTGCATCGACGAGTGCCCGATGGGAGCTATCTCCGAAGGCGAACACTACTCAATTGACCCGGATGTATGCACCGAGTGCGGCACTTGCGCTGATGTATGCCCGAGCGGCGCTATCTCGCTGTAATTTAGCGTTTTAGATTGAGAAAAAACGAGGGACTGACAAAATCGGTCCCTTTTTTCGTCAATTTTTCTACAAAAAAATGTAAAGTCAATGTTGCAAATTTGATAAATTTGTAGTACCTTTGCACGCAAAATTAGATAGACGTCATATGTTAGAGGCTTTTTACAAAATTCATGACTATCTGGTGGCTCGTTCTCATGCCCCTATTCGACGTCTGTTGATGGATGAAATCAACTGGAATGACAGGCTCATTGCCATCAAAGGCGCGCGTGGAGTAGGGAAGACTGACTTCCTGCTGGCTCGTGCTAAGCAGTTGGAAGAGAATTATGCACTGATGCTGGAGCAGGAAACCTCGCAAAGAAAGCGCAAGAGTGCTGAAGGCAGGCGCATCTGTGTTTACGTCAATCTTAGTGATTTCTTCTTTACAGACAACTCGCTTGTTCAGTTTGCAGCTGAGTTCGTTAAGCAAGGCGGACGCTATTTGCTGCTGGACCAGACATTTAAATATTCTAACTGGTCTAAGGAACTGCGTCGTTGTCATGATAAGTTTAAGGAACTTCATATCATCTTCACCGCTTCGCCGGTGATGAGGCTTATCGAAGATAACCGCGATTTGGCCGGTATCGTTAAGATGTACAACCTGCGTGGTTTCTCCTTCCGTGAGTACCTTAACCTGCGTACAGGCAAGAACTTTAAGGCTTATAAGCTGGAGGAACTGATGAAAAGTCATATCTCTATTGCAACGGAGATTTGCTCTCGCGTCAGGCCGCTTGATTATTTCTTTGACTATCTGCGTCAGGGTTATTACCCGGCTTTCTTGGAGAATATTAACTTTGAGGACGAACTGCTCAAGACCATGAATATGGTGCTTGAGGTGGATGTGTTGCTCATCAAGCAGATAGAGGTCTCTAACCTGGCTAAACTGCGTAGCATGCTATATCAGATGCTTAAGGATACGCCTTGTGCCCTTAATATAAGCAGCCTGAGCGATATCATAGACACGTCGCGAGCTACTACGATGAACTACATCAAGTACCTCAAGGATGCCCGACTCCTTAATTTATTATATATGGAGGATAAGTCGTTCCCGATGAAGCCGATGAAGGTGTATATGCAGAATACCAATCTGGCATATATGATTTCCACTCGTGATCTGGCTGACCAGGATATCTTTGAGACCTACTTCTACAATGCCCTTCATGGCGGTCATAAGGTTAATGCTACTGAGCGTAGCGCTATGTTTGTGATTGACAAGAAGTGGTATTTTGACGTTCTGGAGAACATGCCGTCGCGTGACAGTATTCGTCCGTGTGCGGTAGGTAATCTGGAAATCGGTAAGGAAAATTACATTCCCTTATGGCTACTTGGATTTTTATACTAACAACAAACAAATAACAACCAATAAAAACAACAAACAACATGAAAGAAAAGAAATTCATGACTTGTGATGGTAATGCCGCTGCTGCGCACATTGCGTACATGTTTACTGAGGTGGCTGCCATCTATCCTATCACCCCGTCGTCACCTATGGCTGAAAACGTTGACGAGTGGGCTGCAGTGAATCGCAAGAACTTGTTTGGCGAGACCGTTCTCGTTCAGGAGATGCAATCAGAGGCAGGTGCTGCCGGAGCTGTTCACGGCTCGTTGCAGGCTGGTGCTCTGACCACTACTTTCACTGCTTCGCAGGGTCTGCTGCTTATGATCCCGAACATGTATAAGATTGCCGGTGAGCTTCTTCCGACGGTATTCCATGTATCGGCTCGTACGTTGGCAAGCCACGTGCTTTGTATCTTTGGTGACCATCAGGATGTTATGGCATGCCGTCAAACCGGTTTTGCTATGCTGGCTGAGGGTTCAGTACAAGAGGTTATGGACCTTGCAGGTGTTGCTCACCTCTCGACTATCAAGTCGCGTGTTCCGTTCCTCAACTTCTTTGACGGTTTCCGTACTTCTCACGAGTATCAGAAGGTAGAGGTTGTTGACATGGAAGACCTTCGTCCGCTTGTTGACATGAAGGCTCTCAAGGAGTTCCGTGAGCGTGCTCTCTGCCCGCAACACCCCGTTATGCGTGGTATGGCTGAGAACCCCGATGTATTCTTCGCTCACCGCGAGAGCTGCAACCCGTACTATAACGAGGTTGCTGACATCGTTTCCGACTATATGGATAAGATCAGCGAGATTACCGGCCGCAAGTATCGTCCGTTCAGCTACTATGGCGACAAGGACGCTGAGAACATTATCATCTGTATGGGTTCTGCTTGCGAGGCTATCCGTGAGGTTATTGACTACGAGGCTGCTAATGGCAAGAAGCTCGGTATGATCAATGTTCACCTCTATCGTCCGTTCAGTCTGAAGTACCTGAAAGAGGCTCTGCCGAAGTCGGTTAAGCGTATCTGCGTTCTTGACCGTACAAAAGAGCCGGGTGCTAATGGCGAACCGCTGTATCTGGATGTTAAGGATGCTCTCAACGAGCTCGGCCTCAACGATATCCTCGTTGTAGGTGGTCGTTATGGTTTGGGTTCAAACGATACTACTCCGGCTCAGATGCTGGCTGTATTCGAGAACCTCGCTCTCAAGCAACCGAAGAACCACTTCACCGTTGGTATCAATGATGACGTTACCTTCACCAGTCTGCCTGTTGGCGAAGAGATCGCTATGGGTGGCAAGGGTATGTTCCAGGCTAAGTTCTACGGACTGGGTGCTGATGGTACCGTTGGTGCTAACAAGAACTCAGTTAAGATTATCGGTGACACCACTGATAAGTACTGCCAGGCATATTTCAGCTATGATAGTAAGAAGTCAGGTGGTTTCACCTGCTCGCACCTCCGCTTCGGTGACGAACCTATCCACTCGACATACCTGGTAACAACGCCTAACTTCGTGGCTTGCCACGTTCAGGCTTACCTCCACATGTATGATGTAACTCGTGGTCTGCAAAAGGGTGGTACCTTCCTGCTCAATACTATCTGGGAAGGCGACGAACTTGCTAAGAACCTGCCGAATAAGGTTAAGAAGTATTTCGCTGACAACGACATCAAGGTTTACTATATCAACGCAACCAAGATTGCACAGGAGATTGGTCTGGGCAACCGTACCAACACTATTCTGCAATCAGCATTCTTCCGTATCACGGGCGTTATCCCTGTAGAGAAAGCCGTTGAGGAGATGAAGCACTTCATCGTTAAGTCTTATGGCAAGAAGGGTGAGGACGTTGTTAATAAGAACTACGCAGCTGTTGACCGTGGTAACGAGTATCAAGAGCTGGCTATTGATAAGGCTTGGTCTAAGCTCGACCCGAAGGCTGATGTTCACGCTCCTAAGGATGGCGACGACTTCATCAACGGTCTTGTTCGTCCTATCAACGGTCAGGATGGCGACTTGCTGCCTGTTAGCGCCTTCAAGGGTATCGAGGATGGTACATGGCCCAGCGGTACTGCTAAGTTTGAGAAACGTGGCGTAAGCGCATTCGTTCCTGTTTGGAACAGCGAGAACTGTATCGAGTGCAACAAGTGTGCATACGTTTGTCCTCACGCTTGTATCCGTCCGTTCGTTCTTGACGATAAAGAGCTTGCAGGCCTCAAGGGTGCTGCTACACGAGAGATGAAGGCTCCGGCTGCTATGAAGGGTATGCATTTCCGCATGCAGGTAGGCGTTATGGACTGCCTCGGTTGCGGTAACTGCGTTGACGTTTGCCCGGGTAACCCGAAACAAGGTAAGGCTCTGCAGATGGTTCCGCTGGAGGGACAGATGGCAGAGGCTGAGAACTGGGATTACTGCGTTAAGAACGTGGCAACCAAGCAACATCTTGTTGAACTTAACAATGTTAAGAACTCGCAGTTTGCTACTCCTCTGTTTGAGTTCTCAGGTGCTTGCTCCGGTTGTGGTGAGACTCCTTATCTGAAGCTCATCAGCCAACTCTTTGGTGACCGTGAGATAGCTGCTAACGCTACAGGTTGTACGTCTATCTACTCTGGTTCAGTTCCTTCTACTCCTTATACTACTAACGAGAAGGGTCATGGTCCTGCTTGGTCTAACTCATTGTTCGAGGACTTCTGCGAGTATGGTCTGGGTATGCAGATTGCTCACAAGAAGATCAAAGACCGCATCGCTCGTCTCATGGAGAAGGCTCAGGAGTGCGACAAGTGCTCAGACGAGCTGAAGGCTATGTTCAAAGAGTGGATTGCCAATAAGAACGACGCTGAGGTAACTAAACGTCTCTACGAGCCGCTTGTTGCTGGCATGGAGAAGTGTGGTTGCGACGACTGCCTGGAGATCCTCAAGTACAAAGAGCATCTCATCAAGCGCAGCCAGTGGATTATCGGTGGTGATGGTGCATCATACGATATCGGTTACGGAGGTCTTGACCACGTTATCGCTTCAGGCGAAGATGTCAACATCCTTGTTCTGGATACCGAGGTTTATTCCAACACCGGTGGCCAGGCATCTAAGTCAACACCTCTCGGCGCTATCGCTAAGTTTGCTGCTATGGGTAAGCGTGTACGCAAGAAAGACCTTGGTATGATTGCTACCACCTACGGATATGTTTACGTAGCTCAGATCGCTATGGGCGCTGACCAAGCTCAGACCCTCAAGGCTATCCGTGAGGCTGAGGCTTATCCGGGACCGTCACTCATCATCGCTTACGCTCCCTGTATCAACCACGGTCTTAAGGCCGGTATGGGCAAGTCCCAGGCTGAGGAACAGAAGGCTGTCGAGTGCGGCTACTGGCACCTCTGGCGTTACAACCCAATGCTTGAGGGTGAGGGCAA
>JAGCSQ010000017.1 GCA_017964045.1 Paludibacteraceae bacterium
GCAAAATAGCGTTTGCAGTAATCGCCACGGAATTGGACGCTGTCCTTGCCGGATTGAGCGGCTTCAGGCAAGACCACTATCGTTGCCACCATCTGCTCCATGCCCCACGGCTCGCCTTCGGCATCCATACGAACATCGCTGACAATACGATACTTGGCATTACCGCCGCCGAAGTCATCAAGCATACGCACATAGACCTTATGCAGCAGTGCCGCCATAGCCTTGCGCTTATTGCGCTGACGCGAGGGTTTGGCTGCCACCACCATCTCCTCCAGGGCTATAGGCTGCTCACGAAGCACTATCGTAGCCGTAGAGTCAGTGAGAACACCAAGAGGCACAACCTGCTTGGCGTAACCGATAAAGGAAACCACCACATCTGAACTTGCAGGCAGGTCGGCACTGAAACTGAAGTAACCGTCGTTATTAGTGGCCGTACCGGCAATAGGTTCGGCTACGGGATAGACAGTGGCATAACCGATTCCTTGCCCGCGGTTATCGACTACCCTGCCTCTATAATCAGCGGCATAGCCCACAAGCCACACCGCCAACAATAATATCACTATGTTTAACCTCTTTACTGTCACTTTATTCCACATAATGAGAGCGGCTTACGGGAGTCGAACCCGCCTCCTCAGCTTGGGAAGCTGATGCACTACCGATGTGCTAAAGCCGCAGTTTTGAACAAATTCGACTGCAAAAGTAGTGCTTTTTTTTGATATGTGCAAAAAAAACTGTACCTTTGCGCCCGATTTCGATATAACGGAATGAAGATACGTATAGTCACACTCGGTTGCAAGCTGAATTTTGCTGAGAGTTCAGCCCTAATGAACACCCTGATAGCTCGTGGTCACGAGCGTGCCAAGCAGGGTGAGCAGGCTGATATATGTATCATCAACACCTGCACCGTCACCGACACCGCCGACCATAAAGACAGGCAAGCGATACACCGCGTTAAGCGTGAGAATCCGGGTGCCAGAATCATCGTCACCGGTTGCTACGCAGCCCTAAAGCCCAAAGAGATAGCCGATATGCTGGAGGTGGATCATGTGGTAGCCAAGCCGATGAGTGAGTTCAGGCATGCCTACTCGCGCGACGATAGAACACGATGCTTTTTGAAAGTGCAAGACGGCTGCAATTACTTCTGCACCTACTGCACCATTCCTATGGCACGCGGACGCAGCCGTAATCCACAAATAAGTGAGGTTGTTGCACGTGCCGAGCATGCACTGGCAGAAGGCGCTAAGGAACTGATACTCACCGGAGTTAACATTGGTGACTTCGGCAGGTCAACAGGTGAAAGCTTTATTGACCTGATTCGCGCCATCGACAGCATTGACGGGACCTTCCGCGTACGCATCAGCAGCTGCGAACCCAACCTGCTGAGCGATGAGATAATAGACTTCGTAGCACATTCACGGCATTTTGCACCACATTTTCATATACCGCTGCAGTCGGGCAACGACGAGGTGCTAAAGATTATGCACCGTCGCTATACCCGCGAGCTGTTCCGTGAGCGCGTAGAGCATATAAAGCGCGTAATGCCTAATGCCTTTATCGGCGTTGACTGCATGATGGGCGTTAGAGGCGAAACGGCTGAGCGTTGGCAAGATTATCTGGACTTTATCAGCAGTCTGGATGTCAGTCAACTGCATGTATTCACCTACTCTGAGCGTGCCGGCACACGTATGCTGGATATGGATCTGCCCGTAATACCGCAACGCGAGCGTGAACAGCGCAGCAAGATATTGCACAGGATAAGCAACGAGAAACTGATCGCCTTCTACCGTGCGCACGAAAAAGACACCGTAACCGTACTCTGGGAATCCAAGAAAACCGCTGACGGACGGATGTATGGCTTTACGGAAAACTATATTAAAGTATCACGCCCCTACGACCGCACTCTCGTCAATACCTTTGAGACATGTGTGTGCGGCATCGACATCCGGCAAGCACTCTAAGCCGAAGCTGCTGACCTTTTGTATCACCTCAGCTATAGTAGCGTACATTTGATCCATCATCTCAGGCACTATCTTAAGGCCGCTTGAGGATGAGAGGATATAGGCGTACGCTTCGGGCAAGCGCAGTTTATGAATCTTATTATATGGCGCTTGCACCAATTTGACGAACGCACGTACGGGCGCGCACGCGTTTTTATAACAGGGTGTCTTTCCGCTCCACGGGCTACCATAGACCATCACCGTGCCATCGTCATTGATACGCACTATGGGGTTATCGTCATTGAGCAGCCATGACTCAGGAAATGCCGTTTGCCACTGGCGCGAGTGAGTGGATTTACCCGTGCCGGAACGACCAAGGAACATATATGCACTGCCATCTTTGACGGTTACGCTGGAGTGCATCTCCAGAGTCTTATGGCTTGCACCGGCAAAAGCATATATCAGCATTGCGGCATTATCAATGGCAAAGCGCTTGTTGGGCGTTTCGTAAGCAAGCCACGCCTCGCTGAAATCATTATTGGTGTATATATGCAGGCAGATATCTCCCGATTTATTGACAGACTCCTCAATCAGCCAACCTTCCGCTGTACGGCTGACCTCTATACGAGGCATATCGTCATCGCTAGCATCAGTGAAGACGTGCTCTGTTATAGCAGACGTATGCTCTGAGCCGACGTGCAAAGTGAACAGCGGGTTGGCACTGTCCTCAGTGATGAAGGGTTCATAGTTCGTCATCACGGCACGCTCGTCGTCGTTGCACTCAATGGCGAAGATATGTCCGGCTACCTTATATCGTTTTATGGTCGTCATAATATCGTTTTGGCGTGCAAAGGTAATATTTTTTCAGTAAATGTGCAAGTTTTTTTGTGTATATTAAAAAAAAGCATTACTTTTGCACCCGCTTTTGACCGAAAAGCGAAGGAAAGTTGTCTGAGTGGTCGAAAGAGCCACACTCGAAATGTGGTGTACGCATTACGTCGTACCGGGGGTTCGAATCCCTCACTTTCCGCAAAGAAAAAGTACGATTTGTCTGTCTGAGTTTACTCAAGCAAGCAAATCGCTCTTTTTTCTTTGAACAAGGTGCCAGCGGCAGCTTGTGGGATTCGGGGGAATTGGCGCAGCCAAGGCGGAGTCCGAATTCCTCAAAGTGAGGGCCTTCTCAGCCCCCGGTCGGAAGTTCTCCGTCGCTTCGCTCTGTCGATTATTACTCATCTGCGTTATGCTACGTTCCATAATCGTTGTTGACGCTTACGGGTAGCATATACGCATCTTTCGTAATTTTCGAATCCATTAAAGATTGTACCGGCGATGATACGAGTCTAAAATTTCTTCTTTGTGCTCGCGGGTCCATTTGAGCCATCCTTCGTCTCCAAATTCACCGGCAATACTATCGTCCTCGAACACATCTACGTATTTCGGTAAGATACGGCGGACTGCATCCCGGAAATATACGGAATCCATGTGGAAGAAAAGCGGGTAATGTCCTTCAAAAAGTAACTCAGAAGCAGCTCCGTCTGACCATTGACCCATTCTAAGATATGCATCCCGGAAGAGCGGTTGGTCTTTAGAACGAGTTATCGCTATGCTGTCGAATACCAAAGACCGAAAGTTACATGGGTAGTTACATTCATAATCATACACCTCGTATTGCTCCTTGTTTTGGGGCATAGCGTGCAGCAGTTCCTTGTCTGTGATAGTCTCGTTCCTCATGATTTGTTCATACAAACTCGCCAAGTAGTTATTATAATAATGCTCTCTAAAATAGGATTTGATGGTCCATTGATAATGCCTTAACGTGGTGTCTTGGTGCTGCATCTTGACAAACTTACCGCTCTCAATGGAATAGGTTGTTTCTGATAATTCAAAGAGCAACGTATCACTAAAATTCCTTCCGGTAATAGGTTCTGCTCTATAGTCCTTTAAGACATATATATCGGAATCGGAGATGGTCAGCAATTGATTATTCAATTGATACCCACGTTTGAAATGGTTCCTAATCTTAACAGAATCGCTCAAGCCGATGCCGTATATTTTATCGCATTCAACATCATAAAAGTCTGATAGGATGTCCGAGATAGTGGTATCCTGATAATCCACCAAAGCCAAAGTGTAATCGACTGCATTAAAACTAACCAATACCATCTTATCCGGATAGCGAGACCAGCGGACAGAAACGTATGTTGGCTCAATGGGATCTTCCTCATATTGTTGGCTTAACTGATCCACATATTGCAAAGTTGCCCTTTTAATGCTTTCCAACAGGATGCTATCCTCTGCGGTTGTCTTTTCCGTACTCTTTGTCGTCGTGTTTTTGTGACAAGCCGTCAGACAGAGACAGGAAAGGAATATAATAAATAGCCGTTTCATAAATCTGCAATTTTAGAGTATAGGATAATAGCCGCCTTTGGCGATGCCTTGGATTAAGGAATGGTTATTTTATCTGATTGATCTTGTTGCAAACTGCTTGCACATGATCAAGACCGTAGAGTAGCGCGTGGCTATCTATTCCCATCCATGCAAAAAGAGTTTGTATCTTTTGATATTCGTTGATGATATACGAGGTATCGACCGTTTGTGAAGAGTGTGTAAAACATATTGGCTCATGGTGCGCAATTCGGTTTCGCAATGTATTCACCTTATCCAACTCGTTAAAAATGTAAGTGTTGTTATACTGCATGCCGGGGGCAGATTTTGGTTTGTTCGGGAATACCTTTAGTAAACATTGTCCTGTCGCACGATACTGGCCATTAGCAAACATATGTTTCCAACTACCGAAATCTAAAGTCGCTAACAACTGTGAGTGACGATACGTATTCGTAGCGGTCAATTTGGTATACGCCTTTGTTAACTTACGATGTGTTTCCGGAAATTTCTTGACATCAAATATACCGCCTGGTTGTATAGCATCACGAAGCCAATCCGACCCTAATGTCACTTTCAAACGCTCATCAATTGCATTTCGAAGCGCAACCTCAAAACAACTCACTACCGTAAAAACCTCTTGCGAAAGATGCAAGTTGGCCCGGTAAAGTGCCATTGCCTTATTGGTGTCTCCTTTGGTCGCAATGAGGTATCTGCTCATTCGTTCCGGTGACATTATTGCTTCAAAATCGGTATATTTCATAAAAAATGTAATTTTATTTGATAAAAATTTCTTTTTTTTGTCAAAAATTTGCACAATTCAAAAAAATGTAGTACTTTTGCAGCGGAATCCCCGGTAGTCCCTGACGCAAGTCAAACTATCGGGTGTCGTTTTTATAGTACCCTTGCGTTCAAATTCGGTCGCAAAGGTACTACTTTTTTCTGACATATGCAAGAATTTTATCATTTTTATCGGCCTTCATTTCAACATTAGAAAGTTTTTGGAAATTAGTTGGAAAAACTATATATCATTTTTATTGAAAAAAGTTGCCTAAAAACTTGCATATGTCAAGATTATTTTACCTCAATGCCGGTGGCGGTGAAGGTTTTGCCGTCACGGTCGATGAGGAGCTGACCATCTTCAAGTCGTTTAGTAGCAGAGTGTTCGGTCGTGATATCATCAAGACCTACATGTATTTTTCCGCAGCCGGTGTTATACTGCTTGCAGAAATTCCAAATCTCACTCTCAAAACCACGACAACCTGTCCAATCATGGTTAACACCCGGAACGGTGAAAAGTTTTATTTCTACATCACAATCACATTCACTATATGTTGTTAACGTTGATGGAGCACAAGTGCAAGGGTGATTGTTTAATATAACAGGAGTAGTAGAGCAATGTGATAAATTACTCCATTTTTTTAAGTAACCTTCAACATGGGAATAGTTCATTATGTCATCCGATGTTCCATGCAAATGAAAAATAGGCTTCGGGCGGCTACCGCTGGAAAGAGAACTTCCAAATATGTCGTAGCCACTAAGCGACACAACAGCAGCCACTTTATCGGGCACTTTTTGCGCCATGTAATAGGCAAATGCGCCTCCCAACGAGAAACCGGACATATAGAGGCGGGTGTCGTCGATACCGTAATTGGCTTTAACATCGCTTACAATATCCAGCATGAAATTGATATCCTTCATTCCGTCCATATCCCAACCTAAAGACATATTGCCCCAAGTTCCATTAACAGCCTGTCCAACAGGATAAACCACTACAAAACTGGCTGTATCTGCCATCAAGGTCAACCATGGCATTTGTGAGGTCTTTTGATATTGGTAGTCCTGATCCATGCCGTGGCAGGAAATAAAAATAGGACTATTGGAAGTCAAGAGATCCGGCACATAAAGGAAATACTGACGATCCACTCCGCCCGACTGAATAGTCTTCAAGTCATTGAATTGCGCCGCACTAATCATGACCGTGCAGCAGAGGGCTGCAATAAAAAGGAATAATTTTTTCATAACGATATATTTTATTTAGTTTACTTTATTTTCTCAACAAGTGTATTCATTGCCTCCGGCAGAGGGGCCGTGATGGTGATGGTTTCGCGTTTGACAGGATGGATAAACTCAATAGAACGAGCATGCAAGCATATTCCTCCGTCAGGATTGGAGCGCTTGGCTCCGTATTTAAGGTCGCCCTTGACGGGACAACCGATAGCTGCCAGCTGGCAACGTATCTGATGATGGCGTCCGGTAAGCAGGTGCACCTCCAGCAGCGAGTAACGTTCGCCCCGGCTAAGCACCTTATACTCCAAGATTGCCTGCTTGGCATCTTTAGTGCCGGGCTTGACGACGAACGATTTATTCAGTTTCTCGTTGCGTAGCAGATAGTTCTCAATGCGTGCCTCAGGTAGTTTTGGTAAACCCTCCACTATAGTCCAGTAGGTTTTACGAATCGCCTCATGCGACTTGAACATCTCATTGAGGCGGGCAAGCGCTTTGGATGTGCGGGCAAAGAGTACAACGCCTGTAGTTGGTCGGTCCAAGCGATGAGTGACACCAAGGAACACCTCACCCGGCTTGTTGTACTTGGCCTTGATATAAGCCTTGACGGTCTCGCTGAGCGGAGTATCGCCAGTTTTGTCGCCCTGGACAATCTCGCCCACGGCTTTGTTGACAGCAATAATATGATTATCTTCGTACAGGACCGTCATAGTCTGATGCAAGCATGCGATTTAAAGCCGTCGATGGTTATCTGGATATCCTCAGGCAGGGTAACGTGTCGCATAAAGTTAGTCTCGTTAACGGCAGGCAGTTTATTCAGTTGAGCCTCGTCGTAACACTCGTCCGGTCGCGAGAACGGGTCAACATTGATGTAGCCGACATTGAAGGAAGTCATATTCTGGAAGAAATGGCTACCCTGCGACGGGTCGATACGGAAGTCTGGCAGCGAGCATTCAACGATAGCCTTAGCCTCGCTGATATCACTCCAAACGACAGGAACGCCAAGCGTAGGAATAGCCGAACCCCAACGGCCAAAGCCAATGAGCACATAACCCCTACCCGCTTTTCGCATTGCGGTATTCCAGTCACGGAGCGTAGCAGCCATCTCACGGGTCTTCATCGGGTCAAAGGCCGATTGCTTGAGGTAGATGATATCACGTACGCCCTCAACCTTACCAACACCCAGAGCACTATCGCTGAGGATAAGCGGGTCAGATTGGTCTATAGAGTCCCAGTCAACCTTAGCATTTAGGCTATCAGCCGAGATAGGCCTTATCTGCAGGACATTAAAGATGCCCTCGCTGGCCGCAAACTCAATCTCTACAGGACATTTCATCTCGTGCACCGCTATATCCAGCAGTTCACCAACAATCTCCGCCAGCGGGAAGGTAGAGAACTTAAGCATAGGCGCAAAGGTGATGAAGCGCGGTCCCTTAGGATAGCATGAGTCAACAATTCGTTGGTTCTCAAGGTCGTAAGTAGATGCCACCTCACGGAGCGAATCAAACTGATTGCACTCGTCGATAGTCAAACGAGTCAGGTTGATAGCATCGTCCACAGAGGTCTTGAAGCGGTCAGGTTGCATTGAGAGCGCAAGCATCGACTTCTGCGTATCAGACATCGTTAGTTCAGGCGTAGAGGTCTGCAACACATGCTTGGGATACTTAGGCGAGAAACGCAATACGGGTTCGCCATCAACAACAACCTTACCCAATCCGTAGGCGACCTTAACAATACCATCCTCCGGGCGTTCGTGTCCAACGGGATAGAAGTTGATGCTGCGAGCGACACCTGACAGCGTCGGGAAGAAGTAGCCGTTCTGTTCGTCACCGCAAACCTCCTGAATAACAAGAGCCATTTTCTCCTCAGAGATAACATTAGCCGTGGATGCGATATAACCACGTGCAGCAGCAAAGTAAACGGCTGCATAGACCGACTTGATAGCCTTGCCGAGCAGTCGGAGCTGTTGGTCCTCGTTCTCTGTGGAAGGAATCATGTACGTGGAATAGACACCTGCAAAAGGCTGATAGTATGAGTCCTCCAGCTTGCTTGATGAACGAATAGCAAGCGGTCGGTTGCTGACATGAACAAACTGACGGAGCGCTTCGTTGAGGTCGGACGGCAGACGTGAGGCAACAAACTCAGAGAGGATCTCCTCGTCGCTGAGGTCGGACTCAATAACGTATTGCAGTCCATTGTCATGGATAAAGCGGTCGAAGAACTCAGTAGTGATAACCAGCGTCCGCGGCACAAGCACACGCACATCCTGCCAACGATCGTAGAGGTTGTACTTCTGCAGGATATGATTGAGGAACGCCAGTCCACGCGCTTTACCACCCAGAGAGCCTGAGCCAAGACGTGAGAACCAAATTGTATCGTTGAAGGTGTCGGGATTGAACTTGGCCACAACACCCTGAGCCGCGTTGACACGGTAGTCGTGAATAAGGGCGACATTAGCCTGA
Organism: Paludibacteraceae bacterium; assembly: GCA_017964045.1. Taxonomy (GTDB): domain Bacteria; phylum Bacteroidota; class Bacteroidia; order Bacteroidales; family Paludibacteraceae; genus Colicola. Next base: position 8,789 of record JAGCSQ010000017.1, read on the forward strand.
CGGATATTCTCGATGTCGCCGTCGTCCTGAATACGCAATTCGCGTACCTTTCGGCCTACAGCAAAGAGTCCGCGGGCAAAGAGCCACTTACTGAGGTAGTTGTTATCGCTCAGTCGGCGGAAAGCCTTTGGCGGAATAGTAGAGATAATACGCTCAAAGCCTTCAAGGTCGTTGGCACGGTCAATCTCCTTACCTGTCTTGGGGTCTATGGCAACGAAATCACCAAATCCGAACTCACGGCTGATATAATCGCTCAATTGCTGAGTGAGGGTCTTGCTGGTCTTGACCACGAAACCCGCACCAAGCTGCTTTGCCACACTACGCATGGACTCCTGCGACGACTGCATGAGCACAGGCATCGTAGGTATATCCTCACGAATCAAGCGGCATAGGTCCACACCGGCATCCAACTTCTCCGTCTCAGGAGCATCACCGCGATGGAGAACGAAGCCGATATCAGAGATAACACCTATTATATTCTTGTTATAACGGCGATATATCTCAACAGCCTCGTCGTAGCATGTAGCCATCAGCACTTTCGGACGCGAACGCTTACGCAGCAGCTGCTGCTTCTCATTGAGGGCATCACGTATGGCTATGCTATTCTGCTGAAGTACAAGCTTATACAGCAGAGGCAGATAGGTTGAATAATAGCGGACAGAGTCCTCGACGAGGAGGATGGCCCTAACGCCTTCTGACAAGATATCATGGTCGGCGTTGAGCTTGTCCTCGAGGAGTTTGATGATTGCAATGATAAGGTCTGTCGAGTTATTCCAACAGAATATATAATCGATATCATTGTATGCCTGCGATACGGCCTCTTCGGCTGTTTTACGCAGACGGTCATAGACAGTCTTGGAAAACGACGTAAGCAGCACAACCGGCGTGGTTGGTGCCAGGCCCTTGAAACTATGAGCAAAGCCGAATGAGGTCTCCACGGTGGCATTATCCATCATAATGACCAGGTCAAAGCTTTCACCGCTCTGCACGAGTTGCAGGGCATCTTCCTTAGTCTCCGTACGCACAATAGACGGCGGGTTACTAAGGTTCAATTCGGCATATTCCTCAGCGATACGTACATCAATTCGCCCGTCCTCCTCCAGCACAAAACTATCGTAGTTGCTGCAGACGAGAAGGATACGCTTGATACGCGTCGACATCAGTTGGGTGTAGTCGCTTTCCATAACTGTAATTAGTATTCAGTTGTCAGTGTTCAGTTGTTTAGACAATTCCCTGCTCTACCATTGCGTTGGCAACCTTCATGAAGCCGGCAATGTTAGCGCCCTTAACGTAATTGATATATCCGTCTTCCTCAGTGCCATACTTGAGGCAAGCAGCGTGGATATCAGCCATGATACGACGCAGACGCTCGTCCACCTCCTCAGCTGTCCATTTGAGGCGCATGGAGTTCTGAGTCATCTCCAAACCTGAGGTAGCTACACCACCGGCATTAGAAGCCTTACCCGGACTATAGAGGATCTTAGCCGACTGGAAGATAGCGATAGCTTCAGGAGTAGAAGGCATGTTAGCACCTTCGGTAACGCAGAAGCAACCGTTCTTGATGAGGTTCTCGGCATCGGCCTTCTCAATCTCGTTCTGAGTAGCGCAAGGCATAGCGATGTCGCAAGCAATACGCCAAGGACGCTCTCCGGCAAAGTATTGTGCCTGCGGGAACTTCTGAGCATACTCTTTGATACGTCCGCGACGGATGTTCTTGAGCTCAAATACATAAGCCATCTTCTCTTCGTTGAGTCCTTCCGGATCATAGATGAAGCCGTCAGAGTCGCTGAGAGTAAGCACTTTTGCACCAAGACGCATAGCCTTCTGTGCTGCATATTGTGCCACATTACCTGCGCCGGAGATGCATACACGCTTGCCGTTGAACGACTCGCCGCGTGTTGCCAGCATCGCCTCTGCAAAGTAGCATGCTCCGTAACCTGTAGCCTCAGGACGCATGAGCGAACCACCCCAGAGCTGACCTTTACCTGTTAGAGTGCCTGTGAACTCATCACGCAGACGCTTGTACTGACCAAACATAAAGCCTATCTCACGGCCGCCAACACCGATATCACCTGCAGGAACGTCAGTGTCCTGACCTATATAACGTTGCAACTCAGTCATGAACGACTGGCAGAAACGCATAACCTCAGCGTCTGATTTACCACGCGGCGAGAAGTCGCTACCACCCTTTGCTCCGCCCATAGGCAGCGTGGTCAAGGCGTTCTTGAAGGTCTGCTCGAAAGCAAGGAACTTCATAATACTCAAGTTCACCGAAGCGTGGAAACGAATACCTCCCTTATAGGGGCCAATAGCCGAGTTCATCTGAACACGGTAACCACGATTGATTTGCACTTCTCCGCGGTCGTCAACCCATGGAACGCGGAACATAATCATACGCTCCGGCTCTACGATACGTTCCAGCACTTTCTGCTCACGCAAGTAAGGATACTGCATAATCATAGGAGCAACGCTCTCTACAACCTCACGAACTGCCTGGTGAAACTCGTTCTCACCCGGGTTCTTTCTGATAAGGTCAGCCATAAAACCATCTATGTACTGACGAATTTGTTTGTCCATCATAAATGTTATTGTTTAAGATTTAATATATTATTGGTTAATCATATTTCGTTGACGCACAGCCTCATAGAGCATCACTCCGGCAGCTACAGAGACGTTGAGCGACTCTATCGTTCCCGTCATTGGCAGTTTTACACGGTCGGTGCAAAGTTTGAGGTTCTCCTCGTAGATACCTTTCTCCTCGTTGCCCACGACGATTGCCAGCGGTAATGTCATATCGGTTGATGTGTATATCTTATCTGTATGCTCTGTGGCAGCCACGACGCTCAAGCCGCTGTCGCGGAGATAGCGAAGGCAATTCTGCATATTCTCCACCTTGCAGACCGGCAGCGTGTGAAGCGCTCCGGCGCTGGTCTTGACGGCATCACCATTGATGCTGACGCTGCCGCGCGCACCGATGATTAGTGCATCCGCACTCACGCAAGCGCACGTACGCGCTATAGCACCAAAATTACGCATGTCGGTAACTCCGTCCAGCACCATCAGTAGCGGTGCTCGTCCCTCATCAAAGGCAGCTTGAACGATATCTTCCACGCGATAGAAGTCTATCGGCGAGAGGAAGGCTATAACGCCCTGGTGGTTCTTGTCGGTAAACTGATTGAGGCGTTCTACCGGTACTCGCTGAACGGGAGTGGTTGTTCTCTCTAACTTAGAGAGTAGCTCCTTGCCAATGGCAGAGTTCATATCACGACGCAAAAGAATCTTGTCGATAACCTTACCGGCATCTATCGCCTCTATAACAGCACGCAAACCAAAGAGCATTTCCTTCTCCTTTGGTCGACGCGTTTCGTATTTCTGTTTCTGTATCATAAGTTAGTATTTTAGCCAATTGATAAATTCCATAGGGTCAGTGGTGAACACCATCGGTTCGCCAATTTGATTACCCTGCGTGTCCAGTTGCACATAATACGGCTGTGCGTTAGCACCAAACTGTTCACGTTGAATAGCACTGTTGCAGTCACCTATTCCGTCGCGCTTGTCATCAACGAAGAGTTCTATGAAGACGTAGTTCTTGAGGCGTGCTTTGACGCTATCATCATCCAGCACGTAGGCTTCCATCTTACGGCAGTTGACGCAGCCATAGCCGGTGAAGTCAATAATAACCGGTTTGCCTTCCTGACGAGCATAAGCAAGACCTTCCTCATAATCGTTAAACACCTCGCGGCCCTCAATCTCCATAGGCGGCGCAAAGGCAGCAATGGCCTTAACCGGTGCTCCCCAGAGTCCAGGTACAAGGTAAGCCGCAAAAGCAAAGGAGAGTACAGCAATAGTCTTCCCTACCCAACTCTTGCAAATGAGATATATACCGATTCCGGCAAAGCAACCTATCCATATCGCAATAAACAGCCACCGCGGCAGTATTCCCCAGCCATACGCCATATCGGCAACACTCAGGAACTTGAGCGATAGTGCCAACTCCAGGAACGCGAGCGTCACCTTAAAGGATGTCATCCAGTTACCCGATTTAGGAGCTTGTTTCATCCACTCGGGGAACATGGCAAAGATCGAGAAAGGCAGTGCAAGTGCAATTGCAAATCCCAACATTCCAAGTGTCGGAGCCAACAGACTCTTTCCTGCCGCCTCTACAAGCAACGTACCAATAATAGGTCCGGTGCAAGAGAACGAGACAATGACTAGCGTAAACGCCATCAGTAATATACTCAGGAATCCACCTGTATTACGAGCCTTGCTATCAAGCGCCGTGGACCAACTATCCGGCAAGGTAATCTCAAACAGGCCAAAGAACGACAGCGCAAACACTACCAGCAACGCAAAGAAGAACAGATTGACAATGGCGTTAGTAGAGATTGCGTTCAGCGCTGAAGCACCAAAGAGTATCGTTATCAGTAATCCCAGCCCGACGTAGATGATAATAATGCTCAGTCCGTATAGGACAGCATCCTTGAGTCCTCCACCTTTCTTCAAGAAGAACGATACCGTCATCGGTATTATCGGCCATACGCAAGGAGTGAAGATAGCAAGAAGTCCTCCGGCTAGTCCTAAAAGGAATATCCAGAGGAGACCGGCTACGCCTGTAAGACCGTTGTCACTGTAAGACCGCTCCGCTGTAGGACCGCTCTCGCTGTAAGACCACACTTCCGGCGCAGTACACATATTATCGTTGCAGGCAACAAAGCGGATTGGCAGTGCTTGAGCCAACGTCAAGGAATATGGTGTTTCGTATATATCTTCGCCTATTTCCTCGTCACCAACAGATATCAGCGTCATGTGCCATCCCTCATCAATAGTGGCCGTCAACCGCACACTATCCCCTACCTCTTCGCCTGACCAGTGAATAGGCTGCACCAATTCCGCCCACGCTAACAGCGGAATAAGGGCCAATAATATAGTAAGGTATCGCCTCATTCCTCACGTTTAATCTTTGCGCCGATGGCATTGAGACGGTGCTCAATGTCTTCGTAGCCGCGGTCGATTTGGTCGATGTGGTCGATGCGGCTGGTGCCTTCGGCACTCATGGCAGCGATGAGCATAGCTATACCGGCACGGATATCGGGACTGGTCATAGTGTGGTGCTTGAGTTGGCGACGATGGTCGTGACCAATAACTACCGCACGGTGCGGGTCACAAAGGATAATCTGTGCGCCCATATCAATCAGTTTATCAACGAAGAAGAGGCGCGATTCGAACATCTTCTGGTGGATAAGCACAGAGCCACAAGCCTGCGTTGCCACCACAAGGATGACAGAAAGAAGGTCCGGCGTCAGTCCGGGCCACGGTGCATCAGCCACAGTAAGGATAGAACCATCGAGGAACGACTCAATCTGATAATGCTCCTGCGCAGGAATATAGATGTCATCGCCCTTCTGGTCGATACGGATACCGAGACGACGGAAAGCGTCAGGGATAATACCAAGGTCACGATAGGAGACATCTTTAATCGTCAGTTCACTGCCGGTGATAGCTGCCATACCGATGAAAGAGCCAACCTCAATCATATCAGGTAGCAGTTTATGCTGTGCACCATGTAGTTCTTTCACTCCTTCAATAGTTAGGAGATTACTACCTACTCCACTAATACGTGCCCCCATATTATTGAGCAACTTGCAAAGCTGCTGCAAGTAAGGCTCACAAGCTGCGTTGTAGATAGTGGTCGTTCCTTCAGCCAGCACAGATGCCATAATAATATTGGCCGTACCGGTAACGGACGCTTCGTCAAGGAGCATGTAGGTTCCCTTAAGGTTCTTGCCGGAGAAACGATAAGCCAGAAGTTTAGGGTCGTACTTGAAGGTAGCACCCAGATTCACCATACCTTGGAAATGAGTATCCAGACGGCGACGACCGATCTTGTCACCACCGGGTTTAGCGTAGGTCACTTCGCCCAGACGCGCAAGCAGTGGACCAATGAGCATCACGGAGCCACGCAGTTTATTGCACTTCTTAAGGAAATCAGCACTGCGCAGATATGCGGTGTCGAGTTCCCGGGCTGTGAAAGCAAAAGTGCCTTTTGCCAGTTTCTCCACGCGCACACCGATAGACGCGAGCAAGTCAATAAGGTTGTTGACGTCAAGGATATTAGGCAGGTTGCTGATAACAACGGTTTCCTTGGTCAGCAGCACTGCGCACAGCACCTGTAGCGCCTCGTTCTTTGCGCCTTGCGGGGTTATACTGCCGTGCAGTTTATGTCCTCCTTCTACGATAAATGCAGCCATATTATATATAGTTTACTTCAGGGTTTATACGAATGTTAAATCGCTCAAACACAGAGTCCGATACTTGTTTAGCGAGGTTGATGATGTCATCTGATGAGGCTTTGCCTTCAGCATTGACAATGACAAGCGGTTGCCTCGTCCACACCTGTGCGCCACCGAGTGTTTTGCCCTTCCAACCACACTGCTCAATGAGCCAAGCAGCAGGTATCTTAACGCCTTGCGACGAGGGGAAATGCGGCATATTCGGATATTGTTTTAGCAGGTTATTAGCTAACTCTTCCGGCACAAAAGGATTCATAAAGAACGAACCTGCAGAGCCAACCTTGCCCACTTCAGGCAGTTTGCTGAGACGAGTATCAATAATCTCCTGTCGCTTTACATGAGCATCACCTTTCTCTACGTGATATACGACAGAGGTGACGATATACTTGCCTTTCAGTTCGTGCTTAAATATAGAGTCACGGTAACCAAAACGGCACTCCTCGTTCGAGAAAACACGTTCTTCAAGCGTCTCCACATCAAGCGTCTTAACTGCCACAATAACATCCTTTGCCTCACACCCGTAGGCGCCCACATTCTGTACTGCCGATGCTCCCACTTCACCGGGGATAAGACTCAGTTTCTCCATCCCACAATAGTTCATATCTGTCAGTTGGGCAATGAGATCATCCAATCTAAGTCCGTTCTGCGCCTCCACCGTTTCATCATCAAGGAAGCGAGCGCGGCACATGCGCGAGTGCAGAATAACGCCATCAAAGTTCTTAGTAAAGAGCAGATTAGAGCCTTGACCAATATGCATCATGCGCTCACCACGATGGTCAGCAAGGACTGAACGCAATTCGTCAATAGTGTCGTACTCGACAAACAAACACGCCTTGACATCTATGCCAAAGGTGTTATACGGCAAAAGCGATGTGTTCTCAGCTATTCTCATATCTCGTTTACATCAGAAGGCATACGCAAATCGCCACGCGGTGAAAGACCAACACTGACAACCTTAGGTCCGTCAGGCATGCATGAGCGTTTATACTGTTGTGTATAGAAACGGTGCATGAATACATCAAGCCACTTACCAATTTCCTCTGCCGAATACTGCTCCTCAAACGCTTGCGATGCCATGTAAGCAATTTTGTCGCGGGTAAAGCCGAAGCGAAGGAAATAATACATGAAGAAATCGTGCAATTCGTACGGACCAACCTTATCTTCGGTTATCTGAGCGATATTGCCGTCAGCATCTGTAGGCAGTAGTTCAGGTGACACCGGAGTGTCAACAATGTCAAGCAGTATCTGTCGTGTCTGCTCACCATAGAAGTTCTCGGCAGCATACTTAACCAGATAACGAACAAGGGTCTTGGGTATACCGGCATTAACGCCATACATGGACATTTGGTCACCACTGTAAGTACACCAACCAAGTGCCAATTCGCTCATATCACCAGTACCGATTACCAGTCCATGATACTTGTTAGCAAGGTCCATAAGGATAAGCGTGCGCATGCGAGCTTGTGCGTTTTCATAAGTTACGTCATGAGTGTTGATATCATGACCAATATCTTCAAGGTGCTGCGTTACCACATCACGAATAGGTATCTCATGAATGCTGACACCAAGTTGCTCCATCAACTTGAGGGCATTATCATAGGTGCGGTTGCTGGTACCGAAGCCGGGCATGGTGACAGCTATAACACTATTGGCACTATAGCCTAACATCTCAGCCGTGCGAACAGCAACGATGAGCGCAAGCGTTGAATCAAGACCACCGCTTATACCAAGAACCACTGACTCAGAGCCTGTATGCTCCCAGCGTTTAGCTAATCCGTTTGTCTGTATTGCAAAGACATCGCTGCAGTAGTTATCTGCATCTTGCTGTGCAGGCAAGAAGGGCGATGTTGAGAAACGACGGTGTATCGGCTCAGCGTAACCGGACTCCTTCTCAATAGGAGCCACGTTAATACGGCGATAGTGTCCGTGCTGGTCCTTAGTAAAGTTAGTATTACGCTGACGATCAGTGCGCAGACGCTCAATATCAATCTCAGAGATGACCATATTGCTCTCGCGCAGAAATCGTTCGCCCTGCTCTATTATCTCACCGTTTTCAGCAATATAAGTGCTACCACCAAAAACAACGTCTGTTGTGCTCTCGCCCACGCCTGAGCTGGTATATACATATCCGCAATGCACGCGCGACGACTGCTGAGCTAACATCTGACGACGAAACTCGTGCTTGCCGACAACGCAGTTGCTGGATGATAGGTTGAATATGAGTTCTGCTCCCTGTATAGCCAGCTGTGTTGACGGCGGCAACGGTGACCAAAGGTCTTCGCAGACCTCAATACCAAAACAATAATCACGGGTAAGGAAGAGCAGGTCTATACCGAAGGGCACATCATTACCGAGCAACTCAACTGTTGGAATACGCGGCGCACCTGATGACTCACGAACGGCACGGCCGCTGGTGAACCAACGCTTCTCATAGAACTCACCTGTATTAGGCAAGTTAATCTTAGGCACAACGCCGATAACGTCACCGTCTGTGATAACAAAAGCGCAGTTAAAGAGGTTATTGTCCACCTTAAGCGGTGCGCCAACAAGTGCAATAATAGCTTTGCCACGAGTGAAATGACATATCTCCTCCAGTCCTGCCAGTGCATTCTGTTGCAGTTGCTGCGTGAAGAACAGGTCACCACAAGTATAGCCAGTGATAGTGAGTTCCGGGAAGCAGATAATCTCTACTCCTTCCTCAACAGCCTCGGCTATTTGACGCTTAATCTCTTTGACATTTTTAGCACAATCTGCTACCTGCATTTGCGGTACTGCAGACGCCACTCTTACAAATCCGAAATTAGTTTGCATAATATATATACATTTAACCGCGCAAAGATACACTTTTTTTGTGGAATATACAAATTTTTTACATTTTTTTTGCAAAAGATTTGTGTATATGAAAAAAAAGCAGTACTTTTGCACCCGCTTTTTGATAAAAGTAACCTACGGTGCTATCGTCTAGTGGCCTAGGACAACGGCCTCTCACGCCGTAAACCCCGGTTCGAGTCCGGGTAGCACTACAAAAAAAGAGTTCCTCGCTTGAGGGACTCTTTTTCTATGCATAGTCTTTCTGAATTACTTATTACTTGATGCCATCACGATGGAGGAGAGCATCAATAGTAGGCTCGCCACCACGGAAACGACGATAAAGAACCATAGGATCTTCTGTTCCACCACGCTCAAGGATGTTCGTGCGGAAGCGGTCTGCCGTTTCACGGTCGAAAATAGAACCACGTTCGGCCTTAGCTTTCTCAAACTGAGCATAAGCGTCTGCGTCAAGTACCTCTGACCACTTATAACTATAGTAACCAGCCGCATAGCCGCCTGAGAAGATATGAGTGAAGGCCGTCTCCATCTGAGTGCCGTCAACATTAGGCAGTACGCGAACTTGTTCCATAGCAGCGTTACCAAAGTCGATTACAGCTTTAAGTGTATCACCGTCCTTAACCTCAAAGGGAGCACTTAGAGTATGCCATGCCATATCCAGATAGCCAAACGAGAGTTGGCGTACGCAACCATTTGCAGCGTGGTAGGTGTTGGAGGCATGAATTTTATCGATTAGTTCATCAGAGATGAGTTCGCCTGTATCATAACGCTTAGCAAAAGTATTAAGAAACTCGCGTTCGCCAAGGAAGTTCTCGTTGAACTGAGAAGGCAACTCAACAAAGTCGCGCGGCACATTAGTACCTGACTGCGAAGCGTAGTGGCATCGAGTAAGCATACCATGCAAGCCATGACCAAACTCGTGCAGGAAAGTAGTTACTTCACTATATGTGAGCAGAGCCGGTTTGTCGGCTGTGGCACGAGTGAGGTTCATTACGTTAACGATATGCGGACGATGGTCAACGCCATCACGCACATATTGCGGTTGGAAGTCGTTCATCCAAGCACCACCGCGTTTACCCTCACGCGGATGAAAATCGCTATAGTAAACAGCCAGGAAGTTACCATCAGCATCAAAGACGTCGTATGCCGACACCTCAGGATTATAGACCTGAATATCCCTGTTCTCAACAAAGGTAACGCCATACAGACGATTAGCCAAACCAAAGACGGCTTGTTTTACAGGTTCAAGTGAGAAGTAAGGACGCAGGACATCATCGCTGATGGAGTACTTAGCCTCTTGCAGTTTCTTTGAGTAGAAGGCAAAGTCCCACGGCTCGAGTTGTCCTTCCAGACCATTCTCGTGAGCATAGTCCTCCAGTTCCTTAATCTCCTGACGAGCTACCGGCATATAAGCGTCGCGCAGTTCATCAAGCAGTTTCATCACGTTCTCCTCTGTCTCAGCGCAAGTCTTGTGCAACGATTTCTCAGCGAAGTTACGTTTTTCAAATAGTTTAGCCAAAGCCAGACGAGTATTAACGATTTCAACTATATTAGCCGTATTGTCAAACTCACCGCCAATACAACGACCATTATGAGCGAGATATAGTTCTTTACGCAGTTCACGATTAGCACAATCCTGCAGAACCGGAATGTAAGTCGTCGGCTTGAGGTCAAGGAGCCAACCTTGTTGCTCCTTCTTCTCGGCATTAGCCTTGAGCATACCCTTTACGTCGTCATTAACACCATCAAGTTCTGCCTCGTCGGTAACGAGTTTAGTCCAAGCATTAGTTGCGTTAAGCACATTCTGACCATAGGTCAGAGTCAGCATTGACAGTTTAGCCGTCAGCGTGCGATAGGTCTCTTTGTCCTCGTCAGAAAGGTTTGCACCATTATTAGCAAACGACTCGTATGTATCCTCAAGGAGCTTGAGTTGGTCCGGTCGCAGGTTGAGTGATTCACGTTTATCGTAAACGGCTTTGATACGCTCAAAGAGTTTCTCGTTGAGGATTATCTCTGTGCCATATTCGGACATAAGCGGTGAGAGTTGTTGCTCCAGTTCCTGCAGTTTAGGAGTGGTCTCGCTGTGAGTGAGGTTATAGAAGCAACCGCTAACAACGGACAGCATCTCTCCTGCTTGCTCAAATGCCTCGATAGTATTCTCGAAGGTAGGCTCATCAGGATTAGACGTAATTGCCTCTATATCAGCACGTCCTTGACGGAATGCCTCTTCAAAAGCAGGCATGTAATGAGAGTCCTTGATTTCGTTAAACGGATAAGTTCCGTGAGGTGTTTTCCACTCTCTATAGTGGAAGAAAGGATTTTGTTTCTCGCATCCCATAAGCGTAAGTGTGGCAAGTGCCACAACACATAATTGTTTAATATTCATATCATTATACTTTTATTTGTTACCACGTAAGAGATTGATATCTCCTGATAGTTGATAAACGCCGACAGCGTCTCCACTCTCCTTAGCTTTCTTGTATTTTGCGCGTGAGGTGTATCCTTCTGTTGCGTCAGTGCCCAGAGCACGAATAACGTAGAAGTACGCTCCTTCGGCTGCCGGTCGTCCGTTGATGGTGCCATCCCAACCACGATTAGGGTCGTCCCATCTGTACACCAGTTTGCCCCAACGGTTATATATCTCGCAGTGGAACTCACGCAGTGAGCGGTGCAGAACACGGAACTCGTCGTTTGTGCCGTCGCCGTTAGGAGTAAAGACATTGGGCACAAGCAGCATTGATGTCGAAACAGTAACAAGTATCTCCGTAGAGTCAGGTTTGCAGCCTGAGTTGGGGTTGTTTATTTCGTCACAGGGACATATCAGGTTCCTGACGGTTGAGACAACACGATAATTACCATTCTCAACAAACTCAAATCGGTGGTTCTCGTCCACACGACTTGCCAACAACTGATTACCCTTGTATATTCGCCAAGAGTAAAAGTCTGCCAGTGGTGTCGGATTAGCCTTAAACAAGATACTCAGCGGAGCCGAACCGGAGATAGCCTCAGACGTTTCAGGTCGTTCCACCTCGTTTGTGGCGGTACGGATTGTCGTTACCGACGTAGCGTGGTTAGTGACCGCCATCGGAGAATTAGTCTCGTAAATAACTATTGGTGTACGCGGTGATCCTAACAACGCCGCTCCAACCGTGTCGTACTCGAAGGACACGGACGGACTGGGAGTATAAATTTTATCGGCGTAAAGAGAATATGGCAACGCCGACAAACGTATAGACTTAGTCGTTTGGATTGTATCCCACTTGTCGGTACTCCACTCAAGATTATTGAACTTCAGCGTTCCCACCAACGAGTAAGAATTCTCCATGCCATCAAGGTCGTAGTACAAGACTGCAGAAGCATGATTCGTTCCGGCAGCAGGAATCTCAAAGATTGTATTATCGCAATGATAAATGACTGTCATTGAGTCTATTACCGGCGCAACAGCGTTATAGTTATACACATAACGTACTATCCACCGACCAGCATCTCTGACTGCCACTCCATCGCCGGAACTGAGCGATAATATCTCTGCACTATTTGTCTGCAGCGGATTTAGAGTATCTGTGGTTAGATACCAATCTACATTACGCCCGTCAGAAGTCTTAAGTTCGGGATTACCATCAAAAAAAAGCAGCGTATCTCCGTAGTTATAGACAGCCTTAGTTGCTGCCCCATCGGGAGGCAGCAACGTAAAGGCGTGTATATAAACCGTCAGCCAACAGAGTATGATTGCTATTAGCGTTCTTCTCATTTACTTATTTACTTGGAAACGTGTATTTCCATTTACGAAGAAGTCCACAATCTGGTTAGCCGCAGCGATACCTGCATTAATATTAGCCTCAGCTGTCTGAGCCCCCATCTTCTTAGGAGTAGCAAAATAACGTCCCTCAAAGAGAGTGCGGAACTTAGCATCTGCCTCAGGCATGATGTCGGTAACATACTTAATATCAGCACGTTCCTGCATAAGAGCTATGAGTTCTTCCTCGTTTATAACTTCCTTGCGGGCAGTATTAACGAGCAATCCTCCCTTAGGCATACGACCAACGAGAGCTTTGTTGATAGACTGTTTAGTCTCTGCCGTTGCAGGGATATGCAGACTGATTACATCGCAAGCGCTGTAGAGTTCTTCTGCACTATGAACAGGCTTAACATCATCTTTAAGCATCACCTCATCCGGGCAGTAAGCATCGTAAGCATAGCACTCCATGCCAAAGCCTTTGGCGATACGAGCTACATTACGTCCTACGTTACCGAAAGCGTGAATACCTAGTTTCTTACCCTTGAGTTCTGTTCCACTGGTTCCGTTGTACATATTACGTACAGCCATAACCATCAGTCCAAGAGCGAGTTCGGCAACGGCGTTACTATTTTGACCGGGAGTGTTCATTGCCACTACCTTATGAGCAGTAGCTGCCTCAAGGTCAATATTATCGTAACCGGCACCGGCACGAACAACAATCTTGAGCGCTTTAGCAGCATCCAGCACCTCAGCATCTACTTTATCCGAGCGAATGATGAGTGCGTCAGCGTCCTTTACTGCATCAAGCAGTTGTGCTTTGTCTGTATATTTCTCAAGTAGAGCAAGTTCATAACCTGCTTTCTCAACTACCTCGCGAATGCCGTCAACAGCTACTTTAGCGAACGGCTTCTCTGTTGCAACTAATACTTTCATATTCGTCAATCAATGAAGTTTCTCATATTCATGTATGCAGTCAACAAGTGCCTGAACGCCTTCTACATCCATAGCGTTGTAGCAACTTGCACGGAAACCACCAACTAGACGGTGACCCTTAATACCCACCATACCGCGAGCGGTAGCGAACTTGAAGAAGTCGTCTTGCAAGTCCTCATAACCCGGTTTGAATACGAAGCAGATATTCATACGACTGCGGTCTTCCTTCTTGGAGATTGTAGGCATAAAGAGTTTAGACTCATCAAGGCACTTATAGAGGATGTCTGCTTTAGCCTTATTGCGCTCCTCAATCCACTTAACACCACCGTGAGCCTTGAGCCAACGCAGAGTTAGTACGGCTGTGTAAACAGGCAGTACAGGAGGAGTATTGAACATAGAGCCGTTGTCGATATGAGTGTGGTAATCCAACATTGTCGGGATGTAACGGCTAACCTTACCAAGGCATGACTCCTTGATGATAACGAATGTAACACCGGCAGGAGCCAGGTTCTTCTGTGCGCCACCATAGATAATGTCGTATTGGCTTACGTCAATAGGACGGCTGAGAATATCAGACGACATATCTGCTACCAAAGGCACATTACCTTTTTTCTTGTAGATCTCTTGGAGTTTCTCGTCACTAATCTCTGTACCAAAGATGGTGTTGTTGGTTGTGATATGGAAGTAATCTGCATCTTGCGGAATCTCGTAGTCTGTCGGGATTGAATCTGTGCTGGCAGCAACCTCTATAGCCTCACCAAAGCCCTTAGCCTCTTTGAGTGCTTTCTTAGACCAAACGCCCGTGTTGAGGTAAGCAGCTTTATGCTCGAGCAGGTTAAAGGGAACCATGCAGAATTGCAGGCTGGCACCACCACCGAGGAATAGTACGCGGTAGCCTTCAGGTACGTTGAGCAGTTCTTTTACAAGAGCCTCTGCTTCGTCCATAACAGGGTGGAAATACTTAGCACGGTGACTGATTTCAAGCAGTGAGAGTCCTTCTCCTTGGAATTCGATTACGGCCTCTGCTGTTTGCTTAATTACTTCTTGCGGCAGGATACTCGGTCCTGCATTAAAATTGTACTTTTTCATAATATCTTATTTATTTTTTCAATACATTCATTCCATCTTTCCATTTGCTGACTTTAGGTTCAACAACCTTAGCCTTTGCCGGTGCTTTCTTAGGAGCCTTAGCAGCTGCCTTCTTGGGTTCAGCTTTTATCTCCTCATGCTTGAACCAGCATATTGTCTGTCCTTTGGCAATCATATCTCCTGCCTCATGGTCTATTGCCACTAATCGGCAGTCGTCAAATGCCTCAAGCACTTCTACGCCGTGTTGCGTCTGCAAATAAGCTACAGGTTCGCCCTTGCGGAACACCTTACCGTGAACAGGAGCTGCTGAGCCTTCGTCGAAGTTGAGTTCCCAGAAGAGACGTCCGTTTGCAGGTGCTTCCAGCGGTTCACTATCAGGATGAAGGATAGCACGCTTGTCGGCTGCCGATAGGAACACAATCTGTTGTCCACCCTTAGCGGCTTTTTCCATACGCTCAAGCAGGTCTTTATTGAATTGCTCCTTAGCCTGACCTGACTTGTACTCACGGTATTGTTTCTCGTGCATAGCGAACTCAAACAGCTCTTCATCATCCTGTCCGCGATCCCAGCCGTTCTCTTCCATCTCCTTGATGAAACGTGGCAGCTCATCGGGATAGAGCGCTTGCGGGTCACCGGTGTAGAACTCAAAGCCTTTTTCTTTAGCCAGTTCAATTATCTCGGGTGCTAATGTTCCCGGCAATTTACCTGACTTACCGAGTATCATTCCCCACATAGCAGGATCCATACGTGTGAACGGTTTCTCGTCCATAGACTTGCTATATAGGTTAAAGAGGGCAGCGTTCTTAACGTACTGACTGAACGGAGTCACCAGACAAGGTGTACCAAGCATTGGCCATATACGTTGTACTTCGTCGAAGAGCTCAACGAGCAGTTCATCCTCTGTGAGTTCCTTCTCTCCTTTCTTACGGAGGTTAGTATTTATTGCAGCATGCATGCCCTTAAGGTCAGCCATTAGCGACCCCATCATTCCTCCGGGCAGACCACAACCTACGAGAAGCGAAGTCATCTGACTGTTCTTGGGGTCGATCCAATATCCCAGGAAATCATCTATGAACGACTGAGTCAGATGACGAGCCTCCATATATGCCTTCATATTGATATCCTTAACGAGGAATCCTGCGTCGCGGAGCATAGCTTGTATTGTTATCACGTCGGGATGAACCTTACCCCATGACAGCGGCTCAATAGCCACGTCAAGCACGTCACCACCGGCTTTTGCAACCTCAAGCATCGAAGCTACGGAAAAACCTGGTCCTGTATGTCCGTGATATTGAATGATTATATCAGGATGCTTTGCTTTAATAGCTGCTACAATCGTTCCTAACATAGCCGGTCTACCAATACCTGCCATATCCTTGAGGCATATCTCCTGAGCTCCGCCTTCGATGAGTTGTTCTGCCAGGTTGATATAGTACTCTGCCGTATGCACCTTGCTATATGTGATGCACATCGTAGCCTGAGCTGTCATTCCGGCTTCCTTAGCCCATTTGATTGAGGGGATGATGTTTCGCGGGTCGTTCAGTCCGCAGAAGATACGCGTTATATCTACGCCCTGGGCATGCTTAACCTTATACATCAGTTTGCGCACATCTGCCGGCACAGGGTTCATTCGCAGAGCGTTTAGTCCACGGTCGAGCATGTGAGTCTTGATACCTGCTTCGTTGAATGGCTTAGTGAAAGTACGTACTGCCAAATTAGGGTTCTCACCGTAGAGGAGGTTTACTTGCTCGCTGGCACCACCGTTAGTCTCTACGCGGTCAAAGCACCCCATGTCAATGATGACGGGGGCTATCTTTGCCAGTTGGTCCCTGCGAGGTACATACTTACCGCTACTCTGCCACATATCGCGGTAAACAAGCGAAAATTGGATTTCTTTCTTCATATAATATCGTTTCTATATTTGCTACTTTAAAAACTGTATCCAAAGCCTATCCGGAATGTTCTCGGGTACAATTCGTATTCTGTCACCCCATGCGAGTTGTCTGTAACGAACTCATCCTTAGTGGTGTAGTTGAACAGGTTATCAAAGTCAACGTGTATATTCCATTTTTTTATCGTCTTACTCAGGCGCACGCTCAAACTCACGTAATCACCCTGTTCCTTTCCTTCTTCTATAACCTTAGAATTATAGAGCACTTTGCCCGATAGCGACCACTCTCTATCAAACCTAAGTATCGGTGTGAAACAAATGTTGTAGTACCACATCGTTGACTGCTGCTCATTTAGGTTGCTGAAATGACCAAACACATTAGCGGAGAATGCCATTGAGAAGATACTATACTTATAGTACAGCGAGGTATTCAACTGCATTATGTCGCTTTTACCAACATTATAGTACCCAAGGTAGTGCACTCTGACATTTGGATCGATAAACATTTTGCTGCGTATAAGTCCTTCCGCGCGAATATATTCGCCACCGACATCAAGCACCACGGAATGTCCCTTATCGTTGTAGTCGAACAGGTAGTGCAAATTAACGTTATATGTGTATGTTGACTTCAGGTTATCATTACCCTTAGTATATATACTTTGAATCTGATTGAGTATCAACACCGTATCTTTCTGTGCATTAGTCGGACGCAACAGATTACGTGCTGCCACTGCTCGTAGTAAGTGATGGTCTGCCACACGGCAACTGAGACTTGCGTTGAATGTCCAGTCGTGCTCGTCGTCAAAATTCATATGCTGCTCCTTGCTCGTTATGTCGCGGTCAAAGAAATGATACTTAGCACCGGCCTGCATAGCCCAACGGCCATAGATTAGGTCAAACTGCACATAAGGAGCGATGTATGTATTTATGTACTTCATATCGCGCTCCATGAATACCTCATTTCCAAACACGCTTGGCTTTTCCTGTTGTTCCAGCGAATACGACTTGCCGCCAGATACAATAAAATTACTACCTGCTGTAAGCTTAAAGATATTATTATTCTCGCCCTTCCACAGCGGCTGTATCGTACGTAGGTCCGCTGTCAGGTCATGTGGTTTGTCCTCGTTGTTAACATCTTTACGCGGTCCAAGTCCGCCAATGAAACTCTCCTTTAAATTACCATCCGTCCACATATGCGACGGCTGACGATCCCATAAGTACGAATACACAACAGAGAGATTAATTTTGCCACCATAATCAAAGGTATGTGTGTAATCCATCGAAGCCATAATACTTAAACGTTGCTCATGGGCATCGGCATGGTTCCATCCTTCTATTATCCTGAACGTATCCTGCCTGATAGGCACATACCTATCTACATCCGAACCTGTGTGCTGCTTTTCATCACCGTAACTTAGCATAAATCCCAGATTGAGTTCATCATTGCTCCGCTTGTATCCTGCATTTGCTTTGAAGGTCTGCTGCCAATACTCTGTTTTGATTGTATCATAAGTATGATCACGGTGTCTGCGAAAATACTCGTCTGTTTCCTTATTCCTATCCACATTGGAGTACGATCCGGTCAATGACGTACGTAAACTCCAAGGACCTTTCTTATAGTTGAACATAACCGACGGCATCACCTCCCACATCACCTCTCCATCCAACATCACATCACCGTGAAAACCTTCTTCCAACTGCTTCCTTCGGATGTTAATAACACCACCTTGACCACCACTTTGCTCACTAACCGTAGGCAGTTCGATTATCTCAACCGCCTCAACCTCAACAACACGAGTCTGCAACAGCACAATATCCCTGCTTTCACCCACATCATTACCATCAATCTGAACAGCGTAGTTCCCATACAAACTTGTTCCGTCACGACCAATAAGCTCAGGAACCATGTCAAGCACAACCTGAATAGAGTTATTGCTATTCAATCCAAGAGGCTCGACATTAATTATTTTCTTTGTAGGAGTAAACTCAAATACCGGCTTCGAAGACGTCTCCGCCAATAGCGCTAACGATAGCGATAAAAACAATGTTAATATGTAGCAAAAGCGTATGCGCATAAATTTCGCGGCAAAGGTACAACAAATTTTGCATTTATGCAAATAAAAGTAAGGAAAAATTTCATAAACCACATTTTCCGCACTTTTTTTCACTCTCTCTGTAAGCCAATAGCTATGCGAGCCACCTTGTATATTGCACAATACCGACAATTAGCTTACAGCATTTTTTACTATGTTTTTATTAGGTTATTATTAGGTTATTATTAGGTTATTAATATGTGGTTATTATGTGCATCCGCATACGTCATCGGACTATTATAGCACAAATATGAAAATTTATTTGCATGAATGCAAAAAAAGTCGTACCTTTGCAGCGAAATTGGGATAAAATGCAATAATGAAGAGATTAAGTGCAATATTTTTAATCATTATAGGTGCTTTGCTTAGTGCAAGTGCTGTTCCTGCTTACCATAAATGGCAGCAGCTAAAACAGCCGGACGGAAGCTATATAACGGCAAGGCATTTAGGAGATGAGTGCTATAGTTATTGGGAGAATAGCGAGCGCCAAGTAATCAAGAAAGACAGCCTTGGATGGTGGCGGGTGGCCGGAGCAACTCCAACTGTTCAGCAGGTAGCAGCAAGGCGTAATGCCTCACCACTCAAGAGTAAACCCAGACGACTCGGGAATGAGATAAATCTCGCTCCACGAGGATTGGTAATCCTTGTTAACTTCAAGGACATAAAGTTCAAGACTTATAATAAAAGAGTTGACTTTGATAGTCTGCTGAATGCAGCCAACTACACCAAATACGGTTCACGTGGTTCGGTTCGCAAATACTTTGCAGATCAGTCGGATAGCGCTTATATTCCGCAGTTTGACGTGGTGGGACCAGTGACTATCAAAAACAAATACTCCTATTATGGAACTGATGGAACGGTTTATGGTCAAAGCGTCAATGATAAGCTGATTGGCGATTTCGTTATCGAGGCTGTTAGAGGAGCTGATAAATTAGGTGTAAATTGGAGTTTATACGACAACAACGGAGACGACGAAGTTGACTTCGTATATCTCATCTATGCCGGTACTAATCAGGCTATTAGCGATGATGATAATACAATCTGGCCAATGAACTTCTCGATGAAGAGTGCTGTCCAATACGGCATGACATCGTATAGCGAATACACCTATGACTATGATTGGCGCACAGGCAAGGAGACCTACGTGCTACCGACTTTTGGCGGTAAGGCAATTAACAACTTTGCCTGCAGTAGCGAGGTAGGGACAGAGAATATACGTACCGGAATAGGTACGATATGCCACGAGTTCAGTCACGTTTTGGGTTTGCCGGACTACTACGATACAAGCTACGGAACGAATTACCAAAGTGGTCTTACTCCCGGTGATTGGAGCCTTATGGATGCCGGTTCACATACCGACGAAGGACGTACTCCACCCAACTACTCTATTTTCGATAAGTATTTTATGGGCTGGGCAACACCTAAGATTCTGAATAGTGCTGATGATATCGAGATGACGACAGCTTATGGCGACGGCTATCAAATAAACAGCAAAGGCAAATTGGCGGCTGCTCGCTCAACTGAGCAGCAATATTACATCGAAAACCGTCAGCAGACAGGTTGGGATGAGTACTTGCCATGGCATGGAATGATAGTGTGGTCAGTACGTTACAACTCCGACGACTGGAGTGATAACAATCTCAACAACACCGCTAATGCTCCACGATGCACGGTTAACTCTGCTGATATGGCAGAGGGTGGTATCGGCACGAACCAAGATCCCTACCCCGGAGAAAGCAGCGTAACAGCTTACACACCGGTAGTGCAATACCCGATGACGGAGATAACAGAAAACGTTGATAACGGGATAGTTACGTTTAAGTTTATGGGCGGAAAGATAGTTGAAGCTTTAGACGAAACAGACTACGACCATGCCAGCACACATAAAGTGCTACGCAACGGACAAGTGATAATCATCCGTGGCGGCAAAGAATACAACATTTTAGGTAGCAGACAATAATATATTATATATATGGAAAGAAGAGTACGTGTTCGTTTTGCTCCGTCACCGACAGGAGCACTTCATATCGGCGGCGTAAGAACTGCCTTATACAACTATTTATTTGCACGTCAGCACGGTGGTGATATGCTGCTTCGCATCGAAGATACTGACTCCACGCGTTTTGTACCGGGAGCAGAGGAGTATATCCTTGAATCGCTCAAGTGGCTTGGCATAGAGATAGATGAAGGACTACGTATGAACGACAAAGGCGAGATTGAAGCCGTAGGTAATCATGGTCCGTACCGCCAAAGCGAACGACGCGAGATATATCATCTCTACGTTAAGCAACTGCTTGACAGCGGACACGCTTACTATGCCTTTGACACACCTGAAGAACTGGAGGCAAAACGTGCACAAGTGCCTAATTTCCAATACGATGCACACACTCGCACAGAGATGAGTAACTCGCTGACGCTCAGCGCAGAAGATGTTTCTGCCCGTATAGAGCGAGGCGATAAATATGTCGTTCGATTTAAAGTTGAACCCAACGAAGACGTACATGTTCATGACCTGATTCGCGGAGAAGTTGTCATTAATAGTAACATACTGGATGACAAGGTGTTATATAAATCTGCAGATGATCTGCCGACATATCACCTGGCTAATATCGTTGACGACCATCTGATGGAGATCAGTCATGTTATCCGCGGCGAAGAATGGTTGCCATCTGCTCCACTCCACGTACTGCTTTACCGTGCTTTCGGATGGGCAGATACGATGCCGGAATTTGCTCACCTGCCATTGCTGCTCAAACCCGATGGCAACGGCAAACTGAGCAAGCGTGATGGCGATAGACTGGGATTCCCTGTGTTCCCTCTTGAATTCCATAATGAGAAGGACGGAACAGTATCATCCGGATACCGTGAAAGTGGTTACTTCCCGGAGGCTGTGATTAACTTCCTCGCCCTGCTTGGCTGGCATAACACAGGCGACCAGGAGATGTTCTCAATGGATGAACTGATTCAGCAGTTCTCACTTGACAGAGTAAGCAAATCCGGTGCTAAGTTCGACTACGAGAAAGGCAAGTGGTTCAATCACCAATACTTGCAACTGCATGATAATGAGGACCTTGCAGATCGATTTATGCCGATTTTAGAGAGTCACAGCGTCAAAGCAGACAAGGCTCTTGTTGCTAAAATTATAGGACTTGTTAAGGATCGTGTTAACTTTGTTCCGGAACTATGGGAACAAGCAGATTTCTTCTTTGTAGCGCCTATCGAGTACGACGAGAAATCACTTAAAAAACGCTGGAAAGAGGACTCGCCAAAGCATATGCGCGAACTGCTGAAACTACTTGAGAATCAAGACGATTGGTCGGCTGAGGCATTGGATGCACTCGTTATGCCTTGGATAGAGAAAAATGAGTACGGCGTAGGCATAGTAATGAACGCCTTCCGTATTTGTCTCGTCGGTGCTGCTCGTGGTCCGCATATATGGAATATAACCGATATTCTCGGCAAAGACGAAACAATCAAACGCGTTAAGTCGGCATTAACCAAACTTGGTTAATTTATGTCTCCTCGCGAAGCGCTAAAGACATATTTCGGATATGATGATTTCCGACCGGGACAGGAGGATATCATCAATAGTGTTTTAGCCGGTAATGATACACTGGCCATAATGCCTACAGGAGGCGGAAAATCACTATGTTTTCAGGTTCCTACATTGGCTATTAGCGACAGGTTTGAAGATGGTTGCCTGTGTCTGGTAATAACGCCTTTGGTGGCACTGATGAAGGATCAGGTTGAGAACCTAAAAAAGAGAAATATACGAGCCGCAGCAATATATTCAGGACTGACTGCAGACAAACAACGCGTGGCACTCGACAACTGCCAATTCGGACCATATAGATTTCTATACGTAAGTCCCGAAAGACTTGAGAGTGAAGACTTTAGACAACGTCTGAGTCTCCTACCAATACGCCTTATCGCTATCGACGAAGCACATTGTATTAGTCAGTGGGGTTATGATTTCAGGCCTGCATATTTGTGTATTTCAGACATACGCGAACTACTACCCAACGTTCCCCTATTGGCACTCACGGCAACAGCTACACCGGAGGTAGAGGACGACATAATTGACAAACTGAAATTCAATAGCGAAAAGCGCCAAGTTTTTCGTCTGTCACCGCGTCGCGACAACCTTCATTATTCTATCATTAATACTGACAAAAAAGCAGCCAAAACGCTTGAGTTGCTGCAAGCATCTACAGGCAGCGCCATCATATATGTTCGTAATCGCAAGCGCAGCGAAGAATTAGCTACTGCGCTGAATAACAGCGGCATACAGGCAGATTTCTATCACGCCGGACTTAATGCAGCAGAGCGCAGCAGAAAGCAAAGTGATTGGAAAGAAGACCACTGCAGAGTGATGGTCTGCACCAACGCTTTCGGCATGGGAATAGACAAGCCTGATGTACGTCTGGTTATACACCATGACTTGCCCGATAATATGGAATCGTACTTGCAGGAAACAGGCCGCGCAGGGCGTGACGGAAAAGACTCGGATGTCATCTTGTTGTATAATTCTACCGATAGAGGTAAAGCACGCAAACGGGTCTATGACAACTTCCCACCAAGAGATTTCATAGAGCAGGTATATCATAAGACATGCGACTACTTGCAAGTAGGTGCAGGAAGCGGACTCGGACATACTTTCTTTATGGACTTCAACGACCTATGCCGAGTAATGAAGTTACCAATGTTGCCAACTCTCTCTGCACTGCAAATGCTTACGCTGGCAGGATATATCGACTTCCGCGAAGAACAGGAGATTCAACCTCGTGTTAGGATAAATGTGCCTCGTGAAAGTCTTTATGAATATGATTTTACACCGGAGCAAGAGCAAATGCTCAATAACCTCATGAGGGATTATACAGGAATATTCACCAATCTTGTATATCTCCGACACATGACAAATGGAGTAAATGAGGCTGAACACAACATTTTGGTCTCTTTGGCACAACGAGGCATCATAACCTACATACCTTCACTACATGCTAATCCTCTGACTTTCAGGCAAGAACGCCAAACAGAAGTCTACATCCCCAAGGCCATTTACGACACTCGACGTGAGCGTTATATCGAACGCTTAAAAGAGATGATTGACTACGCAGAACAAAAAAAATAGATTTTTTTTCAAAAAAACTTGCAGGTATCAAAAACTTTTTCTACCTTTGCAGACGAAAGAGAATAGAAAAAGTATTTATGGTACAACATGAAGAACTAATTGCTGCCCTGCAACACAATTTTGGCTTTGATTCATTCAAGGGCAATCAGGAACAAATTATTACCAATCTAATATCCGGTAATGATACCTTTGTGCTTATGCCTACAGGTGGAGGCAAAAGTCTCTGTTATCAATTGCCGTCGCTGTTGATGGAGGGAATGGCCATTGTTATCAGTCCTCTAATTGCGCTGATGAAGAACCAGGTGGATGCAATGCGCAATTTTAGCGAAGAAGACGGTGTTGCTCACTTTATCAACTCATCGCTCAGTCGACCGGAGATTACTGCAGTAAGGGAAGATGTGCTTTCAGGCAAGACAAAACTGCTCTATCTCGCACCTGAGTCGCTGCAGAAACCTGAGAACATAGACTTCCTTCGCGGAGTAAAGATCTCCTTCTATGCCGTTGATGAGGCGCATTGTATCTCTGAATGGGGACATGATTTCCGTCCGGAGTATAGGCAAATACGAAGCATGGTTGAGCGCATAGGTAAAGCTCCAATCATTGCCCTGACAGCGACGGCCACGCCTAAGGTACAACACGATATACAGAAGAATCTGGGCATGATGAATGCCACAATATTTAAGTCATCTTTCAATCGTCCTAACCTTTACTACGAAGTACGCCAAAAGACCGATGATGTAGATAAAGAGCTGATTCGCTATATCCGCAGTATGGAAGGCAAGTCGGGTATTGTATATTGCCTTGCCCGTAAAGAGGTGGAGGATTTGGCAGCAACGCTAAGAGTAAATAACATATCTGCCCTGCCCTATCATGCAGGTATGGATGCAGCATCGCGTACTGCCAATCAAGATGCCTTCCTGATGGAAGAATGTCAGGTGATTGTTGCCACAATCGCCTTCGGTATGGGAATAGACAAACCCGATGTACGCTTTGTTGTACACTACGATATACCTAAGTCACTGGAAGGTTATTACCAAGAAACCGGTCGTGCCGGTCGTGATGGCGGTGAAGGACAATGTATTTGTTTCTACAGTCCTAAAGACATTGAACGTTTGCGTCGCTTCCAACAAGGAAAACCCGTCGCAGAGGTTGAGATTGGCAACCAACTACTGTTTGAGACGCAGAGTTATGCCGAATCAACTATTTGCCGCCGCAAACTGCTGCTACACTACTTCGGAGAAGAATACGAACAAGATAACTGTGGCAACTGCGATAACTGTAAGAAGACATGGAAAATGGTTGATGCATCTGAACTCCTCGAGATTATTCTTGAGACAGTACAACAACTCAATGAACGCTTCAAGGCAGAGCATATTGTGGACATCATGAAGGGTAATGCCACAGCTGCTGTTAATAGCTACAAGCACAACGAACTGGATAACTTCGGTGCTGCAGAAGATGAGGAAGAGAGCACACTGCACGCTATTATTCGCCAAGCAATGCTGAGTGGATACCTGACAAAAGATATTGAGTCGTACGGTGACCTTAAGATAACGCCCGAAGGAAAGAAGTTCATGAAACGGCCAGGCAAGTTTGAGGTTCCTATCGAAGTGCACGAAGATGATGACGAAGACTCACTTGATACAGGTGTTGCAACATGTGCTGCTGCAGACGACGTGCTATTCTCAATCCTTAAAGATATACGTAAACGACTGAGCAAGAAGATGGACGTTCCGCCATTCGTCATCTTTCAAGACCCGAGTTTGGAGGCAATGGCTACTACCTATCCTATCACATTGGAAGAGCTGCAGAATATTCCGGGTGTAGGTGCTGGTAAGGCTAAACGATATGGTGAAGAATTCATCAGGGTTATAAAGGAATATGTTGAGGAGAACGAGATTA
>JAGCSQ010000018.1 GCA_017964045.1 Paludibacteraceae bacterium
GTTATCCCGTCTGTCACGACCACAGAAAAGCAGCGTCTTGCCGTCGCTGCTCAGCACCGGACCATACTCGTCTCCCATAGTATTAATGGTATTGGGGAACGGATAGACCACAATCGCTGAGTCCAATGGACGCGCAAGCGTCTCCATAAGAGATTGATAATCCGGATATGTGCCCAGTTTTTTCTTGTAACTGCCGGCTATCTCCAGTGCTTTATCCCACTGCTGCCAACGTAGTGCCGGAACCAGCTGACGCTGCAGTTCTACGTACACGTCTCGCTGACTCTGCTTGGGTGCTGCACCGGCACCTATAAACACCGACAAGAAGAAAAATAATATTACTTTGCGCGCTTGCATAGATTTCTCACATGTTGTTTGAAGTCGTGTTGCCTAATCAGTTCCTCCAGGTTGATATGCATGCGATAGCACCAGAAGTTATGCGGATTACTCGGGTCATTGATTCGTTCAGCGTGTGCATCAGGATTACGTACGGTATTGTCCAGTGCCAACCAGTCCTGCAAGGGCAGAATAACCCACATAGCCGGTGAACTGAGGTGCCTCATGATTATCATCTCCGCCAAGCCCGTTGTCAGCGTCTTAGGTGCTTCGCCACTCATACCAAGCACATTATTATAGTAGCGTTGTGTGCGTTCCCTGTCTTCTTCCCACCAAGCCCGCAGCGGGTTAGTATCGTGTGTTCCTGTTGTACAGACACTCATATACGGCGCTTTCAGCGGGTCACCAAATTCAACTGACGGATCTTTGGGCATACGCTCTATCTCCAGCGACAGGATATTCAGTTCGTGCATAACCTCAGGTACGCAAGCCGGTACCATACCCAGGTCCTCACCGCAGCAAAGCATGCTTGTGGCAGATACCAGTGCCGGCAGTTTCTTCATACCCGATTCGCGCCAGAACTCGTTATGACGGCAGTAGAAATAATCGTGATAGATTCCGCCAAGCACGGCTTTCTGGTCGTCATAGAGGTCGCGGAACGAGAACGACTCGGTCATCAGCACACGAGGATGAAGCAGGTTCTCGTCGTTCTGATCGCGCACAAACAATACCTCGGACAGCAGGCGGAACGTAGCGTTGATGATACGTGTTCGATCTTCAGCACTCAGCTCAGCCGCAGCCTCTGAGTGCATATAATCATACACCTTGCGCTGGGTATTAAACTCCTCACGGAAGTAATACACATATCCGTCATCGGTGAGCATAAACCTGCTAAGGATGTAATCCTTATCCTGTCCCAGCGCTTCGTCGATGAAGTTACTGCGTATATACGGCAGCGTCATTCTGTCTGCATCCAACTTAACGCCCTTATCCCATAGTTCCTGCAGCGTATAGGGCAATGCCGGAACAAAGTGCCCGCACAGACCCCATACATCCGTTTTACGCATTTGCCAGATACGGAACATGCCCAGGATATGGTCTATACGATAGGCGTCAAAGTAATCCTCCATCTTCTTGAATCGACGTTGCCACCAACTATAGCCGTCCTTAGCCATCTCGTCCCAGTTATATGTAGGGAATCCCCAGTTCTGACCTTTCATATCAAAGGCATCAGGCGGAGCACCGGCTGAAGCGTTTGTATTGAATAGTTCAGGATGTGTAGCCACCTCCACTGAGTATGGGTCAACACCGATAGGAATGTCGCCTTTCATTCCAACGCCCAGCAATCGGGCGTAATCAACTGCCTCACGCAGTTGTTGGTCGGCGTGATATTGCAGGTAGTGGTAGTAGGTCTTAGGCTCACCGTCGCGCTTAGACATAAACTCAGCATACGGCAGCAACCAATCGCTGTTCTTGCGCAGAAAAGCCTTGTACCTATCGCCGGCACAGAGTGCTCCCCACTCACGCTGGTACAGTTGCTTGAAGTAATAGGTCTTAGCATCATAAACCGCCTGATAATCAGCGTACGACAAGGCATTAAACTGCTTCTGCTCCTTGTCGTAGCGAGCCTGCTCTGCAGCAGTCAATTTGCCCATCATCGGGATATTCAGATATATCGGATGCAGGGCAAAAACGCTTATCGGCGAATATGGGTACGAGTCCTGATTGGTGTGCGAATTCGTTGTATCGTTAATCGGCAACGTCTGAATCATCTTGATTCCCACATGTGATGACCAATCAGCCAGGATCTTAAGGTCAGCATATTCACCTATGCCGAAACTATTGTTACTGCGCAGCGAGAAAATCGGAACCGCAATGCCTGAACCGCGTAAATTGTTTTGTATTTTCATTTTTTAGTATAGATTAGTCCAATTAATGTCGGTAAAACGGTATTGATTATCCACACCAGCGTCACGGCTATCAGTATTGCCGGAGCGTTATCGGTGTAAGCACCGAATACTATTGCTGCCCAACCGCCCTTGAGTGCCACTTCTGCCGCAGGCAGCGACGGAGCAAAGGTTATAATTATATAATATGCCGGAATGGCCACCAGCGCCTGCAAGGGCGTAAGCGTTATACCTGAAAAAGCCAATATGGCCCACAGTTGCAGCATCCACACTATATAACGCAGTATGTGCAGTCCCAATACCTTAATCCACTTGCGCCAATCAATGAGCCAATCTCTCCATCCCCCGATAAAGCCGTTCCAGTCGTTGAGCGAATAGCCCATCCTGAGTAATCGAGCGGGATATTCGCCAAGCCTGTACGGAGTGATAAACGCTGCCACATAACCGTATAGCACCTGTTGCCAGGATTCAAGCAATGAGATATCTGCCAAGCCGCGCAACATAAGTTGCCATTTACGGGATTCTATAATCAACTGTGCGGGTAGCAATAGCAGCGCTACCACAATAGCCATCCACTGCGTAGCAGCCGCTGTGCTGAGCACGGACCATAGCGAATCATAACCGTCAAAGATTATCAGCCGGTAAATAAGATAACTCAGAGCAGCTAAGCTCAGCAACCAGCATATAATATGTAACCAACGGCGTGACATAATCAGTTTCGTTACCGCAAAAGTACAAAAAATATGCGAAAGTGAAAAATAAATTTCCATATTTAATGCAATTTTACTATTTTTGCACTCGAAAATGAAGAAATACCTGCCTATAATATTGCTTTGCGTCAACCTTTTTGTCTATTCCGCAACTCCGGATACGGACATAGACGATATCATCCGTGATATATATGAGTTGGCCTCTGAAGATGGTATTGACGACTTTGATGACTGGCAGCAACGACTCAACGCTTATCTGCTGCAACCTATCAATATCAACCAAACCGACTATGACGAACTCACTGACCTGGGATTTCTGAATAGCCGCCAGATAGAGGATATTCTCCTTTATGTCCGTGAGCATCCCATGACCGATATACGTGAACTCAAGCTCATCTATAGTCTAAAAGACTATGATATACGCCTTCTCACGCCCTTTATCTATGCCGGCGAACCCAAGCCGAATAAAATATATGCCGCTGAGGTCTTCCGCTATGCCAAGCACGAGATCATAGCTCGCGCTGATGCCACTAACCTGGAAAAGTATATGGCAGACAAAGAGCCTGACCCTGTAGCAACGCAACTGCGTTATCGGTTCAACTACCGCAATAAGGTTCAGTTTGGCGCTTACCTTAAGCGGCCGCGCGGAGGTGAGAAGGAAGACCTCCTGTACGGCGGATATATCCAACTTAGCGACCTTGGTCCGATGAAGACTATCGTTGCCGGTAATTTCCAAGCCGAATTCGGACAGGGACTGGTGCTTAGTGGTCCTTTTCACGGTTCACGAAGCAGTTATGTTCTCAATGCCGGAATGAGTCGTGACGACCTGCGTAAGTACAGTTCCACTAACGGAGCCGGCATGCACGGCGTAGGTGCTACGGCACAGTTCACTAAAGGCAAGAACAGGGTTAGTATCACTGCCCTTTATTCCCTAACCCGCACCAACGACTCAACGCTGTTGCATACCGTTGGCGGCAATATAACCTACCGTCGCGACAGACTGAAGATAGGACTCACTACCATCGAGAATATCTATTCCGACAGCCTGCAATACTACTTCCGCAATGCCCGCTATAACCAGCACTACTTCCGTGGTGACAAGCAGTTTGTCGGCGGAGTAAACTGGCGGTATAACTGGGGTATAGTGGATTGGTTTGGCGAGGCCGCAGCAGCGCAAAACCGTACGTGGGGATATGGAGTGGAAACAGGTCTGCGCATCTATCCTGTCAGCGATGTTGGACTGGTAGTGCTCTATCGTTACTACTCACCGTGGTTTGACCCTCGATGGGGATATGCTTATGCCCAGACCTCACGTATCAACGACGAGAACGGACTATACCTCGGTGCAGAGATCAAGCGCTTGCAGAACTGGCGATTCAGCGCCTATGGCGATGTATTCTACTTCAGTGGCATCAAGTACGGTATTCCCTACTCTCCCTCATGGGGTTTTGATACTCAGGCACAAGCCGAGTATATCCGTCGCGAATGGCATGCTTTGCTGCGATTTAGGGCTAAGGAGAAATGCAAGAAAGACACCTACTCGCTACGTGGTCAACTCAACTGGAACTACGGCGGATGGCACCTGCGCACACAGGCTGACTGCAATTTTGTTAAGGATAGCCTGCATAATCTCACCTGGGGTTATGCCATCAACCAGGATGTTCACTACTCCTTTAGCCGTGTGCCACTGGTGCTGCAACTGCGACTGCAGTGGTTTGATGCCCGAAAGTGGGATAACCGCATCTATAGCTACGAAAACGATGTCCTCTACGGCTATTCCGTTCCTGCCCTGTACAGAAAGGGTGGACGCATGTACCTGAATATGCGATGGCAGATAATTCCTCAGCTGAGCATATACCTTCGCGTTAGCGAAACTATCTACACCGAAGTGCGCGATGACACCGGCAAACGCACCGATACGGATATACACTTGCTGCTTAGAGCAGTATTGTAAGCCCGCTTATTTACGGAAACTATAGTATTTCTGACCAAAGAAAGAGATGGCGATGGTCAGGCAGGTGATGAACATCTTGCTGGGTGTCGGATACCAACCCCATACCTCTACGCAGAGTTTCAGACCAAAGTAGTTGATAGCCAGATTCAGGAACACTATCAGCGTGTAACGCCCTAACTGACGGTAGCCTTTTAGAGATGACTGAGTGAAGGTGACGTGTCTGTTCAGCCAAAAACCAGTCAACAGCGTTATCGGAAAAACTATGCACAGCGCAGCTATGTGGGGAGTGATTGCTTGGGCAAATTGAAAATTGCAAATTGAAAATTGAAGATTTACTAATTCGTGGCCGATGACAAAATTGTAGACTAAAAAGTACAGCACCCAGTCGAGCACCATGTTTCCACCACCGCACGCAGCGTACCTGAAAAGCTGTTTCGGAACCACTTTTTCGAACGGTTTGTAGAGAAAATCTACAAAATTAGTAATTATTTTAGCCAAATTTTGCATATTTCAAAAATTAGCAGTACTTTTGCGCCGCAATTCGGCCGCAAAGGTACGAAAAATAATTTAAACTACCAAATTTATGGACGACTATCATCAAGAAAATGCAACAAGTACATGCCAAAAAATTTTTGGGGCAGCACTTTCTGACGGATTTAAACGTCGCCCGCAGAATTGCTGAAACTCTCACACAAGGTCCCGTACTCGAGATAGGACCGGGTATGGGAGTACTTACTCAGTTTCTACTCAAGAATCCCGATATCGACCTCACGGCCATTGAATTGGACCGCGAGTCTGTTGCTTACCTCAAAGAGTGGTATCCGGAACTTAAACTCATCGAAGGCGACTTCCTTAAGCTCGACCTCAATAAACTGTATCCTGAGGGCGAGTTCTGCGTGATAGGCAACTATCCCTATAATATCAGCAGCCAGATCTTCTTTAAGGTGCTGGACTATAAGGACCGTATTCCTATATGCTCGGGTATGATTCAGAAGGAGGTTGCTGAGCGCTTGGCAAGCCGTCCCGGCAAGAAAGCCTATGGCATACTTAGTGTGCTGCTGCAGGCATGGTATGATATCGAGTATTTGTTCACCGTGGATGAGCACGTATTTAACCCGCCACCTAAGGTCAAATCGGCTGTTGTGCGATTATGCCGCAACAGCCGCCACGAACTGGGATGTGATGAAGCATTGTTCAAAACAGTGGTCAAAACAGCCTTTAACCAACGACGAAAACAAATGCGAAACAGCCTGCAAGGCATAGTCAGAAAAGGCAACCCTATACTGAACAACGAAATATTCACTAAACGACCCGAACAACTAAGTGTAGAAGAATTTATTAACCTAACAAAATTGATTGAGCCATGTCAGAACTGAGAATATTCTATAAAGACAACGAGAAAATAAAAGTAGCTAAGACCATCAGTGCCCTCAAGGAACTGGATAAGAAAGATATTATCTGGATTGACCTGCTGGATGTAAGCGACAAGACGGAGGATACGCTGGAGGGATTCCTTAAGATTGATATCCAGGAAGACGAGGAGATGGAAGAAATCGAGATGTCCAGTCGTTATATCCAGACTGACGACTCCATCGTGGCCAATAGTAACTTCCTCAAGGAGAACTTTGAGGTTGAGCCGGTTAACTTTATTCTCAAGAACAATATCCTCGTTACCACCCGTGACGTGGACCTTGAGAGTTTTAATGAGACCGTCAAGAAGATGTTCGTTAACACTCGTAACTTCCCGTCCGGATACCATGTGCTTGTAGCTTTGATGGAAACCCGTGTAGAAAAGGACGCCGACCTTATTGAGGATACAACGGATATGATTACCGCCCTATCCGGTGAGATCAACGCTACCGACCAAGTTGACGAGGATGTACTTATCCAAATCAAGGACTTGCAGGAAAAAGTCACCATTATCCGTCAGAATATAATGGATAAACAGCGTGTGATAAGCAATCTGCTCAAGTGCGATTTCTTCCCTGAAGAATTGCAGCCGCGACTGACGATGGTCATCAAGGATATCAACTCACTGTTCGACTATACACGTTTTGGTTTCGACCGTCTGGACTACCTGCAGGATACATTCCTTGGTCTTGTTAATATTGAGCAGAATAAGATTATTAAGATTTTCACAGTCATCAACATCATCTTCCTGCCGCCAACGCTCATAGCCAGCATGTTTGGTATGAACTTCCTGGATGTGCCTAAGATGGGTTGGATTCCGGGA
>JAGCSQ010000019.1 GCA_017964045.1 Paludibacteraceae bacterium
ACAATTAAGTGGGAGTTTAATTCCGCACAAGGAATCTTAACCGCAATGGGAAGTGGTGCAATGAAGGATTACGAAAATCCCGGTGACTTTGAATATTATGACAAGAGAGACTATATCAACGAGATTATTCTGCCGGAAGGTTTAACCAATATAGGCAAGAACGCCTTCTGCGGAATGTCGCATGTGAGGGATTTGGAACTGCCAAACGGCGTAACCAAGATAGGTGATAATGCTTTTAATGGCTGCGAAAGTTTGGAAACAATAAATTTCCCAGGGACGATAAAGTCAATAGGCGAAGACGCCTTCAACGGTTGCCATTCGTTGGTAGAGGCTGATTTGTCAAAAACATCGATAAGCCTTGTTGCCAAGCGTGCCTTCTACGGCTGCCATCACATGCTGACAGCCATATTACCTCAGACAATAGAGTCAATTTCGGAAAGTGCATTCAACGGTTGCTCAGAGTTGGCATCAGTTCGCCACGACAATACCAATACGACGACAACAGATGAATTCTCGCCAGCAGTTCGCCGCGCCAGTATGACAGAGGACTTCTCGCTTCCCAGCCTTAAGCTGAAGACGATTGGTGATTCTGCTTTCTATAAATGCACCAAGTTGCCTTACGTAAGCTTCCCGTCCTGTCTTACAACAATTGGTGACTTTGCATTCGAAAATTGCTCATCCATAGCATCAGTCAATTTGGCGGCCACCAATATATCATATGTTGGCAAACATGCTTTTAAACAATGTACTAACCTTGAGACTGTTTATTGGTCAAGCAAGATAACAGAAGTGAAGGAAAGTACATTCTATGGTTGCACTAAACTGAACAAAGTGGATAAATTCGAAAACGGCATTGTTAAAACAATTGAGCGATATGCCTTCTATCGTTGCGAAGCTATGAGGTATTTCTTCTTCCCGTCAACAGTTAAAACAGTTGGGGAATGTGCTTTCTATAACTGCTTAAAGATAGTTAATATAGATCTGCCCAACGCAACCACCATCGGAAAACGTGCCTTTATGTATTGCAAGAATGTCAATACCATTACTTTGTCAGACAACCTTAAGCGAATAGAGGATGAGACTTTCTATTATATTCAAAATCCAGACTATGCGCTGACATATATCGTAATCCCTGCTAAGGTGGAGTTTATCGGCTACGACGCGTTTGGCTGTTGTGCTTATGTAACGGAGGTTAAATGCAAGAACCCGACACCTCCGACATTGAGTTCAGGTGCTTTTGGAGGCTTGGCAAGTAACCATAAGTTATACGTGCCGTCGGGAAGTCTTTCTACTTACCAATCAAATTCTCAGTGGAAGCAATTCTTTAGCGTATCAAATATGAGTGAATATTAAATATTAACAATCAAATATAAACAAACAACTTATTACAATGAAGACAACAAAATTGATTATGGCAGCCGTTCTGGCATTAGGTCTGGCTGCTTGCACAGAGAACGAACCTGAAATTACCGTTAATTGCTGCTGTGGCGGTACTTCCGTTACAGAAACAAAACTGGTAGGTGTATTTTCTGTAGCTAAAAACCATAAAGTGCGTTTTGCTCCGGGTAACCTGCAATACAAGGCCGGTAATTGGCGCTTTGCAGATGAGCAGTTCCAGTATATGGGTTATCAAAATGATAAAACTGACGCTAACTGGAACAATTATGTGCATGATTTGTTTGCTTTTGGTCAGACAGGCTATTCGTTAGTCGAGATGATTTCTTCTCTAACATCCAAAGAACCATTGAATTATGGCGGATATAATAAATCTTCAAAAACATATGAAAGTATTGTAGGTACAAACTGGGATTGGGGAATATTCTGCGCAATCGAGAACGGCGGTAATCAACCGGGTATGTGGCGTACGCTGTCTAAGGACGAATGGAATTACTTGCTGAAACAACGTACTAATGCCACTAAACTATATGCTCCTGCTATGGTAGATGGCAGACGTGGTGTTATGATTTTGGCGGATAACTACAATCATCCGGAAGGAGTTGCCCGTCTTAATCCGGAGAAAAGCTTTACTGACGGAGAAAATACATATTGCTACAAAGACTGGAAGAAGATGGAGGCAGGCGGAGCAGTCTTCCTGCCATGCTGCGGAAGTAAAGATCCTACCCAATCAGACAACGATAAACAAGCAACATACTATCCGGAGATGAGTGGTTACTATTGGACAACAACACAAATCGTCGGCACGGGAACAGATAGTGAGAAATACAAAAATGCTTATGCAATGAGGTTTGGCTATGAGCGAACTACCGGTACTCAAACTCCGACGTATTACGCTATCGGATACTCGTCAACCCCTAAATATTATCGTTGCGCAGTCCGTCTGGTACAAGAAACTAAGTAATAAATGAAGATAATATTGGCTATAATTGTTGTTGCAGCGGCGGTTGTGCTGCTATGTGTAGGGGTTATCCTGCGCAAAGACGGCCAGTTCCGCTCACAACATATAAGCCAAAACAAGGCTATGCGTGAACGTGGAATAACGTGCGTTGTTTCACAAGACAGGCAAGCCCGTAAAAAAACAAAAAAACAATGAATAAGATTCAAATTTGTATTGATGCTGTTTTGGGCGCAGCTATTATCGCCCTGTTTATTCTTTTCTTTGTAGGACGTAAGCCTGCTGCTCCCGCTCAGGCACCTGTTGCTCAGGTCGCAGAAGGTAATCTGCCTATTGCTTACCTCAATACCGATTCGCTGCTCGTTAACTACCTGTTCGCTCAGGAGGCAAGCGATAAGCTCATGACCAAACAAGAGGACGCACGTCTTAAACTCAACACCAAGGCTCGCACTCTGCAACAGGAGATGGCTGACTTCCAGCGTAAGCTTGAGAACAATGCCTTCCTGAGCCGTGAACGCGCTGAAAGCGAGCAACAGCGTCTCGTTCGCAAACAACAGGAATTGGAAAACCTCGAACAGAAACTCACTCAGGATATTATGCTTGAGAACCAAAAACTCAACATGCAGCTGGGTGATACTCTGACCTCTTTCCTCAAAGAGTACAACGCTGATGGGCGTTTCCATATCATCCTAGCTAACAGTTCAAAGGATAATATCCTCATGGCTGCTGACGGATATGATATCACTTCTGAGGTTGTTGACGCTCTTAATGCACGCTATAATAAATAATATATAAGGTATAGTGAAACGCCTGATAACCATATTGTTTACTTCACTGGTTTGCCTGACTGCTTCGGCTCAGGCAATACCGGTGAGCATGCAATATACTCAGGTATATGACTTTATTGACGAACTCATTGTTGACGGTGTTATTTGCCGTCAGAGCATCGTTCAGCCTTATACACGTGTCCAAATAGCGCAAATGCTGACAGAGGCACAAACCAAAGACTCGCTTCTCAATAATCGTCAGCGTAAGGATCTGGACTTCTTCCTCAATGTCTTTGCTTTGGAGCGTGACACTATGATGCGTAACTACGTGCAGTATAGCGACGGACGAACATACAACCTGTCACTCGCTAACCCGCAGTTCTCGTATATGACTAAGAATAAACTCTTTAAGATGACCATTGAGCCTCTTCTTGGTATGGAACTCTATGGCAGCAAAAAAGGTGGAATCATCAAACGTTGGTGGGGAGCAGAAATTCGTATGGATATAGCCAAGCACCTCAGTATCTGGGGCTCGCTCCGCGATATAAGCTATAATGGTTCACTGCTGCGCAGCAGCTACTTCGTCAACAAGAACTATGGCGCACGACTTAACCAAGGTTTTGTAGGTAACGTCTATAGCCGTACCTCTGCACTAAACGCTGAACCCGGAACGCAGTATAAAGAGGCTGAATACGGAGGCGACTTTTCTGACTCGCGAGGTGGTATAATGGCATACGCTTGGTTCGGTTCTATCGGTGTCAGCCGTGAACCGGTGAAGTGGGGTAGTTCATACCATGCATCTAATATCCTCTCTGCTCATAGTCCTGCTGTGCCGCAGTTCTCTATACAGATAACGCCTTGTCCGTGGTTCCAGTTCGATTATTTCCATGCTTGGCTCATCAGTAACGTTATCGACTCGACTAACTACTACGTAGAGCATACCGTTGATGGCAAGGAAGAACGTGAATATCGTCCATATAACAAATTTATGGCGGCTAATATGTTCACCTTCACGCCTATAAAGTACATTTCCTTCTCTTTCGGTAACTCTATTGTTTACGCAGAGCGTAATGTACAGGCTGCTTACTTTATCCCGTTTGCTTTCTTCAAGTCGCTTGACCACTTGCTCACTAAGGGTACCGCTAAGGAAAACCAAAACTCACAGGCTTTTGCCTCAATTGCCATATACCCGACTGACCACCTGAAACTATATGGTTCATTCTTCTTGGACGAGTTTAAGTTTGATCGTCTCAAAAAGAGCAACAAAGAGCGTAATCCCATATCTTACCTTGTTGGTTTCAATTGGAGCGGATGGCCTGTACGCGGATTAAGCCTTAAAGGTGAGTTCATGCGTAGTTATATTGCCACATACACTCACTCTATTGACGTACTCACATGGCAGAGCAATAGTTTCTTCATGGGACATTATCTTGGCGATAACGCACAGAGCATCTTTGTTGAAGCTGCATATAAGCCGATACGTGGTATGTCCGTGAAAGTGAGCCTGTTACACGACACTAAGTATAACAGTTATTCTTATCTTCGCGGCAAAGGTAACGATGGTATCAGTAACGTGCTCAAGCAGAAACCATTCAGCAAACCCATCTATCGCAATCTGGAACTGAAGGCAGAATGTATCTACGAGGTACACCCGAATATGTATGCCCGTGCTTCCATTACATACAACCACGCACAGGCTTACGACAACATAACCTCATCACTACCTATCGCTGAAGATACAGGAACTGCACAATATTACCTTAATAAATTCTGTCCTGAGTACTATCATGGTCGCAACGTAACTGCTATGATTGGCTTCTCGTTTGGCTTCTGAGTATTAAGGATTTAGCATATTTTGTGAATATTTTGCATAAAAATGGCGTAAAAGTCATTTTTTTTTGCCAAAAAGTTTTGTAAATCAAAAAATTATAGTAATTTTGCAGCCTATTTCGCAAAAAACGGAAATAACTATAAAAAATATATAATTATGACAAAAGCTGAACTTGTTAATGCAATTGCTATCGAAACCGGTTATGACAAGGTGACGATTCTCAACATCGTTGAGTCTGGCATGAACCAGATTAAACGTTCGGTTGCAAAAAATGAAAGTGTTTATTTGAGATCATTTGGTAGTTTTATCGCTAAGCAGCGTAAAGAGAAAATCGCTCGTGATATCTCTAAGAACATTAGCGTTGTTGTGCCCGCTCATAAGGTTCCCGCCTTTAAGCCTGCTGCTGAATTCGCAAAAGCTGTACTCTAATTAACCGATTTTTATTATAATTGCAAAACTAATTAATTCATTACAGAATTATGCCAAACGGAAAGAAGCATAAGAGACATAAGATGTCCACGCATAAACGTAAAAAACGTTTGCGTAAGAATCGTCATAAGCATAAGTAAGCTGGTGACGTACCATTAACGGCTTTGTGGCGGAACATTGTCTTGGGCGCAAGGCAAGAGGCTACAGAGCCTTTGTTTTATTTATTTACTAAGGATTGTATGAAAAGCGAACTTATTGTGGACGTTCAATCCGACGAAGTGAGCATAGCGTTTACTGAAGACGACCGATTACAAGAGATTAACCGGGAAAAACGTGGCGAAGACTCTTTCGCCGTGGGTAATATCTACTTTGGTCGTGTCAAAAAGATTATGCCGGCACTTAATGCCGCCTTCGTGGATGTAGGTCATGAGAAAGAAGCTTTTCTGCACTATCTTGATTTAGGTTCAGAGTTTCGTACTACTGCCGAATATGTCAAAAAAGCCCTGGCGGATAGACGCAAGGTACCTGCCGTTAATCGCATACAGCGTCAACCTGAAGTGGGCAAAGAAGGACATATTAGCGATGTGCTGAACGTCGGAGACATGATCTTGGTGCAAGTAACCAAAGAACCAATCAACACTAAGGGACCGCGACTTACCGGCGAAATAAGTATTGCCGGACGAAATATGGTTCTCATGCCATTTGCGGACAAGGTGATGGTCAGCACTAAGATTCGTCGTGAAGGTGAACGCTCACGCCTCAAGCAACTGCTGCAATCAATTAAACCGCAAGGCTATGGCGTCATCGTACGCACGCTGGCGGAAGATAAACGGGTGGCAGAACTGGATACAGAGTTATCTGTATTGGTTGAACGCTGGGAGAATGCAGTTCGTACACTACAGAAACCCATTGAAAAGCCGGTAGAGAAAACGGCTAAGAATAAGGATTCTGAAGTGCGACTGATAAGCGAAGAACTTGGTAGAACAATCGGTATTATCCGTGATCTATTCTCACCCGAGTTCTCTGCTATCCACGTCAACGACGAGGATATGTTCAACGAGATACGTCAATATGTAGAACTCATCGACGCTGAGAGTGTCAAGAAAGTCAAACTCTACAAGGCAAATCAACCTATCTTTGACAAATTTGACATTACCCGGCAGATGAAAACTGGCCTCGGCCGCACTGTCGGATTTAAGAACGGAGGTTATCTGGTTATTGACAAGACAGAAGCACTATTCTCCAT
Source organism: Paludibacteraceae bacterium (assembly GCA_017964045.1). GTDB lineage: Bacteria > Bacteroidota > Bacteroidia > Bacteroidales > Paludibacteraceae > Colicola. The sequence continues at coordinate 6,627 of JAGCSQ010000019.1, forward strand.
TGATGTCAATTCCGGTAGTAAGAAAATCTTTGAGGACCAAGAGGAAAATGCATTCCAGTACAACATGTTGGCGGCAGATGAGATTGTTCATCAACTGCGCCTCAGAGATATCGGAGGTATTATCATCATCGACTTCATCGATATGAATACCAAGGAGCATAATGATAAGTTGTACGAGAAAATGCGCTCGCTCATGGAACGCGATAGAGCTAAGCATAATGTGCTCCCACTGAGCAAATTCGGCCTAATGCAGATTACTAGACAGCGTGTGCGCCCGGCTGTTGAAGTAGATGTTTTAGAGGTGTGCCCAACGTGTTTGGGCAAAGGAAAAATACAGGCGTCCGTATGCTTCCACGAACATATTGAGGAAGAGATTCAGCGTAAGCTGGAGGAGTACCAAGGACGTAAAGCGCGATTGCGCTTACACCTGCACCCGTATATTTACGCGTATGTAACACGAGGGTGGTTCAATAGTATTGCTGCCAAGTGGAAACGCAAATACGGAATCAAGGTGTGCGAGAATCAAGCTCTCGGAATGCTCGAGACTCGATTTGAAGATAGTACAGGAAAGTAACAAAACAAAAGGATGGGTTGGTGCCCATCCTTTTATTTATTATATATAAGGTGTTATTGATCTACGTGGAAGCTCTTGTCTCTTCTATCTAATTTCACACGCACCTTATTGCCTAAATAAACACGTTCAAACTCCAGCACATCGTCATCAACGCGTAATGGTATATATTCGCCATACATAAGTGGCATTGACTGATTACGCATTTTCTTAAGCATTTGCCATTGCAGACGATATAGTCCGTCCTCAGGGAAGGTCTCTTTCTCATATATACATGGCACTCCTGGTAATGTCAATGCCAATGCATGTTCCCATATAGTAGTATCCTTAACAGCATGCAGACGGGTGTTATGAGCACCATAAACGCGTATCTCATTCAGGATAAAATCATTCAGTTCACTCATCTTGCCGTCAAATGGAAGCATTGATTCTTGTGCCTGTTGTAGTTTTAGCGTATCCATACCTTCGACGGTATATACTTTTGCTTGCTCATCCAGATGCGAGTAGAATTTACCGCTCTGCATTGGATGACCCATGTATAGAGGTATAAACAAGTCGTTAAATAGACTGGTGTCAGCTTCTGCATATATACGTAGTACTGAACGTCCGCGCAGACGTGGCTCTATCTTAATGAGCCATGTGTCATCTTCCTGCTTTTGTATATGTGAATCCGGAACACGAATGTTTTGTACGAATGCAACTATATGCTCATTTGCAATTGGCTCGACAAAGCGAATGCGCACGGCAACCTGATTTTCCTCCTCTTCGCTCTCAATGGCAGACACAAGAGATTGCTTATGCGCTTTGTTTGGCAGTACTACTAAACTGAATGTATCTTTGTCGTTACTATAGTCAATGACACCAATGCGGTCACTGATAAACACGTGCTCTGAGTCGCGTTCAATACCCTTTTGTGCGAGTTTGGGCACATACACGCGCATGTCAACAACTTCGGTGTCCGCACTCAAACGGATAGGTTCCAACGGGTTGTTGTACGCCGTGTCACGATATACATTACTGTAGCAACCGACAAGCAAAATGGCTACAACTATTAGGGTCGGAAATAACTTTTTCATATTCACGGTAATTAAGTTAAAATCGATTTCGCCTGCAAAGGTACGGCTTTTTTTCCAATTGTGCAAATTTATTTGCAAGAGTCATTTTTTTGTAGTAATTTTGCAGCAAATTTATAAATATCATTATGGACGTAAGGTTTCTAAAGAATCGTCATATCGGTTTGAGTGAACAAGAGCAGGCAGAAATGCTGCAGGTATTAGGTGTTAAAAGCCTTGATGAGTTAGTAAAATCAACAATCCCCTCTGATATATTGCTTAAAGAGCCAATTGAGCTTGATGAGCCTTTGAGTGAGCAAGAACATCTTGACTCTATGGCTGCTATGGCGGCAGAAAATATGCCGTTCAAGAGCCTGATTGGTCGTGGTTGGTATGGTACACATACACCAGCTGTTATTCAACGAAATGTGTTGGAGAACCCTGTGTGGTACACATCTTATACTCCGTATCAGGCAGAAGTTAGTCAAGGTCGATTGGAAGCACTGTTTGTATATCAGACAATGATAAGTGACCTGACCGGACTGCCGTTAGCTAACTGCTCGCTCCTTGACGAAGCCACCGCTGCAGCAGAGGCGGTGACGATGATGCGCAATCTGCGTTCTCGCGACCAGGTTAAGAATGATGTCCATAAAGTCTTTGTTGACCGCAAAATATTCCCTAATACCTTGTCCGTAATGCATACGCGTGCTAAAGGACAGGGAATAGAACTCGTTATTGGTAATTATGCTGACTTTAAGCCGAACGCAGATTTCTTTGGTGCTATTGCTCAGATGCCTAATTCAGATGGATCAATCGAAGATTATGAGGCATTTATTAGCGATTGTCACGCTGCTGGATTGAAGGTGACTATAATTGCTGACCTACTTTCTTTAGCACTTCTCAAACCGCTTGACGCTGATATAATGTGTGGCTCAGCACAGCGCTTTGGTCTGCCGATGGGCTTTGGTGGTCCAAGCCTTGGATATATGTCCACACGTGATGAATTCAAACGAGAACTCCCGGGACGAATAATTGGTCTTAGTAAAGATGCATACGAGCGTCCGGCTTACCGTCTTGCTTTGCAGACACGCGAACAACATATCAAACGCGAGAAAGCAACCTCAAATATATGTACCGCTGAAGCCCTATGTGCTATGATGGCAGGTTTCTATGGCGTATATCACGGAGCAGAAGGATTACGTGACATCGCTGAACTTGTTCACGGCAAGGCTGTTTATCTGAGTGAGATGCTGCAAGCATATGGCTATGAGCAGGAGAATACAGAGTTCTTTGATACATTAAAAATAAGAGTTGATGGCGGACAGAAGAAAATAGATGCTATCCGTGAACTTGCAGAAGAGAAGGGTATTAACCTCTATTACGACGAACAAGGATGGATTGGACTCAGCATTGACGAGACTGTCACTCTCGATGATATGAACGACCTGTTGGAACTCTTTGCCGAAG